>CAZKUN010000545.1:1274-1522 GCA_964555935.1 uncultured Armatimonadia bacterium | reverse complement strand
TGTGATGGCAGGTGTTGATTGCCAGCAATGTCATGGGCCGATCGAAACGATGGAGCGTGTGCGTCAGGTCGAAGACCTCTCCATGGGCTGGTGTGTTGACTGTCACCGTGAGGTGAATGAAAAGGGCTGGTTGGGGAATACGAATCTCCATGCGTCTACGGATTGTGCAGGGTGTCACTACTGATGGGAAGCAAGCATTCATGAGTTTGGATGAGAGAAAAACGAAGGACTATTCACTGGGCGCTGAT
>CAZKUN010000545.1:0-1264 GCA_964555935.1 uncultured Armatimonadia bacterium | reverse complement strand
GCCCGGCAATTGACGAGTTCATTGAAGAGCTTCCAGCGACCCGAGACGACTCAGGGTGGTCGCGCCGAAGCTTCCTCAAGATCGCTGGTTTTGGTGCGGCGGGTGCCGCCGCAACCGGTTGCTCTCGTGGTCCGGTTCAAAAGGCGATCCCGTTGCTTACGCCCCACGAAGATGTCGTTCCAGGCGTCTCCGTTGAGTACGCCACAACCTGTGGCGGCTGCGCGGCTGGCTGCGGCCTTCTCGTACAGAATAGGGATGGTCGTCCTATCAAGTTGGAGGGCTACCGTTCCCCTGATGCTGGTCGGGGCCGCACGCATCCTGTCTCAGATGGAGGCACCTGTCCCATCGGCCAGGCCGAGTTGCTGAGTCTCTACGATTCTCAGCGTCTCGCAGGCCCGCAGCAGGGTGGGGAGGAGTCGACCTGGGATGCGATCGACTCATCAATCAAGAGCAGCTTGAAGAGTGCCTCTTCCAAGGGTGCCGTGGTTGTGTTGACGGGGTCGTTGCTCGGGCCAACGACGAAGGCGCGTGTGGACGAGTTTCTCGGCGCTTTCACTGACGGCCGTCATGTGATCTACGATGCAGGCGTCAACAGCGCCGCACTGGACGCGCACCTGTCATCCCACGGTGTTCGCAGACTGCCCCACTACAAGATGTCTGCAGCCCGCGTCATCGTCTCCTTCGACGCCGACTTTCTCGGCAACTGGGTGTCGCCGGTCGAGTTCACCGCTGCGTGGAGTGCCCGCCGCGATGCCGAGCAGCCCGACGAGTTTATGTTCCATGCTCAAATCGAATCTCGCCTGTCACTGACCGGCAGCAATGCCGATGAGCGAGTTGTTCTGGGGCGCAGTGGTCGCACGCGATTGCTATCGGCCCTCGTGTCCGAAGTGGCAAAGCTGGCCGGCGTGAAGTCGCCGGTCGCGAAGGTCGGCGGGGCAGAGGTTGCTCCTGCGAAGGGCCTCGCAAAGCGCCTCTTCGAAGCACGCGGCGAGAGCCTTGTCATCTCCGATGACTCTTCAGTCGATCACCAGATCCTCGTGAACTTCATCAACGAGACTCTTGGAAACTACGGGAAGACACTCGATATCACGTCGGCATCTTCTCAAGTGCAGGGATCGCAGGCAGATTCAGCACGACTGCAGGCAGACCTTGCGGCCGGTCGTATCGCCGCCATCATTATGCATGGGGTCAACCCTGTCTATGACCTGGAGCTTGGCTCAGACTTCGGGCCTCATCTTGCAAGGGTTCCTCTCGTCATCTCAAC
>CAZKUN010000544.1:0-1611 GCA_964555935.1 uncultured Armatimonadia bacterium | reverse complement strand
GCCGTCCGACGTGCACCACCCGCGTAGCGTTATCCGGTCACCGTCTTCGAGGAACGTGCGGCTGTCCCCGTCGTTGAGCCGAATGGGCTCGACGCCGCTCCGTGTCATCTCGAGCAGTGATCCGAGTGCCGTCGCTTCAGGGCCGGAAACCGTTCCCGATGCAAAGAGGTCCCCGGCCCTGACATTCGTTCCGTTCGCGGTCGCATGCGCCAGCTGCTGGGCCATCGTCCAATACATATGCCGAAAGTTGGCTGTCGTGATCGTGGTCCCGTTGAGGTCGACGGTCAGGTTCATGTCGATTCCACGGTTGGGCTCGATGGTCAAGTAGGGCAAAGGGGGAGGGTCCTGCGTCGGTGCGATCACTCGATACGGAGCGAGTGCCTGAAGTGGCACTACCCACGGTGAAATCGAAGTGGCGAACGACTTCCCGAGAAATGGTCCCAGCGGCCGGTATTCCCATGCCTGAATGTCACGCGCCGACCAGTCGTTCACCAAGACAAGCCCGAAGATGTGCTCTTCTGCGGCGTCCACGGCGATCGGAACGCCCAGCGGACCGCCGTTCCCTGTGATGAAGCCGACCTCGAGCTCGATATCGAGACGCCCGGTGGGTCCGAACACGGGATCGCCGTCGGGCGGCTTGCGTTGGCCCGATGGCCGAACGATCGGTGTCCCGTCGACGACTATCGACGATGAGCGTCCATGATATCCGATCGGGAGGTGGCGCCAGTTGGGCAACAGGGACGGCTCGTCCGGTCGAAACAACCTGCCGACATTCGTCGCGTGTTCGAGTGACGAGTAGAAGTCGATGTAGTCCCCGACATCGACGGGGAGGTGCATCTGGGCATCGGCCATCGGTACGAGAAAGGCCTCGGGAGGAATCGACGGCCGCCGTCCGGTGTCGGCAAGCAGACTCGAAAGTTTTCGGCGCACCGAATCCCAGGCGGACTTGCCCAGTTCGAGGAACGGGTTCAGGGTCGCAGCCAAGAACAGGCCGGCCGGCAGGGAGACGTCATCGAACACACCGGCGTTCGAGAGTACGGAGACATCTACGATCTCACCGCCGATGCCGACACCCACACGTGGTGATCTTCCCGCGCTGCTGAAGACGCCGAACGGGAGGTTCTGGATCGGAAAGTCCGAGTCCCAGTCGACCGGGACCCACGACCGCAGTGCCGGATCTACGGTCGGATCTGTCATGCCGTCCTCGGTATCGAAGGGTCGCGATGTCTCGTCATCCCCGCAGCTCGGCGAGGTCCTGAAAGTGGGCGAGTGACTCCGGATTCGCGAGCGCATCGGCGTTCTCCACAGATAGTCCGTGGACCGCGCGGCGAACCGCGATCTCGCTCACCTTGCCGCTGATCGTTCGCGGGATGGCTGGGACGGAGAGCACGACCTTCGGTATGTGACGTGGTGAGCTGTTCGCCTTGATCTCCCTCCGAATGCTGGCTCTGAGGTTGTCGTCGAGCTCCACCCCGTCACGCAGCACCACGAACAAGACGATTCGCTCGTCTCCCTCCCATTGCTGTCCCACGGCAACGCTCTCGACGACCTCGTCGAGGCGTTCGACCTGACGGTAGATCTCCGCCGTCCCGATCCGGACACCTCCCGGAT
>CAZKUN010000543.1:0-1641 GCA_964555935.1 uncultured Armatimonadia bacterium | reverse complement strand
CCGCTCCTGGCGGCCTCGGCGAGCAAGTCCCAAACTGGGTGGCGCCAGGCCCCGAGTCTGAAGCCATCATCACCCGGACCTTCTGGCACCCCGACTGGGTGCCGGCGATCATGCTGCTTCTTGCCACTCAGGTCCTCAGCCGCGTCGCCTGGCTTAGCTTCGGGTACACGCTCTTTCGCATTAGCTCTGACGGCGAGAAGCTTCCATTTCCCATGGCGCCGATCGCCGCTCAGGGCGCGACGGCGCTCGCGGAGACATCAAGCAAGTCCGAGACATGGCGCTGGCGCGTGTTCAGCGTCGGCACGATGATCGGACTGGGCTTTGGCCTCATCTACGTTGGTGTCCCAACGCTGTCGAACGTCATGCTCGTGAAGCCGGTGGCCATCCTGCCGATTCCCTGGATCGATTTCACGCAGGGGACGGAGAGATTCCTTCCCGGCGCGCCGACGGGCATCAGCACCGACCTCAGCACCGTATTCGTCGGCTTCGTGCTGCCGTTCTGGATGGTGGTTGGGAGCGCGGTTGCCGCCGGGGCTACCATCTTCGTGAATCCGATCCTCCAAGTGACGGGCAATCTGCCGACCTGGTTGCCGGGCATGGAGACGACCCGCACGGCGTGGGCCGCGTCGATTGACGTGTGGCTGTCGTTTGGGATCGGCACTGCCTTCAGCGTAGCGGTCATCGGCTTCATCAAGATCGGTCGATCGTGGATTGAGGCGAAACGAACCGGCCGGCCCTTGGGCATTGGCGTCGGCAAGGCGCCGCCGGGGCGTGGCGACGTGCCCATCATCTGGCCGCTCATCGCGTTCCTCATCGCGACGACAGGTTACGTGGTTCTGTGCCGGTATCTGGTGCCCAACTTCCCGCTCTGGTTCGTCATTATCTACGGGTATCTCTGGACGCCACTGCAATCGTATATTAACGCGCGGATGGTAGGACTGACGGGTCAGTTCGTGGGCTTCCCAATGATCCGCGAGGCCACGTTCATCTTCAGCGGGTACAAGGGCGTGGACATCTGGTTCGCGCCAATTCCGCTGGCGAACTACGGCGCGACAGCGCAGAAGTTCCGCGAGGTCGAGCTTACGGGCACCAAGTTCACGAGCGTCATCAAGGCCGAGGCGCTCATGTTCCCGATCATGATCGTCTGCAGCTTTCTCTTCTGGAGCTTCGTCTGGCGCCTGAATCCGATCCCGTCGGTCGCGTACCCGTACACGCAGAAATTCTGGGATTTCCAGGCGTTGCAGCAGTGGCTGTGGTTCTCCGCGACCACCGAGGGCGGGAACACGGAGATGTTCCGTCGCGCGATCAAGCCGTGGGTGATGGGCGGAGGGCTGGCGTTTGGGATCGGGACTTACGGGATCCTGACGCAGCTCGGCTGGCCAGTGATGTTGATCTACGGATTCATCCGGGGCTTGGGGATGTTCCCACACATTATCTTGCCACAGTTGTTTGGCGCGCTGCTCGGAAAGTACTACTTCGCGAAGCGCATCGGGGAGAAGGAATGGCGGCGGTACACGCCGGTGCTGGCTGCCGGATTCGCGTGTGGGACGGGGCTCGTGGGGATGCTGGCGATTGCGTTTGCGCTTGTGAGTCAGTCGGTCTCGCAGATGCCGTTCTAGGAACGGCGCGGGTCGGGAGACC
>CAZKUN010000542.1:0-1655 GCA_964555935.1 uncultured Armatimonadia bacterium | reverse complement strand
TCGCCTTTCGCGAGATCCGGACCAAGCCTGCGCCGCGCTTACTTGCAAAGGCGGGGACTTTGGGGAATCATGAACAGAAGGCTGGGCATCGCGCGCCGGCCCCCAGGGAGAAAACTCATGACGGGCGAGACGCCAAAGATCAGTAATCGGTTGTGCGAATACGCAGCCTCGCTGGGCTTCGAGGATCTCCCGGCCGAGGTCGTCGAGAGGACCAAGCAGCTCTTCCTTGACTTCCTGGCATGCACACTTGGCGGCCACCGTATCGCCGATTCCAGCGCGCCCATCACGCGCGGCGTGGCCAGCCTGGTGCGCGGCGCCCAGGGCGCCTGCACGGTGGTCGGCGAGGCCGATCTTTATCCGCCCCAGTACGCGGCGCTGTTGAATGGCACGTACGCCCATTCCATGGACTACGACGACATCCACCGAGGCGCCGTGATGCACCCGGCGGTAACGATCTTCCCGACCCTTCTGGCTCTGGGCGAGGACAGTGATGTGTCGGGCAAGGACTTCCTGACCGCGGCGGTGGTCGGCTACGACGTCGCCAACAAGATCGGCAAGGCGCACGGCACCTTCGTCCACGCGCGCGGCTTCCACCCCACCGGGACGACCGGCATCTTCGCCAGCACCTTGGCCGGGACGAGCATCCTGGGGCTGCCCGTCGAGCAGGCGCGCAACGCCTTCGGCATGAACATCAGTCAGTCGGCCGGGGCCCAGCAGTACGAGGTCAACGGCTCGTGGGACAAGCGTATCCACACCGGCCTGGCCGCCCACAACGCCATCGTCAGCCTGTTCCTGGCCCGCGAGGGCTACCGGGGCAGCGTTGACCCGATCGAGGGCAAGCACGGCTACTTCGCGCTTTACGCCAGCAAGCCGTTGGACGCGGCCCGCGTCCTCGACGGCCTGGGCACGGAATTCGAGGTGATGAACACGGCGGTGAAGCCCTATCCCATTTGCCGCTGCAGCCACGCCGCGATCGACGCCGTGATCGCCTTCGTGCGCGACAACGACCTCAAACCGGAAGACATCGCCGCCATCGACATCGACATCGGTAAGTACAGCTATAAGATTGTCGGCGATCCGCCCGAACACAAACGGGCGCCAGCCAACATCGTGGAGGCCCAGTTCAGCCAGTATTTCGCCGCCGCCGCCGCCGCGCGGGGTGAATTCACGTGGCGCAGCTATGAATTGATCGACGACGCGCAAGTGCGCGACCTGATGGGGCGCGTCACCCTTCATCCGACCGACGACGTGCCGCAGTACGGCGTCAAGGTCACGCTGGCCACCCGGGACGGGCAACGGCTGACAGCCGACCATCCCCTGCCCAAGGGAGAGCCCGAGTTGCCCATGACCGACGACGAGTTCGACGCCAAGTTCCACGAATGGGCCCGCCCGGCCCTGGGGGACGCGAACGCGGACAGGGTGAGCGGCCTGGTTGGATCGCTCGAATCGGTGGCGACAATTGCCGAGCTGACGGCCTACTTGCGTCCCGGCTGGCGCCCGGGCAAGGAAGCGGCGGCCGAGTGACGAAGAACCTTCACGGACCCTTGGAAAGCCCCGAAGCCCTGCATCCGACCTGGATGGAGGTCGATCTGGCGGCGTTGGAGATCAATTTCCGCGAAGTCCGCCGCCTCGTCGGGCCGGAAACCAAGATTATC
>CAZKUN010000541.1:0-1657 GCA_964555935.1 uncultured Armatimonadia bacterium | reverse complement strand
GCTGGGGGAGGATGGCGTCTTCGGTACAGATGATGACTACCGGGGGTTGAAGCATGAGCTCCCCAAAGTGGGGTTGGACCCGGAGACCTACCCCCACGCCAGGGAGCCAAGGGAAGTCGAGGCGGAGCAATGAGGATCGAGCATCAAGGGACGATCGAGACGCAGCCCGTGTACCAGCATGTGGGGTATGTGTCGGCGTGCTTTGACTCGTATTTCCCGGCCGGGGCGAAGGCCGTTCCGACGCTGCCACTAGCGCTGATGGCATGTGGGATTGCCGTTGCGCTGATGCTCGGGCGCCGGTCTCGGAGCCTTGGGGGAGGGGTGGTGGCGGGGCTGGTTGTGGTTGGGCTGATCGGCGCAATGGCAATTACGTGGGCGTCGGTGGAGCCGCCGAGGGCGATTGGCGAGGAGTTCTACACGACGCTCTACAACCTCGAGGCGGCGACGGCGCTGACGGACGAGTGGGAGGCGGAGTTGGGGCGGTTGCCGACGGTGGAGGAATGGACCGAGAGAATGGCGGACAAGGCGTGTCGGGTTGATGGGTGGGGGCAGCCCTTCCGGTACACGGCGGATGTGGATGAGGGCGGGATACATGAGTGGGTGCCGCCGTATCAGATCGTGAGCGACGGCGCGGCCACTGGACCGGGGTACTCGCACTGGGCTATCGGCAGCGAGTGGTTGGGAGAGGACGGCGTGTTTGGGACGATGGACGACTACTCGGCTCTCTATATACGGCTGAAACGGCATCCGCTCGATCCAGCGACGCATCCCCATGGGAGAGAACCAAGGGAAGTCGAGGCGGAGCAGTGAGGATCGAGCGTCAAGGGACGATCGAGACGCAGCCGGTGTATAGCCATGTCGGGTACACGGCGGCGGCGATGATCGCCAATATGGCGGGCCCGGTGCTCGGCCTCTGCGCGCTCACGCCGATCGCGCTTGCCGTTGGCCTGATGGTCGCGCGGCGGACGAGGCGGGTGTGGGGAGTGGGGGCCGCCCTCGCGATGCTGGCGCCGGCGGCGGTCTGGTGTGGTGTGGGCTACGAGAAGGGGCGGGCTGGTCTGGAAGCTCTGGGCGTCCACACGGCACTCTATGTCTTGGAGCAGACTTGTGAAGACATCGATGCTCGGGCAACCGAGACGGGTTCGGCGGCGAGCGAGGATGAGGCCAAGGGACGGTTCCTGGGAGGGTCGGGGCTGCGGGGCGGCCGGCGTCTCGAATACGTGCTGCTCGACGAGCCGGGGCCGGATGGTCAGATCTACGAGGTCACGAGCCATCAGTTGCCCGGCGCAGACAGCGACTGGCGCCGCGGGCCTGAGGTAGCCATACGAAGCAGTTGGCTGGGCGCTGACGGTGTGCGTGGGACGGCGGATGATGCGCCGGAGTTGGTCGAGTTGCTGTTGCCCTATCGTCGAGACAGTCCGGGGCGGGAGCCTCGGGCCGACTAGCTCTTGAGGTAACTGCCCAGCTTTCTCTTCAGGCCCGGGGGCAGGCCCGCGATGGTCGCGGTTCTTTCGCTGAGCGGAAGGGCCTCCAGCGCTTTGATCATGTTCTCGCGGGAGACGTGTCGGTTGAAGATGCGCTTCTTCAGGTCGCTGGTGTTCCGGGAAGACCGCTGCTCGGTCGGGTCGACGCCCACGGGTGGACCTGTTTGTCGGCG
>CAZKUN010000540.1:0-1688 GCA_964555935.1 uncultured Armatimonadia bacterium | reverse complement strand
ATCTGCGAGGCGTCCGCCGGATCGATGGGCGGATCAGAAACCCGCGAGTTCATGCTGGCGTGTGAGGACGGCGAGGACACGATCTTCGCCTGCGACAAGTGTGACTACACGTCGAACGCTGAATGCGCCGAGAGCCGCCGCCGCGAGCCCACGCGCGCGCCGGACCAGATGGGCGACCCGGCGCTCGTCGAGACTCCGAACGCGAAGACCGTCGGCGAGGTCTGCGAGATGCTGCGCGTGGAACCAGAGCAACTCGTGAAGACGCTGCTGTACATCGCGGATGAGAAGCCGGTTGCGGCGCTGATTCGCGGCGACCGGGAAGTGAACGAGATGAAGCTGCACGCCGCCACGGGTGCTGAGGAACTGCGCATGGCGGGCGAGGCGGAGATCCTGGAGATCACCGGCGCGCCGGTCGGGTTCTCGGGCCCGGTGGGCCTGCCCGAGACCGTCACGATCATCGCCGATCACGATGTGGCGGCGATGGCGGACTTCGTGGTCGGCGCGAACAAGCCTGACGCGCATCTCGTCGGCGTTGACGTCGACAAGGACTTCAAGGTGGGCCAGTTCGCCGACATCCGCGAGGCGATGGAGGGCGACGACTGCCCCAGTTGCGATGACGGCCTGCTGGAGATCAAACGCGGGATCGAACTCGCGCACGTGTTCAAGCTCGGGAAGAAGTACGCGACCGACCTGAACTGCTCGTATGTCGACGAGGACGGGAAAGAACAGATCGCGACGATGGGTTGCTACGGCGTCGGCGTGAGCCGGATCCTCGCGGCGCTGGTCGAGGAACACCATGACGACGACGGCATCAGGTGGCCGATGGCGGTCGCGCCCTATGATGCGGCGATCCTGCTGCTCGACAACGAGCCGGAACTGATCGAGATCACCGACAAGCTCTCTGCAGACCTCGAGGCGGCGGGTCTGGAGACCGTGATCGACGACCGCGACGAGCGTCCGGGCGTGAAGTTCAAGGACGCGGACCTGATTGGCTACCCGATCCGCATCGTCATCGGCAAGCGGACGGCGAAGAACGGGACGGTCGAGATCCGTCGGCGGAAGGACGCGGAGGAGATGGTGGTGCCGACCTCGGAGGCGGTTGAGGCAGTGAGGAAGCTGGCTGAGGAGGCGTAGCAACGGCGTCGGATCAGGAGATCCGACCTACGAACGACGGGCAAGCTGACAGGCGTGGAAACTCAGGGAGTTTCCCTGCGCCTGTCCTACGACGACAGTGAGAACTGCAACGCGGCACGCCTGAGAGGGTGTGCCGCGTGTTTTGTATATGGTGCGCGCAACTGGGCTTGAACCAGTGACCTCTACCCTGTCAAGGTAGCGCTCTCCCAGCTGAGCTATGCGCGCAATCCCAACCGACTGGGCTACAATTTATAGCACATGAGGCGGCGGGTGTAAAGGGATGCGCGTTTGGTCACTGTGGCCTGTCCATCACATCGGCCCCTCGCCCCGGTAACCGAAGAGCGTGACCTTCACGAGTCCCATACCTCCGCTGATGGCGCCCTCGGCCGGAACAGCGCGGACATAGCTGCCCAACCACTCGTCGCCTTCGGCTGTCAGAGCCGCGGAGAGCCTCGCGGCGCGCCCCGCGCGAAGGGGGCCGACGCGGGCGAACTCGTGACCAGACTCGTGCTGGAGCACGACTGCACAAGACACCTCAGAGGGCGAAGTAATAA
>CAZKUN010000539.1:0-1689 GCA_964555935.1 uncultured Armatimonadia bacterium | reverse complement strand
ACCGAAGGTGAGGTCGAGCAGATGTCGGCCTCCTTCGCGCGCCATCCCACCGCCAGTGTGGGCCGGAGCTACAGCAACGGCAAGCAACCGCCCATCGACCGCGACGCGCTGACCGGCTTGGAGCACCTCGGCATCTACTTCGATGAGCAGATGAGTCGCGTCCACGAGATGGACCCCAAGTTCCCGCTGATCTGCCAGTGGAACGAGTGGACGGCGGGCCGCCATGTATCCGCAGAGGCCCACGGCGAGGGCATGTTCGGCCGGCCCGCGCAGCCAGGCGGCACGTACTTCGTCGACGAGTACAACATGGAGTTCAGCCGCGATGCAGAGCCCATGAAGGGTGGTTTCGGGGACAGCTACTACCACCAGTTGACGAGCGCTGTCCGGCGCTTCAAGGGCGTACGCGCCCCGGACCCGGTGAGCCCGCCTCAGGAGATCGCCATCGACGGCCGGTTCGGCGAGTGGGCGGACGTCAAGCCTGAGTACCGCGACCACATCGGGGACACTCAGCATCGCTTGGCGCAAGGCTATGCGCGCGGCCTCTTCTACACGAACACGACCGGCCGCAACGACCTTGTGGCCATGAAGGTGGCGCGTGATGACAGCAACGTCTACTTCTACGCCCGAACGGAGCACGACCTGACGCCCGCAACCGACCCGAACTGGATGCTGCTGTTCATCGATGGCGGCCAGGATCCCCAGACCGGTTGGCATGGGTACGACTACCTGGTCAACCGCCATGTAGCCGACGCGACGACAACGTCGCTGGAGCGCACGGGTGCGGGGTGGGAGTGGGAGTCTCTCAGTCGCGACATCAGCCATGCGGTCTCGGGGAACGAGCTAGAGCTATCCGTGCCTCGAGATATGCTGGGCGAGGACGGCCCGGACGTGTCGATCGACTTCCATTGGGCCGACAACATCGAGGGCAAGAGCGACATCGCCGAATTCGCCCTCCACGGGGACAGTGCTCCCAGTCGGCGCTTCAACCACCGCTACGGGTCGCCAGACGCCGGTACCTGACGCGGGGCGGCCGGAACCCGTCGAGCCTCGGCACGGTCCTGCCGGAGGAATAGCACGGGCAGTGTGGCGATGGTCAGTCCCCAATCCGGAATTGGTGCCACCTGCCGCGACTCCTCCGCGCGCAGGGCCGCTGTTGCAGCCGCCACACAGTCCCTCCGTACAAGAGCGAGTTGAGCTGGGGCGGATTCACCCAGGCAGATCCCCAGCGCCTACCCGCCGTCGACCTCAAGTCCTCCGCGTACTAGCAGGTCCAGCCACGGTCCTCCCGCTTTCAATAGGCTGCGCCCACCTACCCAGAAGTTCGGATAATGAGGGACTCGACCCTACAAGCGAGGACCCGATCTACGGGGCGTTGATTGGCCGTCTCGGTCCCTTAGAGGGCCGTCAGCGCCCGAATGCGGTCCCGCCTCACCCACGCTGGGTGGACGTTGTGTCACCCGGAGCGCGGGTACCCCCAGAATCGGGACTTTCCGCAAGCCCGTAAGCGTCGCCTTCTACGTCACAGGCCCAACTGGGCACTTCGGTCGCCTGCGGAACCGTGCCTTCCGACACCGCTTTCGTCCCGTCAGGGACCAGCAAGCTCTCGATCCCGCCGGGACCTCGCGGAGTACCCCTGAACCCGCATTGCCCATATGAGCAGGGAGGTTTTCGGTAGAGGTGCCAAGAAAC
>CAZKUN010000538.1:0-1697 GCA_964555935.1 uncultured Armatimonadia bacterium | reverse complement strand
TCTGTCCGTCCGCGTCATAACGGACGCCCAAATGGGTCTCGCGGCCCGGCAAGTCGACGCGTTGCTTCTGGGCAGCGATGCCATCACCGGCGATGGCTACCTCGTCAACAAGGCCGGCACGGAACTGGCCGCCATCGCCGCGGAAGCGGCGGGCAAACGCGTCTGCGTGGTCTGTCAGACCCACAAGATCGCCCCGCCTGGATGGCCCATCGCGCTTGAGCACCAAGACCCGAAAGACGTTCTGGACGCGCGCCATATCCGCGCCCAGAACGTCATCTTCGATGCCGTCTCCATCGACCGATTGCAGGCCGTCATCACCGAGCGCGGCCCTCTCACCGACGACCTGCTCCGCGAGGTCAACGGGGAACTCGCCGCCTCGCCCTTGCTGCACCTCGGTTCATCATAGAACCGGTTCCACGCGCAGGTTTCCGGAAGCCGTCAGGGGAACTGTTTTTGCGAAAGGACTCACAATCATGGACACGTCCGCTCAAGCTAATCCACAGTTGCGGAAGGCCACAGCCGAGCGCAAACAGCAACCGGGCCATCGTTGCCTCGGCAGACAGCGGGACGGTAACTACGCGCTCTCCGTGGGCGTTCCCACAGGGTGCTTCAACGCCGAGCAACTCCGCAGCCTCGCGAATGTCATCGAACGCTACGGCAAGGTCGGCCATCTTTCGACCGCTCAGAGCGTCATCATCGTGGGTATCCCCGCGGCGGACTTCTACCAGGCGAAGCTGGCCGTGTTGGACGCCGGGTTCGAGGTCCGCTCCGTCGGGCGGGACGTCCGCCAAGTGAAGTGCTGCCCCGGCGCGGATTTCTCGCCGTTCGGACTTCAGAGCACCTTCCCCATGGCCGAGGAGCTGGAGCGGACATTCCGAGGCCTGCCCACGCCGGTTAAATTCAAAATCAGCGTTTCTGGGTGCCCGAACTGCTGTGCCAACACGATGCTCAACGACTTCGGGATCCACGGCATGGTCGACGGGTGGAAAATCTTCGCGGGCGGCAAGATGGGCACCAAGCCAGTGATCGCCCAGCAGATAGCGGAATCGGTAGCGTCCGACGATGTCGCGAAGTACCTGGCGGCTGTCCTGAGGGTCTACGAGGACGAGGCGGAGCCCAAGGAACGACTGGCCGCGACCCTGGCCCGGGTGGGCCTCGAGCAGTTTACGAGCAAAGTCGAGGCGGCGCTGAACACTCCCTACGACGATCTCGCCCAAGCCGCGCAACAAGCGCGGGAGGACGCCAACGCCTGCGAGTGCATCGGACGCCCGGACTGATCGACGCCGACCAACTTGGGCCAGTGCCGTGAGAGCGCGCGGCGCGACCACCGTCACCTATCGATCCTCACCTGTGTCAGCCTTCTTGCCAGCGCGCCGTCAGGCGTCCTTGCCAGCAGCTCCACCAGGTACTGCCCGTTCGGCACGCGCAACCCGTTGTCAGCCTGCGCGTTCCAGATGAGCCTGTTCGTCCCGGCCTTGCAGTCGCGGGCCGTGCAGAGCGTCCTGATTGGCCGACCCGCTATGTTGAGGACGCGGGCGTCAACCTGGGCCGCCGACGACAGCGCGTACTGGACTTGGGCGCCCATGCTCGTTGGTACTGCCATCAGACCGGTGATGTGCATGGCGCCGGTCGAGGCCGCGCCTTCAACGGTGGTCACCATCTTCACCGTGTCAGCCTTGGTGGCGTAGTTGCCCGGG
>CAZKUN010000537.1:0-1699 GCA_964555935.1 uncultured Armatimonadia bacterium | reverse complement strand
CCCGCATTGAACCCCCTGCCAGCCAGCGGTAGGATGGGGTCCGACATCACATCATCGTGAGCCGAGAGACCCGCATGACGCACGCCGTTCGGTTCGTTGCCGTCGTCGCTGTGCTGACCGCGCTCGCACAGTGTGCGCCGGTGCAGGAGATCGATGCGCTGCGTGCGCGTGCTGAACAAGGGGACGCTGTGGCACAGTTCTACCTCGGGGTCAGGTACTCCACCGGCGAGGGCGTGCCGCAGGACGATGCGGAGGCGGCCCGGTGGTACCGGCTCGCGGCTGACCAGGGAGTCGCCCGCGCGCAGTCCAACCTCGGGCGCATGTACGACGACGGACGCGGCGTCCCGGAGGACGACGCCGAAGCGGTGCGCTGGTATCGGTTGGCGGCGGACCAGGGAAACGCAGAGGCGCAGTTACTCCTCGCGGCCGTGCATGACAAAGACCAGGGCGTTCCGCAAGACGATGCGAGGATTGAAGAAATCGAGCGCCAAGCCCGACGGGGCACTGAGCTGGTCGCTCAGGCGGTAGACCCGGCGGTTCGGCTAGAGAGCGCCGAAACACTTCTTGCGCAAATTGACGAAAATGGACGAAGTCCTTCAGCGGCCGCTGTGCGCCGCTATGCTCGCTTACTTGACACACTGGAGTCGCGATGCACAGATAGTCGCACGATGCTCGGCGATATGACCGTACGAACAACGCAACTCGTCAAGGAGGATAGTGGCAAATCCGTGACGAACATTGATGTGCTCGAAGGCATGGTCGAAGGAACCGATGGCCTCCGTTCTGTGGCGTGCAGCCAATACTTTGCGGCACTCATCGTGCTGATCCGCCTCGGTCCTTAGGCTGGGTACAACCGAGACAGTAGTGTGCTTTCCCTGGTTGAGGAACGCGACCGGTGGGTGAAGAACCGAGATCTCAACGCCGCTAAGATGACCGCTGAACAAGTCGCTGAAGCCCAACGCCTCGCCCACGAGTGGGGACACGCGCACCCGCCTGAGTCGTAACCCTCTCGGTTTCATCTAGGGGTAGGATGCTGCCCATGGGTGGTAATTCTGGACGCAAGACGTATGTTCCGGTTCTCGACCGGCACAGATCGCGGAATGAAGCGGCTGTACTTGTCGAGGCACAAGCTCGCAAACGGCTGGCGACGTTGGAACGCTTGCTGGATGCGTTCGCGCTGACCTTGTCGGTGTCACCGGACGAGGTTGTAGCGAGAGACACCCCACCGACCACCCGAGAAGAAGACACCGCGTTTTCGTTGAGCGTTGCTAAATCTCACATTGCTCGTGCGCAGACGGCGCTTGCGCGTGGTGACGCCGGTCGTGCAGTTGAATCAGCAGTCATCGCGGCAAGTTTCACCGCGTCGATCTTAGACCGACGCGCACAGCAGCGTCTGTTGAGCAGCTTCGGCGGGAAACAGACGCCGTACACCGAGTTGAAGCTGACGGCTATCAGACGCGCTCGAAGAGGGGGCGAGGGGCTTGGCGTGATGGAGGGGGGCTCTAGAATTTCCTATCGTCGGTCAACTCGCGGCGAGAGCCGACTCCACGGGCACCTTGGGACCAGTGAGTGCCATTGATGATCGCGTCTCGGGAACCGCACCCAGGTCCGTCTGGTCCCACGCGGATCCGGGCGGACCGTCCAGCAACCGGACGATGACAGCTCGACGTATCCTCTCCACCACTGGGGTCGATTCCAG
>CAZKUN010000536.1:0-1730 GCA_964555935.1 uncultured Armatimonadia bacterium | reverse complement strand
TAGGCCGAACTTCCTAGTTCGGCGCCGGCCGCTGTTGCTGTCGTTAGGACAAGCGCACCTGCTATTGACATACCACAGTAGACGAGATGCGCTTCTCTTCAGCCTGCGTGTCCGGCATGTAGTGGGGAACTCCAGGTGGACTAGCTCATCATCATCGTCTTCAGCATCCCGGTGATGGGCATCCTCATGGTGGTCGCGCTCGCCTTCGCGATTTGCCGCTACGTATTGCCCGAGCTCTGCAGACCGGGCACCAGTCTGAGGAAGAAGCGCGCGGGTCAATGGGAGGCGCTTGCTCTCCCACGTCCACTAGGCGGGGCACTCTAAAGGGCCTCCGCCGGGAGGTCACGAACCTCCCTGCCCGAGGCCACGCGCATGATCAGCAATCCACCGAAGATCCTGGCCATTGGTCTAGATGGGGCCACGTGGGACATCATCCTGCCGCTCATCGAGGCCGGCGAGCTGCCCGCCATCGCGTCGATCCTCGAGGACGGGGCGTGGGGCGACTTGCGGTCCACCGTCCCGCCCATGACGACCTCCGCTTGGGCGTCGTTTGGCACCGGTCGCGCGCCGTGCGAGCATGGCGTCTACACGTGGGATGTTCTCCCGCCCGGCAGCTATGCGCGGGCCATTCCATCGCGGATGGCGGTCCAAGCCGAGAACCTCTGGGAGATCCTGGACCGTCACGGGATCGCCTCGGGCGCGTACAACGTGCCGATGACCTACCCCCCCACCAAACTGCGCAAGGGATTCATCGCGAGTTGCTTCGGCGCGCCGCGGACCCGCGGCGACAGCTCCTGGCCGCCTGAGTTGGCGGGCGAGTTGCGCGGTGAGTGGGGCGACTTGGCAACTCGCGTTCCCATGAAGTGGATCGACGCGGGTGCCTTCGACATTGAGATCTTCCGGCAACAGAGCGACGTCCGGACAGACGCGGCGCTGTGGCTCATGCAGCGGCATCCGGTCCAGGTCATGAACGTCAACTACATGGTGACCGACCAGGTCGCGCACTACGCGGCCGGCCGCCCCGTGTGGCCGCTGAGGGGTGGCGGCGAGGGGGACGTGCTCCGGGAGGCCTACCGAATCGCGGATCGGCAGGTGGGCGCGTTGCGCCAGGCGTTGCCTGACAGCACGACGTGCTTTCTGGTCTCCGATCACGGGTTTGGCCCGTGCCGAACGCACATCGAGATGAACTCGCTGCTCGAACGCGTCGGTTACCTGACGCGGTCGAGCCAGGGACCGGGAGTCCGGCAGCGCGTCGCTGGAGCGCTTCGCAAGGCCGGGCGCAAGATTCTGCCGGACGCGCTGTGGGCGCAACTGCGTCGGGCGCGCGGGCGAAAGACCCAGCAGCGGGTAGTCGGTTGGGTAGATTGGAGTCGGACGCAGGCATTCAGTTGGAGCGTCGGCGGCGTGATCCGGCTGAATGTCCGGGGTCGAGAGCCCGCCGGGACAGTCGAGCCCGAGGACGTTCCGCGAATCCGGCAGGAGCTTGCTCACGCCCTGCTGGACGTCGAGTTGGACGAGATCGGCGGCCGGCCGGTGGCCGAGGTCGCCGAAGGCCCGAGTAACGACTGCGTGGGCCAGGCTCCGGACCTAATCGCGATCCCCAACTACGATCTCGGGTGTGACTTTGGCCCGCTAGCCGAAGGCGCCAAACCGTGGCTGACCAAGCCGCTGTCAAGCTGGCCTTACCCCCTAAAGCGAGTCCAGGTTCAGTGTTAGTATCTGGGTGTACC
>CAZKUN010000535.1:0-1781 GCA_964555935.1 uncultured Armatimonadia bacterium | reverse complement strand
CGACAGAAGATGAGGCCCACGCCGGAGGTCACCGCGAGATGGACGTGCAGTTCGCCCGTCCGGTGCCGATCGATGCAGAAGGCGCCGCGCAATCCTCCGCAGCGGTTGCGGTACCGCCGACCCAGCGTTCGTTGATTCAGGCAGTGGAGGAAGACGTTCACGCGCCGGCGCACCAACTCGTTGCTGACGTGCCGCCGGGGTGTGGGGTGCCGCAGCCAACTGCCTTCCCCGAATGTCCCGGTGAAGAACAACTCGTAGCCGCCGTACAGGCAGACTTCGTCAACGAGGACCCCATGCCACCATGAGAACGGGGCCTGATCCTGATCCTCTCACGCGTCCCGCATCAACCGCGGCCTCTCGCCAAGGTGGGGAGCGGGACCAACGCCTCGCATCGACCAGCATCGATTACGGCGTCGATGTCAGTCTGCGCCAAGAGTCGCCGCCCGCCCACCTTGTAGGATGGGATTCGGCGGGCATGGATCCAGTTGCGAAGCGTCTTCGGCGTACAGCGCAACAGCGCAGCGGCCTCCGGCACGGTCATCAGAGCGAGTGGCTTGGCCATGAACGGCACCTCCGAGCAGGGTCGGGCTATTCAAGGCCATGCCGGGCAGGATTTCAGTTGGATCAATTCCTTGGGCTGGGTTGAGCTACGTCACCTTCTGGGGGCCTATCGCCAGGAGCGGCTGGCCAGCATGGCGTCGATCTCGGCGTCCGTGAGTGCGCCTTGCACCCGACGCAGTCGCATGTCGGTCGCCCGCGCGTGCTGGCTGCCACCCTCGCTATCAACGGTGTACGGGTGGTCGGGAAACGCGGCATTGACGATCACGACCACCTCGATCCAGCGAGGCTGCCCGCATTCTCGCCTTGCCCAGCCAGCGGCCCAGCGAAGCAGAGCGTTTCGTGCGGCCTTGAGCCCCGGCGGGCACCCCTTCCCTCGCGCATCCGGCAGGGGAGGTCTACGGGACACGAGGTAGGCGAGCCGTTCTTCGCACGTCCCGAGGCGAGCCAGATCCATCCGGACAGCCGGGGGAAGAGCCGCCAACTCCTTCCCGTTCGACGCAATCGCGGCGTCCCAGGCCGACACAAGTCGCCAATGCTCCTCCCGCCTCCCATCGCGGACTCGGTGAGTCTCCACGAAGGCTGCAGCCGCCGCTAGGATTGGCGCTGTGCGGATGCCGACCCTTTCAAGCGCGATCAGCGCGGGATCCGAACGGAAGAGGAACGCGACCAACCACGTGTCGCGCCATGCAGACCGACAACTGACGACCAGTTCGGCGCCGTCGAGGACGGCAGTAGCGCCAAGGCCAAACGGGTCCGCCCCCCTGTGGGCGAACTCAAGGTCCTTGAGCGTCACTCGATGCAGGCCGGTCTCGGAGTGGAGGAGGCGGTTCAGCCAGATGCGGACGCCCTTGGATCTACACGGAATCCGAACTTCGACTTGGGACATGCTGGGTCTCCGGTTTGTGGGGACACGCCCCCCTGCCCCGGAGATGGGAAGTTGTGGTTGTCCAGACGCCGTGTGCCCATCATGTGACCGAAATGGCGGGCAGCGGAGGGCAAACGCGGGAAAGCCAGGGACAATGCCCTGGCTCTCTCCTGCTTGCTGGTGGCGGGCTTCCCCGCCTGTAGGGCTCCCCAAAATACCCGCTGGACCAACTACTCTCAGCCCCGAGAGCGCCTGATCTTCAACGTGGTCTCAACCGAGAAGCGTAGAGCGCACGGGGGTTTGCAGGCCGCGCCCGGCGGCGAAGTCCAGAACGGGTCCCCCACGTCATCGCAGG
>CAZKUN010000534.1:0-1790 GCA_964555935.1 uncultured Armatimonadia bacterium | reverse complement strand
ATTCATCTCTCCCCTCCTTCGATGGTTGACTACTTCATAGACTCGTACGCCTAGCCTAAACTCGCATACTCTGAGGTATCGGCCGTTAGGCCCCTCCGGCACAGGGCGAACTTAACGGGAAAGCCGCGTCGGTATATACGCCATCCTACCGCTGGCATGCCGAGGGTGCAATGTGGGGCGTTACGGCTCACGCGGGTGCGCGGCGTCCCATTCGCGGGCGAGGCGCTGCAAACGTGTTTGAGGCCATCCTCGTCCAGCAGGTCCATCAAGCCCCAGTCCAAGCCTTTCCACACGCGACCATCGTCGTGAAGGGTCAAGAAGAGCATCGCCAACACCTGCCCCGGCGAGTTTGTCCGCGTCGACGCCTTCAGAGAAGTTTCTGGATGGCATGAGACGGCCGCCCTCTCCGCGGTCGTGGGGTTCTCACGCCGTCAGGCGACGGCTGTTGCCTCGAGTTCGACCATGATCTCAGGCTCGAAGAGCCTAGTGACACCGAGGAGCGTACTAACCGGCTTGCAACCGTCCCCGGCGAAGATGGGGACAATCTCACCGGCCGCCGCCATAAAGGCATCAACGTCAGTTGTATACATATTCAATCGCACGATGTTGCTCGGGTCCATCCCGGCAACCGCGAGCGAGTCCTTCAAGTTTGACCAGGCCAAACGGAACTGGGCAACAAGATCATCGTGGTGCATCGCCGCGCCATCGGCGGCGTTCGCCGTTTGCCCCGACAGATAGAGCACCCGCTGTCCACCCGTCACCTCGATGCCATGGTTAATATTGAACGCTTTAAGCCATTCTGTAGGGTTGATTTCCCGCTTTTGCATCGTTCACCTCGTACTTCGATGGAACAGTTGGGACGTGTCGGCCAAATGTCACCGCTGGCAGGTATTGGCTTCAACGCAGGGGCTTACGGCTCACGCGGGTGCGCGGCGTCCCATTCGCGGGCGAGGCGCTGGGCCTCGGCGATCTGTTTCGATGTCATCCGCTGCGCGAGCTCATCGCGCTGCTGAGCGTAGAGCCTCCGTGTGAAGTCTTCAGTCGTTCCGACCCAGGCCAGCTCGAGCCACATGAATGCCAAGACGTGGTTCTCGTCGACTCCGGCACCGTACGCAAACATGTAGCCGAGACCCCCTTGAGCTGGCGCGTACCCCTGCTCAGCCGCCCGTTGATACCACGTCGCGGCCTCGGCATCGTCACCGAGCACGCCACGGCTTCTGAAATACAGCAGGCCCAGGTTGTACTGCGCTGGAGCATGGCCCTGCTCAGCCGCAAGTCTGATCCAACGCGCTGCCTCGGTGTCGTCCTGTGAGACACCCCGTCCTGCGTAGTACCGACTGCCAAGCTCGTTCTGCGCGTCGGCATCCCCCTGCTCGGCACCCGCCCGCAGGGCATCGATCTCCCGCGTCTGCGCGTGCGCCAGCACACCAAGGACGAGCGCCACGAGGATGACGGCGACGGCGACGAACCGAGGGCGGTGAACGTTCATGGGTTGTCCTGAGGCGACCACGACGACACGAGTGTAGAGGCCGATCCTACCGCTGGCGGGTAGGGGGGGCAATGCGGGGGGTTCCGCTGGCGCCCAGGCGGTTCACTACGGCGCACGCGGGTGCGCGGCGTCCGATCATGAACGTCATCCAGAGACGACGGTGGCGTTCATCACCACCACGGCTCCGCTGGATGGTGCAGCCGTTATGCCGCGTCGTCGCCCTGTACGACGACATCCGCCCGCGCATCTAGCAGCCCGTGGCAGAAGCACCGATTCGCAAATCGATGGGTAGGTGTTCGTA
>CAZKUN010000533.1:0-1792 GCA_964555935.1 uncultured Armatimonadia bacterium | reverse complement strand
GCGCCGTTGGACAGCCCGGCCCATGTTTGACATCGTGAAGGCATGTCAGGACATCTGGACAAGCTCAAACGCGAGTATCTCGAGGCGCCGCTGCACCAGCCTCTCAACCCGGACGTACGGGTCAGCGAGGGCGGGGCGCGGGTCACCCTGCGCGTGGAGCCCTCGCACTTTTACCCCAGGGACTCCGCCGACGCGGCGTTGATCTTCAAGGCCCTGCACGACGCGGCGTTTCTGGCCGCCAGCTCTCTGACGCCCGGCGGCGCGCTGCTCACCACCTGCTTCTCCATGGACGTCAGCGACCAGGTCTGGGCCGAGGAGATCACAGCCCTGGGCCGGGTGGTCTCCTCGGGCAGGCGCACCCTGACTGCCGAGGTCCGCCTGTACAACTCGGCAGACGAGGAGGTGGCCACGGGCGAGGGCACCTTCTCCCACAGCAACGCCGGGTAGGCTAGCGGAGCTAGCGCTAGCGAGGCTGCCTGCCTCGGACCGACCAGCGCTGTCTAGCAACCACCGAGTCAGGCCGCGGGTTGAGAGTTGAGAGTTGAGAGTTAAGAGAGCGCCAGCTCGGTTGGTGACGAACGAGCTGAGCCGCGATGGCAGCGACACGGTTTGTGCCCTGGCCTGGAAGGAACAGAGGACGCCGGTTTCAGAAACTCTGAACTCTAAACTCTAAACTCTGAACTCTGTCATTTGCCCCTGCCCTGTGTGCCAACAATCATGAGACACCTACCTGACCCGAAAATAGTGTAGACAGGGCGGGGAGGTGAACTCGAAATGAAGGAGAAGAACCCCTTGTTAGCTGTTCCAAATGACGAGGTGCGCCCGTCCCCCGAGGTGGATGCGAAGCCCAAACGGCGGCGGTTCAGCGCGAAGTACAAGCTGCGCATCTTGAAGGAGGCAGATGCCTGCCGTGCGGAGGGACAAATCGGGGCACTGCTGCGTCGTGAGGGCCTGTACTCGTCGCACCTGACGACGTGGCGGAAGCAGCAAGACACCGGCGCCTTGCGCGAACTCGGCAAGAAGCGGGGCCGCAAGGCGAAGCGCCGCGACCCAGAGAAGATCCGCCTCCAGCGGGAGAACGCGCGCCTTCTTCGAGAGAACCAGCAACTGCGGGCCATCAACGAAATCCAAAAAAAAGTCTCGAGTCTCCTGGGGATACCGTTGAACACCCCCGGAGACGACGAAAACGCCTGATGGAGACAGCCACCCAGATGGCGCCCATGACAGGCGTAATGGCTTTGTGTTTGGCCTTGGGGCTGCCTCGCTCGAGCTTCTATCGGCACCGTAGGCCCAAGGCCGCGTCCAAACCCCGGCCGACGCCGGCCCGCGCGCTGTCAGCCGACGAACGCCAGGCGGTACTCGGCCACCTGCACAGCAAGCGGTTCATCGACAGGGCGCCGTCGGAGGTGTGGGCCACGCTGCTGACGGCGGGCATTCACCTGTGCTCGATTCGTTCGATGTACCGCATCCTGGCGGACAATCGTGAGGTGCGAGAGCGGCGCAACCAACTCCGCCACCCTCACTACACCAAGCCCGAGATTATCGCGCGTAGGCCGAACGAGGCGTGGTCTTGGGACATCACGAAGCTCAAAGGCCCCGCGAAATGGGAGTACTTTTACCTGTACGTCATCCTCGACATCTTCAGCCGCTACGTGGTGGGCTGGATGGTGGCGGAGCACGAGAACGCCAAGCTCGCAGTTCGCCTCATTCGTTCGACCTACGACAAGGAAGGCGTACAGCCGGAGACGCTGGTGTTGCACGCCGACCGTGGTTCACCGATGAAGGCCAACAC
>CAZKUN010000532.1:0-1803 GCA_964555935.1 uncultured Armatimonadia bacterium | reverse complement strand
CCGGCCGCCGCCGCTTCCTGTCCGATGCAAAGGTGCGTCGCGTCGTTGAGATCGCCCCGCCGCGACGCGCGCATGATCTCCGTCTCAAACTCGCGGATGGTCACGATCTGTCGGTGCAGTTCTTGGAGTTCGTCCGGCTCAACATTCGTCGTGCTCATAGTCAAAGGTCCTTGTCGTGGATTCAGAGCCCGAGCCTAAGTGCCCGCGCCGCACTGACAATTCCGTCGCCCCCCCTCTCCCACCTCCCACGCGCCCGCTGGAGCAAGTGCAGGGGACCAATCACGTGACACGGAACGTGGCGACGGAGCCGCCTGGTTAGCGCGTGGCCACCGAATCTACGCCAAGACGCACCAGAATTGGTTTCAAAGCCGCAGTGGGAGGGCTTCAGTGCCCGATCCCCAGCCGCTCGGGACTGTCCAAGCGTCGTTTGCGCAGGACTGTCCCTTGTTGGTGTGGCTTTCTCAACAGCCCCACTGTCCCCTGTTCGCTGTGTATGGTCGGGGCTGGAAGCCGCTGATGGACCTGCTAAGGAGGGGCGACCACCGATGCTCGCGAGGTTGCAGGAATACTGCCAGAAAGCCTTCGCCTCCGATGGGGGCGCGCGCGTGAGCGACGTCGTGGCGCTTGAGGCCGGCTGGGAGCACGACATGCACGCCTTCGCTCTCGAACGTGGGCCGGCGGGGACAGCGTGTCGACGTGAGGAGCTGATCCTGCGAATCTACCCAGGCGACGACGCCGCCGCGAAAGCGGCGGCCGAGTTTCGCGGGATGACCAAGCTACGCGCAGCCGGTTATCCAGTGCCGCGCGTGCTTGTCCTCGAGTGCGACGACTCGCCCTTCGGCAAGCCCTTCACCATCATGGAGAGAATCGACGGGCGCGATCTATGGCCGCTCCTGTTCGACGCTCCCGACAGCGCGAGGCGGGGCGAGTTGCTCACCCTATTCTGCGAGCTGCTCGTGCGGCTGCACCGGCTCGAGTGGCGTCCGTTTGCCGACGATGAGACGCTCCGCGTCTGCGACGACCCGTACTGCTTCGTGGACCGGGCGCTGGCGGGGGCGCGCGGCGGCATCGAGGCACTCGACCTGCCGGGGTTCCTGCCGCTTGTCGACTGGTTCGAGGCCCGCCGCGACCGCGTGCCGTGCCCGCGACCGAGCGTCGGCCACGGCGACTACCACCCCAAGAACGTGCTTATACAGGGCGACGGATCGGCGGTCGTGATCGACTGGACGGGCCTCCACGTGGGCGACCCGCGCCACGACCTGGCCCAGGCGACCCTCTTGGCGGGCACGCACGCAGGTCCCGAGTGGCGAGGCCGCATCCGGAGGGAGTACGAGCGCGTGGCGGGCGAGGAACTCGAGGAGATGGAGTTCTTCGACGCGGGTGCCTGCGCGGGCCGTCTGATCACCTTCGCGGCCGCGCTGAAGCACGGGCCAGGGGCGCTAGGCATGCGACCGGACGCTGAGGACCAGATCCGCGAGCAATTGCAGGCGGCTCGCCGAGCATATGACATGCTGCTCGAGGAGACAGGCATCCACGTACCGGAGGTCGAGCAGATGCTCGAGTAGCAGAGACCCGATCCGTTCATGGTAATCCCCCGGCTGTCCAGCAGCCTCGGGCCGTCACCCTCGCCTCGCGCTGCTACACTGTCACCCCGTCCGCGACAGCGGCTATTCGGAGCCCCTGGCCGAGACCCTCGCCTCCCACGCGAAGAACCGGGACAGTGAACCATGCCTGTCGCTGTCCCTCATCCTTGCGCCGACCTCCGCCTACCTGTGTCGGACACTTGTTTTGCCGCCGTCTGCA
>CAZKUN010000531.1:0-1811 GCA_964555935.1 uncultured Armatimonadia bacterium | reverse complement strand
TGCTCTCCATGAAGGCCTTACAAGGAATCCAGACTCAAACGTTGGGACAGCAGTGTGGCACGGACGTACGTTGGTCTCGCCGTGGCACTGATCGTGTGCGCTGGGCTTTTGGGCGTACCCGCGTCCGAGATTGCGGCGCAGACGGAGGATGCGACCTATGTCGGGTCGGATCGCTGCCTGGTCTGCCACAGCGCCGGTAGTCTTGACCAGTCGGGTTGGCAGGAGACGCTCCACGCCAATATCTATCGCGAGCCGACGG
The DNA here is from genome assembly GCA_964555935.1 of uncultured Armatimonadia bacterium. Classification (GTDB taxonomy): domain Bacteria; phylum Armatimonadota; class Zipacnadia; order Zipacnadales; family VGFC01; genus CAZKUN01. The sequence continues at coordinate 1,552 of CAZKUN010000531.1, read as the reverse complement.
TCGGAACCGTGATCGGTGACTTCACGACTGACCCTGCCGAATTCACTGTGGGTAGCGCCACGCTGAAGGTGTCCTTCGACGACAGCGGCGGAAGTGGCCCGTGGTCGATGCGGCTGGAGGGCACGGGATTCGACGAGACCTACACGGTCATGCGGGCGCACGGCGGGAAGGCGATAGCGGACAATGAAGACCCCGTTCTGCCCGATGCCCCCGGGCGTCGGATCTATATCGGGAAGCAGCGGTACCACACGAAAATCGGGAACAGCTACTACATCCTGCCCGCACAGTGGAATCCATTCCCGGACAGGGACGGGAAGAACCAGGGGTGGGTGGCCTACCACGCGTCGGACTGGATGGATGACACCGGAAACTTTGTGCTGGCACCCAAGGCCTCCGAGGAACGTCGCTGCATGGGCTGCCATCAGGTGGGTGACGGTCCAACGGTGAACGCGGAGGGCGAGTACGTGCTGGAGGAGGCGGCCAACCCCTCCTTCTGGAACATCGGGTGCGAGAGCTGTCACGGCCCGGGCTCCGAACACGCGGACGCTCCGTCTGCCAGCAACATCGTGGACCCCGGGGGCCTGTCTGTGCTGAAGCAGAACGAGGTGTGCGGCGCCTGTCACCTCCGTCCAACGGGGCACTCGATCGCCGGTGGTGATGCCGATCCCGGGTATCCCTATTCGGCCGCGCTGGATCGGACCTATCGTCCCGGTGGAGTGCTCGCGGACTTCATCGCCAAGGATTCCGGGGGATACTGGCCCGACGGTACGTCGAAGAAGCACCATCAGCAGTACCCGGATTTTCAGAAGAGCAGCCATTTCACCGAGGCGAACATGAGCTGTATGTCATGCCACACCTCACACAACGAGACGGATGCGGAGCATGACCTGGTGAGGACGGCGCGGGACAACAGCCTCTGCACGCAGTCGGGGTGTCACGCTTCCTACACCAATGAGACGACGCTTGCGGCGCACACCAAGCACGAGGTGGACCTGGACAAAGGGTTGGGACGCTGTGTGGACTGCCACATGCCGGGGATCCAGAAGTCGGGCGTGAACTACGACATCCACGCCCACACCTTCAAGGCGATCTCGCCCCAGGCGACGCTGGATACGCAGGCCGATGGCGGGACGCCGAACTCCTGCGCGGCGAGCTGCCACGCGGACGGCCTGCTTGGAGCGCCGACGTTTGCGATCGCTGGCGGCACGGTCGGCGCCTGGGACGAAAGTGCGGACGTTGACCTCGCCAAGCGTCTGCTCCAGCCCGGTGGCGATCAGGTCGCAATGGCGACGCCGAAGTACAGGGCCGTGGTCGCGGCCACGGTAACCGACGGTGGTGTGGCTGTCGCCGGCGTCGAGCTGGCGTTCGCGAGGTCGATTGCCGGCAAGCGCGCCGAGTACAAGTGGCGCGGGACCACGGACACGAGTGGAGAGGTCGAGATCGAGATCGTGGTCGACCGCGAGCGGTTCCTCAAGAAGGGCGCGGGGGGCTACTATCTGGCTCAGGCTACGGATGCGACGTCCGGCGCGCTCGCGGTCGATCGGGAAGTACT
>CAZKUN010000530.1:0-1866 GCA_964555935.1 uncultured Armatimonadia bacterium | reverse complement strand
GGCGGCGTGGGGGAAAGGCAGGCCCATGCTCGGACTGACCGCGTTCATCGCCCTCGTATCTCCGGAGGAGGCCGGCGCCGCGCCTCCAGGCCGACTGGGCTTGGTCCTGACGGGTGAGATGACGCCGCATCACGCCGCCATCCTCGATTGGGCGCGGCGCGACTGCGACGCGAGCATCATCCGCGCCGACGGCGACGGGGGCTTCCTCAACGAGGACGAGCGGCCCGTCGAGTTGGGGAGCTTCTCCTGCCTGTGGTACCACTCCACGTTTGGCGCCTACCGTCAGCTATCGGCATGGGAGTGCCCGCTAACCACCGAGGCCTCCCTGCGCGCCCTGGCCGACTACTTGGCCTGCGGCGGCGGCCTCTACGTGACCGGGAGCGGGGCTCGCCTACTCAACTACCTCGGTGTCGAGCCATACTTCGCCTCGATGGGCTACGTGACCGGCGGGAACGATGATGACTGCGGGTACGAGGTTCTTCAGCCGGAGCACCCGATCTTCGCCGGACTCGACCCCACGTTCATGGTCCAGCACATGGACCGGGAAGAGAGCGGCGGCGTTGGGTACTGGACGCCGGAGAAACTGCAGAGCCCTCTCGCTTACAGCTACTTCTGCACCGCCGAGCAGAAGGAGCGCTTCCTGGCGGGCACGCCGCTGGCCCGGTGGGCGCGGCTCGAGGAGGATCGCACCATCATCGTCGAGCATCAAGTTGGCGAGGGCAAGGTCATTACCAATGGCCCGTACTTCTACTACTTCGACGATGCCGCCGACCCCTACCGGGCTAACCTGGAGCGTCTGACGCGCAATACCCTCGCGCACCTCTGGCATGACGGCCCCGTACCCGTCGAGCCGGCCACCGGGCCGGCTCTGACTCTCATGCGCCGCACGGGGACTTGGTGGGGCCTCGGGCTCTCGCCCGAGCAATACGAAGCCATCGATCTACTGGACTACTACTTCGATATCTCCCTCCTCACGTCGCGCTCCGGATACGGCACCGATCCATGGCCTCCCTCAGCGCGCCTCGCGAAGACGATCGGCGTAGAGGGCGAGCGAGGCAAGGGCCACATCGCCGGGGACATCCGCCACAATCCCGTGGTCTCAATGTACGCCTACGCTGAGTGCAAGAGCCTGTTCCCCAACAACAGCAACCACGGCGTGTTGGATGCCTGGTGCAAGGACGCCATTCTCACCCGCACCCCGGAAGTGATGGAGCGCCTGCGCGAGTGCATCGAGTTCGTGCTGTGGGCTCAATATGACGAGAACGGCTACAACGCTTTCCTGGATGAGACGGGGCAGATGGAGTTCGACGGGAAGACGGGCGACCCGGACTGGGCCTACGGTTGGCCGTACATGAACTTCGATTGGCCGGACTCCATCGGCTACGAGTGGAAGGCTTTCGAGTCGTTCCATCACACGACTCCCGCCTATCCTCTGGTGAAGGCCTATGAGATCACCGGCGACAGGCGCTGCCTGGAGGCCACGCGGAACTGGTTGCTTCACCAACTCCCTCGGTACGGCCCCAATGGCGGCGTCTACGAGGTCGAGTGGCAGGGCAAGCCGGCTTATTGGACGGGCTACAACCCGATGCCTCCGGTGGGGGGGCCTGATGATGCCGTTGACAACATCCAGACGCTCCTTGCCGAGCCCCTCGCGGCCGTGGGGTACCATACGAAGGACGACTGGATGCTCGAGCGCGCCCGCGGGCTCCTCTGGTACGCCTGCCGGGAGCTGGCGGTCGATGGCGAGTGGTACTACTACTCCATCGACTCGGCGCGCTACGGGGAGCACATCCGGAGCCACATGTCGGCCGTCGTCGAGCCGGGGATGAACGCGATCGCCTACCTCGACGCGGCGGGCATCGACTG
>CAZKUN010000529.1:0-1901 GCA_964555935.1 uncultured Armatimonadia bacterium | reverse complement strand
TCCATCGTTCTGCCATTCTAACCGCCATCGGTGTCGCAGTCTTGCGGCACGATACGACACCTGTCAAGCCGCATGAGACACCCGCTGAACATATTTAGTGTCCCCCTTCAGGCGTCAATCCCCGTGCCGGCACGACAGGGTTGGGAGTGGGGGCTTCTGGAATGCCCTGACCGTCGTGGCCGGGCAGATGCTGGGGGACATCCCCGGCACCCCCAGGCACGCTGGCGGTCTGTTCGTCTCCCAGAGCGGAATCCTCGCCTGTGGCCTGACACGGCCTTGCCCGTTGCTTATAAGGGGAAGGCGGTTCGCTGTCGATGGGGCCGCACAGCACGACCTGCGCAGGGTCATCGGGCGGGTTAATCCAGACCTCCTTGGGGAGTTGCTCCAGCGTCGGTGGCCCATTGATGAAGCGCTCAGGGTGTGCGCTGTAGGCGGCGAGTCGGACCTGGTGGCGACGCACCAGCGCCTCCTCGGCTCTGCCATAGTGCACTTGTGCGGGAGTCAGCATTGCGATGCCGCTGTGCCGGTGGTCGTGGTTGTACCACTGATACAGGGGCTGTAGGACCTGCCGCCCGTGCTGGATGCTGCCGAAGCGCGACGGCAACTCCGGGCGCGCCTTGAGGGTCCCGAAGTGCGACTCAGAGTAGGGGTTGTCGTTGGAGACGCGCGGCCGATTGTACGAAGCAGCGACGCCGAGGTCGTCGAGCAACAGCCTCGTCGACTTGGCGCGCATCGGCGAGCCCCGGTCCTGGTGCAGGGTCAACTGCCCAGGCTCGATGCCATGCTTGCGCGTCGTCTCGCGGATGAACTGCTGGGCGAGTTCGGCGTTTTGGCGCTGGGCGAGCAGCCAGCCGACAACGAAACGGCTGAACAGGTCCAGCATGACATACAGGAAGAAGGACTCGCCCTTGGTTGGCCCCTTGAGCTGCGTTATATCCCACGACCACAGCTGGGCTGGCTCCGTCGCCACCAGATCTGGCTTCGCGTGGGCCGGGTGCGTGCGCCGGTTGCGCCGCTCGCGCACTTGCTGCACCTCGGTGAGAACGCGGTACAGCGTGCGCGCTGAGGCCAGGTACTTACCCTCCTCCAGCAAAATGGCCGAGACCTGCTCGGGCGACGTGTCCATGAACCGCTTAGAGTTGAGCACCTCACGCATCGCGGAACGCTCGGCGTCGCTGTAGCGCCGTGGGTTGGGCTTGCGTGGATATGAGTAGCGCGGGCTCTTGGGGCGCTGGCTCCGATAGTAGGTCGACCGCGGCAACCTCAACGCCGCGCACGCCGTCGAGACGCCTGTGATGGGTGACAGTTCTTGCACCCCGGTCATTTGTTCTTCCCGGGAGCGTCCAGGTCGATGCCCAGTATCACCGAGAGTTTTTTTTGGACATCGATGATGGCATGCGCCTTCTCCAGCTCGCGCTCAAGGCGCTCCTTTTCCCGCTTGACCCGCGCATACTCCCGAGCCGACACCATCTGGGGTTTTCGCTTCGGACCCCGCTTACGAGGCGACAGGCCCGACACCTCACCGCGCTCGCGGGCCTGCCGCCACGTTGACAGGTGCGACGAGTACAGCCCCTCCCGACGCAGCAGCGCGCCCAGTTCGCCAGGCCGAGTGCATGCGTCTGCTTCCCGCAAGAGGCCCCGCTTGTACTCGGCCGTGAACACCCGGCGTTTCGGCTTCTCCAACACTTCGGGGTCGGGTGCTTTCATCACCGTAGCGTTCTCCTGTTCGACATCTTCAGCCTGAGGCCGCTTCTGCTCATTTCGTCTTCTACTCACTTCGTTCTCTCTCCTGCCCTCGACAGTAATTATCGTTGAACAGGTGTCTCACGTCATCTTGGCAGAGAGGGATACTTGGCGCTGGCCCTCCTCGCGGTCTCTCGCGGGTGCGCACGTAGGGTTGA
>CAZKUN010000528.1:0-1979 GCA_964555935.1 uncultured Armatimonadia bacterium | reverse complement strand
CCTACGGGGGTTTGGAACCACTTCTAGGCCAGGTCCGCCGGCCCATCATCTCCCGCCGCATCCTCTTCGCCATCAGGATCCGGGATCTCATTCAGAGCTGTCTTCGTGCGGTCATCGAATTCGTCGAGATCCGGGTCCGGGCCTGGGTCCTGCTCCTCGGCGAGTCGCCGCGCTTCATCATCGATGGTCGGGTCCTTCGGCGGGACAGGGATGCGCGTCGAGTCGCCAACGAAGATCTCGGGCGCTCCGACGGTGGCTCCGCCGCCGCCGTTGCCGTTGTTCTTGTGCTTCTTGCCCAGCCACGTCCCAGTGGGGTCGGTGCCGAACTTGGTGATGATGATCGTGCCCATCGCCAACACCAGGACGGCGGTGCTGACGAGGCCGGTAATGAGATCACCAATCCACCCGCCCGGCAGCCATGAGACGATCTCAGTCGCGCGCAGGGCGATGACTCCTATTGCGGTGAAGCTCAGGACCGAGGCCGCGCGCCACTTGAAGAGCTTCGATACGCGACGCCCCACGTAGAGGCCCACTGCCACAGACCCGAACATCACGGCTGCGCCCACAAGCAGGACGTAGAATGGGAGCAGCAACCAGGTGAAGACCAGCACGCACAGGAGGATCGCGATTGGCAGGACGAGCAACCAGCCCATGATGCCATGCATGACGACGCGCATCGGCTCCTCGTCAATTCTTCGGGCGGCCGCGTCGACGGCCTTGGGCGTCAACAGTGCCATCAGCCCGGCGAACAAGAGGAAGCAGAGCGTCGTGAACATCCACGTAGTGACCCGGGCGAGTGTCGGCAGGCCGTGGTCACGCAGACCCGGGATGGAAATGGGCGGCAGGCCTGGGCCGCCGACCGTTCCGCCGATGTGAGAGCCTTCCTCGCGAACCACGGGCCCGGCGAAGGTCACGGCGTTTCCGCCGATGTGAGAGCCGTTCCTCGCCGTGATCGACCCAGCCATTGCTACCGTATCGCCGTGCACGTGCCCGTTGACGGTAATCGGACCTGCCATCGCAACGCAGTTGCCCATCACCTCGCCATCAACTGCGATCGGGCCGGCGAAGGCTACGCAGTCGCCATCGACGATCTCGTCGGCCTGTACATGGATGGGGCCCGCGAAGTTCACGACTTGGCGCAGGTGCCGCTTCTGTGGGGCTGGCTGAGGCTCTTCAGCGACTGGAGCGGGCTCCGCCGGTACGACCGGCTCAAGTGGCGTGACGGGTTCTAGTGGCTCAGGGGCTTCCACCGGCACCGCGGTTTCCGCGGTCGTGATGCGAGGCGTGCTGGTGATGGATCCCCAAGCCTGTGATCCGTCGTCCTGGATGACTTCGCCTCCGTTGGCGACGATGTCACCGACGACATGTGAACCGGGATACAGATGCACGTCGCCGCCGACGGCGAAGACGGAGCCCTTCACGCGGCCGTGGATGTGGACGGTGCCGCCCTCCGCGACGACATTGCCCTCAACGACCTGATCTCGGGTGATGTCGACATCGCCGCCCCGGTTGATGACGTCACCGCTTTCGTTGACATGCTGCCCCTCCCCGTCGGCGAGCGCCTGGGCGAACACCTCTTCGATGCGGCTGTCGATGATGATGGTCTGCGCGCCGGCGAGAGACGCCGAAACCAGCAGCGCGGTGAGTATCGTGATGACAGCAACAAGTCTGACTCGTGTTGTGTAAGCGAACATTTCTTTCATCCCCTCGGGTTGTGCTGCAACGACTTTGGGCATCCGCGCGGCTCAGGCGATCGCTGCGGCGCCGACCCCTTTGATCAGCTCCGCGGGCTTGAGTCGCTTCCATGCCAGGTGAACGACTAGCAGCAGCGCAAGGTGAACGGCCATGATCCACAGCCCATGCGTGTGAGTTGCGAGCAGGAGGGCATCGAGCAGATCGGCGGCAACGTCTATCGCGACTCGCCCCGAGCCGACGAGGGCTCCCAATGCGGGCGTCGCGCTGCTCACGAGCGATGCGGG
>CAZKUN010000527.1:0-2099 GCA_964555935.1 uncultured Armatimonadia bacterium | reverse complement strand
GAACACCAGCCCCATGGGGTGATCGTATACCGTAAAGCTCTCGTCCGCGAACCCGAGGTCGAGCCGGAGCCCCGAGGGCGCCTCAGCCCTGACGAGTTCCGGCACAGGGACATCGGGCCTGCCGAAGGTGTCCTCGGTGAGAGTCACCCCCGCCAGGCTGGCGTAGGATGTCTCGACATTGACCAGCTCGTAGCCGAGCCCGCCCGTGAACAGCTGGCGGTAGTACTCGCCGGAGAGCGGGTAGCGCTCCGGCAGGCGCGGGATCGTCCCGTAGAGGCGGTTGCTGAAGAAGACGACGTAGTCGGCGGCTGCCAACTCCTCCGCCAGAATCTGCAGCTTCGCCTCGCCATCGTCGTTGTAGAGGGGCAGCTCCCGAATTCTGAAGGCAGCCAGATCCGGCAGGCCCTCTTCCCAGTGCTCCTTCAATATGGTCGCCCCCGGCTCCGCGTTGGCGTTAAGCCATTGGGAGGTACGCACCGCAGTATGGCTCTCGCTGTAGATCGACATATACGAAAGCGCATAGAACCCCGTCGCGCCGAGGAGCACCACAAGCGCCCCGATCAGGACAGGCCGCGAGGACGGGACCCGGACCTTGAGCACGTCCCACGCGTCAATGAGCATTCGGGAGCCAAACAGTACCAGGAAGGGGCTGATCGGCAAGAGGTACCGGATGAACTTGACCTGGAACGAACCGGTGATGAGGAAATACGGGATCACCCACGACAGCAGCAGTACCCAGCCTCTGGTTTCCGGCCTACGGAATGGCAGCGTGGCCGCCAGGGCAACAAAGGCGATGCCGGAGGCCAGCATGATGACCGGGACGCTGTTGGAAAACAGAAGTAGGCCCATCGGCAGTATCCAGCCCGCAGCCAGATATCCCAGCCCGGACACTAGCCTGAGCCCTCTAAGCGACGCGTACAGTAGCCCCGCCCACGCAATAATCCCCAGCGGCAAGCCGAGGCCCCAGGTGGCAAGCTGCCGCACCTGATACAGGTACGCGGTGGTGTCGATGTATTGGCGCGTGTACGGGTAGTCCCTGATCCGGCGTACCATCTCGGACTGCTCGACCGTATCGGCATAGAACCGCGAGAAGTCCAGGAAGGCGTAGGGCTGAACGATGGCAAAGGCTGCAAGCGACGCCGCCCCACCCAACGCCGCGCCGGTGATGGCCCTTGTGAGCCGCTCCCCCGGCCTGTCCACACGATCACTGCCTGGCAGCGCTCCCGCAGCAAACATCAGGTGGGCCATTACAAAGGCTACGTAGATCGGCGCCAGGCTCACCTTGGTCGCGATGCCAAGGCCGATCACCACCCCGGCCAGCACCGAGTCCCTGGGCTTGCCGTCGACAGCCACGCGATGGAGGAGGTAGAGCGCAGCCACGGCCGATAGCGCCATGATCGTGTCTACCGCGAAGAAGTGGCTGAGCTGGATGTGCAGCACCGACGTGGCCACCAACGCGGCCGCGAGCAGCCCTTCCCTGCGCCCGAAGACCCGCTTGCCGAGCATGTAGACCATCACGACCGTCGCGACGTCGGCCAGGGCGGAGATGGCGCGGCCCACCGTCCTCAGGTCGCCGAGGTCTGGACCAGGCAGCGCCCCGGAGGCGATCTGCACGCCTTTAAGAAGGTAGAGGGGGAAGCTGCCATAGGGGAACCAGCGAGGGTTCCACGGACTCTCCTCGGCATCCAGCAGAGAGCCCAGGTCGCCGAGGCCGGGCAGCGAGAGTTCGCCCACCTTCATCAGAATGGCGCGCTCGTCCGGGTGGGGGGTGAAGTCCTGCCCGCGATCCCAGTTCAGGCCGTAGAAACGCAGCCCTAGGGCAAGCACAAGCGTCAGCGCCAAAGCGGCGGTCATCAGGGCGCTTCGGTTGCTCAGCGCGCCGAGCGGCCAGACGCCTCTGTCGGCGAGGGTCTTGCGTATTCCGGCGGGGTGTTGCAGTGCCGTCATGTCCATCACTATTCGCTGACTTAGTCTACGAAAGAACCTACGCGCTAACGGACGGTGTGGTTCCGCCAGAGGCGTCGGCCAGGCCCTCGTCGATGGGGGGAGACCCGTCGGCAGGCACCTCGTCGGGCGTTTCTGCCGGCGCCTCGCTCCAC
>CAZKUN010000526.1:0-2143 GCA_964555935.1 uncultured Armatimonadia bacterium | reverse complement strand
TGGCGCGCGGACGCCTGGTAAACTCGTCTTCTGTGTTTCCCTGGCGTCCGCGCTCCAACGGCAGATCATTCCCCCACCTTCGCGCCCAGCTTCCAGTCGCCGTCTTCAAACAGCAACTCGTAGATCATGACGCGTTCGTTGGGCGATTTGTTGGTGCGATGGAAGCTGGTGTAGCGCTTGCCATCGAAGCCGGTGAAGATGCAATTGTGGCCGCCGTCGGCGGCGATGACGGGCTCGGCGGAGTGGGTATACGGACCGGTGATCGAATCGGCGACCGCGTAGCCCGCGCAGTAGCCGTCGCGGTCGTTGAAGCTGGACCAGAAGCAGTAGTATTTGCCGCCCTCGATCACCACCATCGGACCGTCGATCACGTTGTTGGACCAGGTCGCGTCGCGACCCTTGAAGAGCAGCGTCTTCTCGCCGATGAGTTCGGAGTAATCAGCCGAGATGCGCTGGGCCCACATCTCCCCCACCGGCGCCTGGACCCACTCGTGGACGAAGATGAACCACTCGACGCCATCGGCATCGCGGCAGATGTGGCCATCGAGGCACTCCCATTCCAGCGGCGTGAGCGGCTCAGCGCCGAGGTTCACGAAGGGCCCCAGTGGATCATCACTGGCGGCGACGCCCGTGCCGCGGTGGGTATCGTCCGTGTTCCCCGAATAGCAGAGGGTGAACTTGCCGTCCTTCTCGTATAGCTCGGGCGCCCAGAACTGGTACCTGGCCCAAGTGGGATCGGCGGGCTCGGCGAGCACGCCACCGTGAGGCGTCCAGTCGATGAGATCAGTCGACGAGTAGCCGGCGAATCCGCCGCCGCTCTTCCCCCACGGCTCGCCGGTCGTGCCGACCAGATAGTACGTCCCGTCATGGGCCATGATCCAAGGGTCGCGCATGTGGATGTCGCTCGCGCGCACAGAGGTCACCTCGTTTTGCATCGGTGCGGGCAGGATGGTCGCGAACAGAGCAATCAGCGAGTTAGCCATGGGGACTGTTTCGCCAGCGGCCTCGGCGTTCCTCGCCCAGACAGGATGAGCGCCGCCGCGCGACGAATGGCCTCTATCAGCCTATCGAAAGGGAGACGAGCAATGGAAGAGAGCAAGGACACGCGTCTGCAGAACGAGTTCAGCGACTGCCCTGACTGCGGCATGAGGGCGGGTTCCACGTCGTGCTGGAGCGTCGGGAGGATGTGCCGAGCACGGACATGCGGGTGCATCTGAGGTGCCCGAGCTGCAGCGTCACGTATGACCTAGGCTGGGTGGCGAAGCTGGCGGCGCAATAACGGGCGAAGTACGGCGGGAGTTACTCTTGCGCCGGCCAGTTGAGGTGACGGTGCAAGAAGGCGAACGTACCCTCGGCGTGGATGTCATGGCCGCCGGTGAAGTACTCGATCTCGGTGCGATCGGGGATTCCGAGACGACTGTAGTGGCGGCAGATCCTCGCGTACTCGCGAGCAACGATTTCGTCGGAGGCGACGCCATCTTGATGACCCCGCTCAACCATGAAAGGGCGGGGGCGATGAGCGCGGCCATTTCGGCGTAGTTGAGGGCATGCCCAAGGTCGAACTCGGGCATCTCAAACTCCCCGGTGAAGACGTAGCCGAACGGATGGTCCCACCCCGCGACCTTGAGGGCCCAATCGTTGAAGTTGGCCGAACAAATCGAACACGCATATTGCTCCAGGAGCGCCGGCAGTCGCATCGCGCTGACTCCACCGTATGACAGCCCGTAGAACCCGATCCGCGTCGCGTCCGCGCACTTGAGTGAGGACAGCCATTCGAGGGCGCGTTCGTGCTGGCGCGCAATGATTGAGAAGAGCGATTTCCCGAGAGGATTCAGCAACCGTTGCAGCGCGCGGAACGCGTCGCCGCCGACGTACGGGTTCTGCGGGGCGTAGGTAATGAAACCGCGCCGGCACAGGCGTGCGGCGTACTCGTTGTAGTGATCTTCCCCTGAATCGATCGTCTTCTGCGGCGTTCCCTCAAGTCCGTGCTGGCAGACGACGACGGGGCGTTTCTCGCCGGGCCTGAGGTCTTTGGGCAGGAGCAGAATGCCGCTGGCGAAGACATCGGGATAGACGTCGAGTATCACCTCGTAGCCCGTCCAATCGGGCTCGTCGTAGACGAGGCGCGAGCGGGGGTTCATCG
>CAZKUN010000525.1:400-2163 GCA_964555935.1 uncultured Armatimonadia bacterium | reverse complement strand
GACTGGCGATTCACCGCCAGAGACGCGAGGACGACGCTAGCCAGACATTACCCCCCTGTACCCTCGAAGGTGTGCGCTTGGTCGACTTCTCGGAGATGCCGGTTGTTCGTTGGTGCCTCCGGAACGTAGTTTGGAGGCATCTCGGCCGCCCATCCGGGAGCGCCAAACTGCCCCCTGAGCCTTGCAGCTCCTGGGGGGGACCTGCGCCCCGGTTGGGTGACCGCGTTGCACGCCCAGTGGGGAGTTGCGCTTCGAGCGCCAGTACAGGGGCGGCGATGCACCGCGGTTGGTCGGGATACCAACACAAGGAGGTGCTTGATGGAGAACGAATACGATGTCTTCGCCGGGATCGACTGGGCCATCGACTCGCATCAGGTGTGCGCTCTCCGCGCGACGCGGGAAGTCATCGCGGAGCGATCGGTCCATCACACGGGCAGCGGCGTCAACGAGTTTCTCGATTGGCTCGCACGCCTTTCGGGTGGTCATCCGGATAGGGTCGCCGTGGCGATCGAGGTTCCACGCGGTGCTCTGGTCGAGAGTCTCGTCGAGCGCGGCTTCCACGTCTTCGCCATCAACCCTAAGCAGCTTGATCGGTTTCGTGATCGTCATACCGTCGCTGGTGCAAAGGACGACCGCAAGGACGCCTTCGTGCTCGCGGACTCCGTGCGCACCGACCGCCCGTGCTTCCGCCGGGTCGATATGGACGATCCCCTGATCATCCAGCTCCGAGAAGCCTCGCGAGCCGAGGATGACCTCCGCGAGGAACTCAACCGACTCACCAACCGGGTCCGCGAACAGGTCCATCGCTACTACCCTCAGCTTCTTCGCCTCTGCACCGCGGCGGATGAACCCTGGTTCTGGTCGCTGCTCCAAATCGCTCCGACGCCAGCCGTCGGTGCGAAGCTGCCGCCCAAGCGCGTCGAAGCCCTACTTCGAAAGCATCGCATCCGCAGAATCAAATCAGAGGACGTGATCCCAACGCTGCGGGAGCTAGCCCTCTTCGTTGCTCCGGGAACTGCCGAAGCCGCCAGCGCTCACATCGCGCTGCTGATCCCACGGCTTCGTCTCGCCTTCGACCAACGTGCCCAGTGCGCTCGTCGCGTCGAGAAGCTGCTCGAACAACTCGATACCAAGGAGACTGACCCGGGGCAGCAGAACGAGCATCGCGACGTTCAGATCCTCCGCTCCCTGCCAGGCGTCGGAAGGATCCTGGCCGCCACGATGCTCGCAGAGGCCTCCCAGCCCCTTGCAGAACGAGACTACCGTGCGCTGCGAACCCTGGCTGGCACTGCGCCCATTACGCGCAGAAGCGGCAAGCGCTCTCTCGTCATCATGAGGCACGCCTGCAATGCGCGTCTGCGCAATGCCCTCTATCACTGGGCGCGCGTCGCCGCACAGCACGACCTCCGTGCCCGTCAGCTCTACGCCGGCCTTCGCGCGCGCGGACACACGCATGGCCGCGCCCTTCGCCAACTCGCCGACCGCCTACTCTCCGTCCTGGTCGCCATGCTCCGTACCAACACTCTTTACGACCCAAAACGCGCGACCCGGGTAACCACCGGCTCATCCACAAAGGCCATTGCATGACCGAACACAAACCACAAATCCACCTTGACTACTGGTGGGGAGTCCCCCCCCCGGAACTAACGTGGCCGAGCATTAGCGCCGCAGTGCCGTGCCCTCGTCTGTCGGAAACTCAACAGGCAGATTCCACGGCGTGGGCCCCCAAGCGCTCTCTCAAGCCGTACCGCGCAATTGCCCCA
>CAZKUN010000525.1:0-390 GCA_964555935.1 uncultured Armatimonadia bacterium | reverse complement strand
ACCGTATTCTCGGGCATGGCCCGACACATCCGACAACCGAATCTCGGTGAAGCACGTGGCAATATGGGGATTGGCTATCGTCACAGGAGAAGTCGTTAGCCTCTCGTCCAGTGCGTTCATCCACAGCCCGCCCCATGCCTCTTGCCGGTAGTTGCCGTCGGTCTTGCACCAACAGAGCAAGGTCTCACGGAGTCGAGTCACGTACGCTTCTCGGCGCTCCCTTGCCGTGATCTCCCCCGACTGGTGACACGCGTCAATGTCCTCGCCGGTCCAATGCACCAGGAAATCGGGCCTGTGGGTCTGCATCCGACCTACTGCTCGGCCACGTTAGTTCCGGGGGTAATGTCTGGCTAGCGTCGTCCTCGCGTCTCTGGCGGTGAATCGCCAGTC
>CAZKUN010000524.1:0-2219 GCA_964555935.1 uncultured Armatimonadia bacterium | reverse complement strand
GGAGCGCATCGAGAGCATCAGCGTCAACGTGACCAACCGGTGCAACCTCCGGTGCGCGTTCTGCTACAACATCGACCGGGCGGACGAGGGGGCGGAGCTGAGCGCGGAGGAGATGATCGAGGCGCTCGATAGCGTCCGGCGAGAGACGGTGAAGGGAGCGGCGCTAGCGATCTTGGGCGGGGAGCCGATGCTTGAGAAGGAGAAGACGCTGGCGCTCGCCGAGTGGGCCGTCCGGAGAGAACTGCGCCCGATTGTCTCGACGAACGGCCTGCTCGTGGACGAGGACTTCGCGCGACGGGCGGCGGGAATCGGTCTGGAGTGTCAGGTATCAATCGACGGGGCGAGCGCGGAGAGCCATGAGGCTGCGCGAGGGGAGGGCACGTTCGAGCGGGCGTTGGATGCGGTCAGGACGTTCCGCGCGGCCGGATGCCACACGATCATGAGCATGGTCTTCCATGCGGGGAACGTCGCGGAGATCCCGGAGTATTTGCGGCTGGCCCAGTCTGTCGGCGCGGATGAGGCGCGGTTCATACCGATCAAGCAGGTGGCGGGCGGGGGCGATTACGCGGCGGCCGATTTGGCGGGCGTGATCCGGCTTGTCACCGACACGATTGCGGTCGAGCCAGAGTTGGCGACGTTGCTTGGCAGAGATTACGTCTCGATTCTGGCGCAGACGTGCCAGGCGTGCGCCTTGCGACAGAGCTGCGGGACGGGATCGCAGACGTTCCTGCTGGACGCCGATGGCACCGTCTACCCGTGCATCAGCTTGCCCTACCCGGAGTTTGCCGCGGGGAACGTGCGGGAGACGCCGCTGCGGGAGATCTGGCGCAACTCGCCCGTGCTCGCCGCGCTTCGGCCGAGGGTGCGGACGGATGCGAGGGAAAGCACGTGCGCGAAGTGCGAGGTGAGGTATTGGTGCATGGGCGGGTGCCGGGGGGAGACGTACGATGCCACCGGGAGACTTGATGCGCCGAGCGTAACCTGCAAGCAGGCGCGCTCGTCTATCGTGGAAATGCTCTGGACGCTGAGCGATCACCCGGAGTTGCTGCATGGCGAGGAGTGAGGGCATGAGGATCGAGAGCCAGGGGACATACGAGGTCAAACCGGCGTACAACCACGTCGGGTATACGGCGGCGGCGGTGGACCACGTGTATCTGCGGGCCGGCGCGACACAGCTCCCGGTGTTCTCGCTAGGCGTGATCGCTCTGATGCTGGCGGTCATGTTGATGGTGGCAAGGCGGGCGCGGAGCGGCTTGGTGTGGGCGCTCGCCGGCCTGGCGGCGGTCTTCTGCGTGGTGGCGGGGCTGGCGTCCGTGGCCAACGCCACGACAACGCCGCGAGAGGTGATGCCGCAGTTTCTGATGACGCTGCATCAGATGGAAGTGCTGACCGAGCGAACGGAGGACTGGGCGGAGGAGCTAGGGCGGTTGCCGACGGTGGATGAGTGGACGGCACGGTACGGCGGCAAGCCAATCGCGCGGGATGGGTGGGGCGCGCCGATGGCATACGAACTCCTTGGGAGTGCCGGCGCTGATGGCCAGCTCTATCGCATCGTCAGCGAACCGGACCTGGATGACGTCGAGCGCGTGGGCGACATCTGGGCCTCCGATAGGCGCGACGTGTGGGTCATCTCAAGCGACTTCCTGGGTCCCGACGGCGTGTTCGGCGCGGGTGACGACCACTTCGTCGCGGGCCGGATGCTCAGGATGGCGGACCGTGACGTCGGCACCTACCCGCATGGACGGGAGCCACGCCCAGTGGAGGTGGACTGATGCGGATCGAGGCCCACGGGTACACAGAGACCCAGCCCGCGTACAACCATGTGGGGTATACGTCAGCGTGTTTCGACTCGTACTTCCCCGCCGGGGCGAGGACGTACCCGACATTGCTACTGGCGCTGATGGTCTGTGGGATCGCGGCGTCGCTAATGCTGGGCCGTCGCGCGCGGTCCGTCACCGGGCGGTTGGCGGCGGGATGTGCGGCCGGGATGCTTGGCGCGGTGGCTGTCGCGTGGGCTACGGCGGATCCGGCGAGGGAGATGAGCCCGGAGTTCTACACGACGCTCTACAACCTCGAGGCGGCGACGGCGCTGACGGACGAATGGGAGGCGGAGTTGGGGCGGTTGCCGACCGTGGAGGAATGGACCGAGAAGATGGAGGGGCGGGAGTGTCGTCTCGACGGCTGGGGGTATCCGTTCCGATACACATCGGCGGTGGA
Organism: uncultured Armatimonadia bacterium; assembly: GCA_964555935.1. Classification (GTDB taxonomy): domain Bacteria; phylum Armatimonadota; class Zipacnadia; order Zipacnadales; family VGFC01; genus CAZKUN01. The sequence continues at coordinate 2 of CAZKUN010000524.1, read as the reverse complement.
CC
>CAZKUN010000523.1:0-2222 GCA_964555935.1 uncultured Armatimonadia bacterium | reverse complement strand
CGAGCGCGAGTACCAGATCCTCGGGCCACACGCCTATGACCGTCATAGTCTGAAGGTGGTGAGCGGGCGTCTTTGGCTGTGGCATCGAACGGAGAGCGGAAGCTGGGAGGGTCAGCGTCTGAGCTGCGCCGGCCCGCTGGAGGGGTTTGTCCCCGGGCGCTGGTACCACGTCGCCGGAACGTACAGCCGGATCGGTGGCATGGCGCTCTACATCGATGGGCAGCTCCGGGCTCTGGACACCACGAAGACCGAGGCGTCCGTGCACCCTGTCGCGAACATCGGCGCTGCGGGCTTCGACGACTTCCAGGATTGCTTCCCGGGCGCAATCGACGAGGTCCGCGTCTACGGACGGGAGCTATCGGCGGCCGAGGTGAAGCAACTCTACCGGGAGCGCAGGTGAGACGTCGGCCGACGCAGCCGGTTCTGGGCCCGGGACACCACGTGAAGCCTCGGACGGGCGAGGTTGACCATGGTCAGTCGTAACCACGATAGCCCAGACACCCATTGGCTCACTGTGCTCGCCGTGCCTCAGCTTTGTCTCGACCCGTCTTCAGGCGCAGCGGGGACCGAGCGGGCGCGACGGGTGGGCGATGCGCCGGCCGCGACTCGGCGACGGCATTACGCGGCGGCCATCACCCGCGCCCGCGGCGTAGAAACGCGAGGCCGGATCATCGTCTCGGGCGTCGCGGTCACCGCGCTTCTCTTGGCGACTGCCGCGGGCACGCTGCCGCGCACGGCGCTCGCGCAGAACTAAGTGCCGACCATCCCCATACCTAACGCGAGCTTCGAGGTCCCTCCGGTCGACCCGGGCCAGTTGGCGGCACCGTATGGCTTCTACGCTGACCCGGCCGTCCAGGTGTATCACCCGACAGCCGACGATATGGCTGGCAACGTCCCCGAGGAATCACTCCCCGACGGGCAGCAGGTCCTCGGCCTCGTTGAGGGCGCGTTCTCGAACGCCACGATCCGCCTTGACGCCGTCCTGGAGCCCAACACCACCTACACGCTTGAGTGCGACACAGGTGTGCCGAAGACCCTTGGCGGGGGCTGGGTCCACGTGCAGTTCTTCTGCGCCGGCGGCGTGCTGTTTGAGGCCGGCATTGGGCACGATGGCATCGGCGCTGATGATGTTGGGCAGGTCCCCGCAGGGATAGGCGTCTTCACGCACCAGACCCTCACCCGCACTACGGACGGCGTGGGCAGCAGCCCCCTGCTCGGTGAACAACTGGGCATACGTATCATCGGCGAGGGATTGTGGCTCGACAACCTGAAGCTCTCTGCCCTCGCCAGGCCCGTCGCCGATCCGGTTAGATTCACCGTTGCCGTGCGCCCTCCGGGCCTGACCGCCGTGAGGCCGGAGCCCGGGACACACGAGCGTGCCCGAGGTACGCGGATCCTGCTGACGGCCGACAACCAACACACTGGTGCCGGCCCGTTCGTCTTCGATCGCTGGGATGGGCCCGTCGAGAGCCATCACTCCCGCGTCACGCGACTGATGGTCCGAGAACCCGCACCGTCACAGCAGTCTACAGGAAGCAGCAGCCGACCCAATGGGACGTAATGAGCGACACGTGGGTCGCGACGGACGCCATCGGTAGGGCGTTGCCCGCGCACGCGGAGTGCCGACCACGCGAGCCGGACCGGGCTGTCGGCATCCTCTACTTCACACACTTCGGTGCCTGGCGGCCAGCCCGGCTGTCTGGGACATCACCGCGATCCTGAGGCAGACCCCTGAGGACCCTCATTGGGGGCCGGCGGGCGCCTCCCACTACTGGGCCGAACCCGAGCTCGGGTATGACCTGCTTCGAGATGAGCACGTCATTCGCAAGCACTGCGAGATGCTCACCGACGCGGGCATTGACGTGCTGATCTTCGATGCAGGCAACGGTCGGACGCAGGCGACGAACTACCTGGCCCTCTGCCGCGTCTTCCGGCACGTACGAGACGGGGGCGGAATGACGCCGCAGATCGCCTTCATGGCCAATCCAGACGTTGTGCGTGAAGTCCACTTCGAGTTCTACTCACAGGATCTCTACCCGGAGCTGTGGTTCCGCTGGCTGGGGAAGCCCCTGATCCTGTCGACCAGCGCCGACCCGGACACGTACGAGGAGCCGTACCGCAGCTTCTTCACCATCCGCCGCTGCTGGGACTCCACGTACGGGAAGGACGCCTGGTCGTGGATAGCGTGGCATCCGCAGGGGCACGGTTGGCACGAGACCGAA
>CAZKUN010000522.1:0-2224 GCA_964555935.1 uncultured Armatimonadia bacterium | reverse complement strand
GCTGCCGCGCGGATGGGTCGCGCGGTCGTCCTCATCGAGCAGACGGGATGCCTCGGCGGCCTCGGCACGTCGGGCATGGTCCCCGTCTTTTGCCCCGCGACCGATCGCGAAAAAGTCATCGCCGCCGGCCTCTGCAAGGAAGTGATGGACGAGACCGCGCTCCGCATGGGCGTCGAGGTTAACTACAACTGGTTCCCGTTTGATTACGAGGTCCTGAAGGTCATCTACGATGAGATCGTCCTCGACGCCGGCGTGAAACTGCTTCTCGCCACGACGCTCGCGGATGTAGTCGTTGAGGACGGACAGGTCAAGGCGGTCGTCGTCGCGACCCGCAAAGGCCTGGCGGCGATCGTCGGCGAGGTCTTCGTCGACGGCACGGGCGACGGCAATGTATCTGCGTGGGCCGGAGCGGAGTGTGAGATCGGCGGCCCGGGTGGCGAGTTGATGGGGCCCACGCTCTGCTCGATGTTCAGCAACGTCGACTGGGCGGCTTACCGCGCCGCCGAGACCCAAGGGATGAGCGCCCGGAGCATCTGGCTCGACCTCGTCGAGTCGGGCAAAGCCCCCGTCCAGGAGTACCACCTGCCGGGCGCGTTCAAGGCCTCGCCCACGCGTAGCGGCAACAACGTCGGTCACTGCTACGGCGTGAATGGGCTGGATGAGGAAAGCCTGACCGAAGGCTACGTTGAGGGCCGCAAGCTGGTCGGCATGTACCTCAGTTTCTACCGCGAGCACGTGCCGGGCTACGAGAATGCCGAACTCGCGTGGACCGGATCGCTGCTAGGCGTGCGCGAGACGCGCCGCGTGATGGGCGATTACGTGCTCAACTTCGACGACTACAAAGCCCGAGCCAGCTTCCCGGATGAGATCGGCCGATTCGCCTATCCGATCGATATCCACTCGGGCACCACTGACCCGAGCGCGCAGAAGCACGTGGAGACCGAGATGCGCGAGACGCAACTCGGCGTGGGGGAGAGCTATGGGATCCCCTATCGCAGCCTCATCGTGAAAGGTCTATCGAACCTCCTCGTCGCCGGGCGCTGCATGAGCACCGACCGACAGGTGCAGTCGTCGCTCCGCGTCATGCCGGGGTGCTTCGTCACGGGGCAAGCCGCCGGCGTCGGGGCTGGGCTCGCCGTGGAGAAACGCAGCCCAGTCCGCGAGATCAACACGGACAAGCTGCGCGAACTACTCCGACACCAGGGCGCCCACATCCCCTGAGGGACTCATGTCAGAGCGCAAGAACCCATATCACGGCGGCAACGAGCCGTTCACCTGCGCCAACTGCGGGCTAGATGTCGCGCCCCTCGCCGGGGGAGGGCAACGCAACCACTGTCCTGGTTGCCTATGCTCACTGCACGTCGACGGCCCCGTTCCGGGCGACCGCGCATCCGAGTGCGGCGGCCTCATGCGACCGATCTCGGTGGACCGTTCCGCGAAGAAGGGCTGGGTCATCGTGCAGCGATGCGAGAAGTGCGGGATGACTCGCCGCAACAAGGCCGCCAATGACGACCCCGAGCAACCCGATAGCTTCGACATGCTCGTGAAAACCGCCGAAGTCGGGCCCGATCGGGCGTTGCGCCGAAGCGCTTGGGAACACGGAGAGGCGAAGAAGCGTCCATAACCGTTGATAGCGCACCCGGAACCTGCCAATGGCATCTGTCGATGCCTGGAGGCACGCATGTCAGCCGTCCTCGTCGCTGTCGTCTGCTCTGTGACCTCCATCCCCGCGAGCGCGCTTTCGCTGGATCTGAAGACGCCCGAGAGTTGGCGCCAGGAGCGGCGCGGCACGGCCGACTTCGCCCGCGGAGGCGTCGCGCTGGACGGCAAGATGGCGCTCTGGCAAGAGCAGCAGTTCACCGACTTCGACCTGAAGTGTCGCGCTCGCATCGCCGAAGGCGTCGAGGACGGATCCGTGTGGGTGCGTTTCCGTTATGGCGACGACAACGAGCACTATGCGCTCGCCTTGCGCGGCTGGCCCGCTGAGGATCTGTACATGTTCCGGTTCAGCCCAGGCGGCTACGACCGGATGCTCGCCTCGGTTCCCCTCGACACCACTCCCGCCGCGGGAAGATGGTACGACCTCCGCATCCGCTGCATCGGCTCTGAGATCGACGTGTTCCTGAACGGCGAGCCGATTCCGATGCTATCGGTAATTGACCCCGACCCCCTCTCGGGCGGCCTCGTGGGCGTTGGGGGCGGCTACAGGCCGGCGGAGTACGCC
>CAZKUN010000521.1:0-2233 GCA_964555935.1 uncultured Armatimonadia bacterium | reverse complement strand
AAGGACGACGAGGAAACTGACGAGACAGAAGAAGACGACGAGGAAGAGAAGGACGACGCAGAAACTGAGTGAGCAAGGCCCGTCTCGCGAGGTCATCCGAGAAGTCCATCGCGCGCTGGTGCGGGCGTACGGGACGCCGGAGAAACGCCCGCGCGGCAGCGTGCTGGACGGCCTGGTCGGGACGATCCTCTCGCAGAATACGACCGGCACCAACGCGCGCGCGGCGTTCGATGAGCTGAAAGGGCGCTTCCCCACGTGGGCCGCTTGTTTGGATGCCGACCCTCGCGACGTGGTGGATTCGATCCGGTCGGCGGGGCTGGCTCAACTTCGCGGCCCGCGTATCCAGGCGATTCTACGGAGCATCGAGGATTCGCTTGGCGAGCTGGACCTCGATTTTGTCTGCGAGATGCCTCCGCCGGAGGCGTCTGAGTATCTCCAGCAGTTCAACGGCGTGGGCCCGAAGACGGCATCGTGCGTCCTGCTCTTCACGTGCGGGCGGCACGTGTTTCCCGTCGACACGCACGTCGATCGCATCGCCAAGCGGCTGGGGTGGGTGTCGGAGGAGATGGCGCCCGAGGCGATCCAGCACCTGCTCGAGCCGTTGATCGCCGGGCCGTCGCGTCTGGCTCTGCACGTGAATCTCATCAACCTCGGACGCGCGGTCTGTCGAGCGCGCAAGCCAAAGTGCCACGAGTGTCCGCTACTGGAGCAATGTCCGAGCGGGCGGGCGGTGACGTCGGGGCTAACCGAAGAGGTATGAGAGGGGGCTGCGCTGGGCGTTGATGGCGTCGACGGGGCAGGCCTCCATGCAGCAGAAGCACTCCACGCACTTACCCCGATCTACGTGAGCGACGTCGCTGATGGTGATGGCGTCAACCGGGCAGGCGTCGGCGCACCCTCCGCATGAGATGCAATCGCGTCGAGAGACGCGCGGGCGGACGTAGATGAGCTTCTCGCCGATGTGGCCGAAGATGGGGGGGAAGCTGCGCCCGATCTTTGGCGGCAGGCGCAACTGGGTGCGGAGATCTTCGGGATCATCGCCGACCACGTCTACCCTAGCAATATCGCCAGGCCCGAGTCCCAGGCGCGCGGCGGCCTTGGTCAGCTCAACCTGTCCGCCGGCCCCGACCATCTCCTCGACCGCTAGATCGAGCGCGACCGCGTTGGTTGAGACGGCGACCGCGCCGACGTGTTTGGGCGTGCCCCTCGTTGGTCCGAACCCCTGCATGGCGGTGACGGCATCGATGATGCTCAACTCCGGCACGGCGACGGAGAAGCAATCAGCCAGGGACTCCGACAGGGCGACGTACGTTCCCAGCGCGTGGATCTTCAACCGATCGCGCGGCGCGATCCCGCCGAACATGTTCTTCAGCGCCATGGTCATGGTGGTCTGGGCGTGGGTCTTGCACTTCGCCAGGTTGATGACCACATCAACATCGCGCTGAAGCCGCGCGACGTGGGTTGTCTGAAGCTGGAGCGGGTTCGCGACATCGATGGGCTCGTAACCGTCGCGGTTGAGTAGCGTGAGCGTCGCTGGAATGCCCTCGAGCGCCTCACCGTAGCCCGTTGGTTTGAGCACTTCGTCTGGGCGGTGCGCGAAGGCGTACGTGGGCTGATCGGCGACGATGATCTCGCAGCCGGCCTCGTGGGCGACCTCCGCCACCGCGCGCACAATCGCCGGGTGCGTGCAGACGGGGCGATCCGGACCGCGTGGCGTGACGACGTTTGGTTTGAGGAGAACCGTCGCGCCGGGCTTGAAGCAATCACCCGCGCCCGGGACCAGCTCAATCGCGGAGCGGATCGCGTCGCGCGCAGTGCTCAATTCGTAGTCAGGGCAGCGGCGGATGGCGACGGTAGGGTGGGGGAGAGACTCGGTCACGAAAGCGACTCTGAGTCGCGGGCGTTTACCTTGTCCAGCTCTTCACGGGCCTTGAGGTAGTTGGGGTCGAGTCGAAGGGCGAGCTGCAACCGCTCGCGCGCGTCGGACCATCGCTCGAGTTTGCGCAGGATGACGCCCAGGTTGCACTGGACGGCGGGATTGTCCGGCGACAGCTCGGCGCACGCTCTGGCCGGGCCCTCCGCGTCAGCGTACCGCCCGGTACGGAAATACGCGGCTGACAGATGCCGCCAGGCGCGTTCGTCCGTGGGCGCCTCTTCGGTCGCCTTCTCGAATTCGGCGATCGCCTCGGCGTAGCGGCCTTTTCGGGAGCGGCGCATGCCACGTTCATAGGCC
>CAZKUN010000520.1:0-2245 GCA_964555935.1 uncultured Armatimonadia bacterium | reverse complement strand
AGGCAACGAATCCATGAGACTGTGAGTGGTACCGTTAATGGGGGGAGGTCAAACATGGCCCGCATCCTGCGGCTTCCACCGGAGAGGCGCGCGCCGATCTCAGGTGGGGCGCGCTGATACGAATGCCCGCATGGCAATGGGGGGTGTGCCTGTCTCTCCGAAAAAGTCCATCCACGCTGGAATCTCGGGCTTTGCGGGATGCCTGTGGGGTCCATTCGCCGGGCGATGCCGACTGCCACGTTCCCGGTGCGAGCCGGGCCCGCGAGCGATTCGGATCACTAGCGTCTGAGCTAGCTCCCCCCCCTGCCGTGGGCTGGCAGAGAGAAAGTGCGCGAGACCCGTTACCGCTGTTACCGAGCACGTGAGGTCGGCGCTCCACAGCGGGCAGGTTGCTGAGTCTGCGGAGGATGGTGTCGGTACGAGTGACACCGCCAGATCTCTGGCGTGGATCGGCTTTCTTGGACGGACAGGGGGCGACCTCGCTCGGCGACGACGCCATCCAACCCGACGAAGTGCAGGTCAAGGAGTTCCTGCGAGGATTGCTCAAGTCGTACTCCCGTAAGGCGGCGTAGGGCACAGCCGCACGCGACAGCCCGCGACTGAGTGTCCCACGAGCAACCTGCGTCTGCGGCTCGTTGCATCTGGAGCTGTGTTGGCAACCCGAGACCACTCTCAGCGTGTTCTCTCGCCGGTCGACTGACGGCTGACGGGGCGCGACTATGGGGCTCTACATCGCGGATGAGCTTCTGGACCGTACGGGCTCTGCGCCGAGTATGTTACTCGTGCGGATAACCCCGAGTGGCGGAAGTTCAAGTACTTCGCCACCCGCCACGGCGTCGGGCTAAACAGCTTCGTCAACATTGGCCGGTACGATCCTGACAAGCCAGGTTCGTCCGATTCGAGGGGGGCGAAGCATCCTTCGACCGCGCCGATGATCTCGCCTTTCCCGGCGATGGTTCTTGATGCGCAAGCAGAGGATCACCACGAGAACCGGACGGCGATCTGGGATCGAGGGACGCGACGGTAGCGTCGCGGCCACGCGAATAGTAGGTATCCCGCTGGAGATGCTCGGGAAGAACGAGACCAAGGACGTGTACTCCTGGCCGTTCGGCCGCCGGACTCAGCAGCTCTGGTGATGACACGATCACTGTCTCATCTCCGTCCGCAGCGTGAACGGGGCCTCGGCTTCTGTCCCAGTGGCCACGTCGCGGACAGTCACGCGATAGGTCCCGGGCGGATCATTGAGAGCCGTCGGCACTCGGACGGTGGTCCGCCCATCTCGCGCAACCACGTTCCGCGACAGCCATGGCATCGTCTCCTCGTCCGGGCCAACGACCTCAACACGCAGAACCCGCCGCGACGGACCCGCCGCGCCGTGAATGGATGCTCTCAGAGCGAGTGCCTGGCCGCGCAGGGCGCGTCGAGGCATGTCGACGTGGATGCCGGCAGTCTCATGCGGCAGGAGCGCCCACATCCGCGCATCGCCGGGCATCATCTCGACGGCCGTCCGATCGGCGTACCCCAGGTACTCGCCGACACGGCAGTCGTACAGATGGCCGGCCTCATGGAATCGCACTTCGACTTCCTCGGCTTCCCAGGACGCTTCAGGGTGTCTGACGGCCAGCACGTAGAGATCGCCTCCCGAGCGGAACACCGACGTGAGGACGCGGTCAGGCACGTCGCCGCCGGCGCTCAGCACGACCGGCCGGTCCGTGCCCGCGTTGGAGAGCAGGCCAAGCACGCGGTCCCTCACGCCGCGGCCCATCGGCCCGCGCATGTCGCCGTAGCTGTCGAGGGTGCAGTTGAACAGGAACGCTCGTCCGCGGCCGACGGAGCGACCGATGAAGACAGGCCCGCCATCGGGGTGTGCGACGGAGGTGCCGTCACGTGACTCCACGCTGTGGTCGAGGGCTGTCATCGGAAGGAAGCCATCCACTCCCCCAATGGCCGGTTTCAGATCGGGCGGGCTGGACCGATGAAGGCCAAACAGGTCATCGAGGCGACCCCGGGGGGGAACGGCGCCACTCTCCGTGAACGCGCCGGGGGCCACGTCGGCGACTACCAAGCCCCCTCGCCGGCAGAAGCGCTCGACAGCGGATGTCGCCTTCTCGCTGAGCGCGCAGGCCACGGGTAGCCAGAGAGCGCGGTAGGGCTTCCCCGCTAGCGCGCCGTTCGCCAGGTCATCAGCTGCTATCAGCTAGAACGGGACACTGAGGTCATCGAGGATGTCAGCGGCCGCGTTCAG
>CAZKUN010000519.1:0-2349 GCA_964555935.1 uncultured Armatimonadia bacterium | reverse complement strand
AGGTCGTCCTGCTCACACCGGCCGTCCTCAATGAGCCCGGCCAGGCAGGACACCAGGTTGGGATCCACCTCGTTCTGGGCGATGCACTCGCCCTTGCACTCGGTGGGATCCGCACCGAAGAACCCGCCCGGGCCGACCGCTCCGCAGCTGGGCCGGCTGGCGGTCTCACACATCTGCTCGCAGAACTCGCCAATCCCACCGTCGCCTCCGTCCCCACCGGCCCCCTCGACCTGCTCGAGGCACGCGGCGAACGCCCCGGCGTCGCAATCGCCATCCTCCAGCCGGGCGTTGAGGCAGCTCTTCCCCGTCAGGGTCAGCCCCTCGCATCGCTCCTTGCATGCCGCGGGATCCGCCCCAAGCTCGCCGTCGACACCCACGGCGCCGCACTCAGGAATCGACGCCGCCCGGCAGATCTCGCCGCAGAGGCTGGTATCCACCTCGACCTCGACCTCGCCCTCGGGCGCACATGCCGCCGGACGATCGGGGTGGGTGCACACCTGCGACCGGCAGCCTAGGGGGGCGCCGCAGTCCGCGGTCTTCCGACACGAATCACACTCACCTCCGACACCCGGACGGGTGCCGCCGCCGTCCGCGCCGAAGTTCGGACCGCCGGCCGCGTCTTCGGTCCCGCAAGACAGCACGGACGACAGCGACAGCGCCAAGAGGGAAGGGATCAGAATACGTCGGCTCAAGACAGCTCCTCACCAGGGGCCTTCAAGGTACAAGAAAACACCCCCGCCCCGCACGAATGCGGGACGGGGGCGTTGGGTCTCCTATTCGCCTCTCAGCGGTCTACGGGCCCGGCTTGAACGCCGCGTTCATGCCCGCGGGACCGCCGCCCATGCCCGGAGGCATCTGGCCGCCCATGCCCGGCATCCCAGGCATTCCGCCCGGCATCCCAGGCATGCCGCCGCCGCCCGGCATCCCGGGCATCCCGGGCATTCCGCCCATGCCGGGCATGCCGGGCATCTGCGGAGCGCCGCCAGCGATCGGCTCCTTGTCCGGCTTGTCATCCCGGTACCGCAGCGGCACGTGATTCTCGAAGCCACGGCGCACGCCCATGACCACGAAGTCGAACGCCGTCGACGCCTTCGACTCATCCGTGGTCTTGACGATCATGTACTTGTTCGTCAGCTCGGCCACGTACACCGCAGGACCAGGCTCTCGCAGCGTAGCGGTGGCGGTGACTCCGTCGTCCGCAGTCACGAGCGAGAAGTGCTCGGGGAGCGGAATCTGCGCCTCGCCATCCTCCAGCCTGCTCGAACCACGCCAGTAGGTGCCCGCCTCGCCACCCTCGATGGCGATGTAGGCGATCTCCTTGTTCGGGTCCTCCGGGTGCTCCTGGATGAAGAACTTGCGACCCTCGACACGGAGGTCCTGCTTGACGTGCAAGCTGCCCCAGAAAGTCGCGTCTGCGTAGACCTGCAACTCAGACAGGCTGGCCGTGAGGATCTCGACGGCGAACGAGTCAATCCACCATTGCGTCTGAGATGTCGCATTCCAACCACGCCACCAGCCACCGGCCCAGTTTCTGGTCTCGAACCGGATGTCGTTCATCCTCCGCCCGTAGAGATCGTCCGGGCTCAGCTCCTCTTTCCGCCAGCCCGTGTCGTGGCTCCCGCAGCAGCCCCAGTTGTGATTGCGGCGACGGGTGCCCCGCTGACCGTACATCCAGATGTCCATGTAAGCGCTCGCACGTCCACCACCCGCGCTGTTGTATGCATTGCGGCGGTACCAGAACTGCCCCTTCGCCAAAATGGCGTTGGAGGGATACCCGTTCGGGTTCCAGTACCAACGGAACCGGACCCACGTGTTGGCGTCGCTGTCGTACCACAGCCACCAACAACGCCACCAACGGCAACGTCGGCCACGCCAACCAGTGTTGGCCCACGCATACCCACGGTTGTAGCGAGACTGCGTGTTGTGGTTATCCGGGTCCGTAGCGCCCGAGTGGTGCCCGGTGGTGTGGATCGACCAAGAGTGCGAGCGGCTACCGTTTCCACCCCGGTCCCACCACTCCCACGTCCCGGCGCCCGGACCGACGATGCGGTTGCGGTTGCCGTTGTCGAAGTCCATGTGGACGTACAGCGAGTAGTCGGACGCCCACTGGGGCTGACGACCGATCACGATGGTCTCCACGCCGCGGTTGTAGTGAGCCCCCGGCATCCCATCCAAGTAGCGTGAGAAGACGATCGGGTCGTATCCACGGTTGTAGTGCATGTTCCACTTGTCGGCCGGCGCGATCCCGAAGAGCGTCGGGCGAGCGCCGGAGCCACGGTTCATGTCATGCCTGGTGCGCCCAATCGCCTGGATCGGACCGTCCATTTGGATGGTCCCGCGTCCGGCCAG
>CAZKUN010000518.1:0-2368 GCA_964555935.1 uncultured Armatimonadia bacterium | reverse complement strand
CTTCTCCTTCGCCATCGTTACATGCCTCCCGAATGCTTACCCGGACCCAGTGGCGGAAATCTTCTGGTCCGGACCGGACTTAGCGTCCGGTTATCTCTTTCTGGATTTCCGCCGGCACGCGCTCGTACCCATGCGGCTGCATCGTATACGTGCCGCGCCCTTGCGTCGAGTCCCGCAACCCCGTCGAATACTGGAACATGCTTCCGAGCGGCACCAGTGCCTTCAGCACCTGCGCTCCGCCCGGCGCCGGGTCCATGCTCGTTACCCGGGCGCGGCGGCTGGCAAGGTCGTTCGTGACATCCCCCATGTTCTTCTCTGGGGTCAGAATCTCAACATCCATGACCGGCTCGAGCAACGCGGGTCGGGCATCGGCTGTGGCCTTGCGGAATGCGTCGGCCGCCGCGATCTTGAACGCCACGTCCGACGAGTCTACTTCGTGTGATTTCCCACCGGTCAGCGCCACGCGAACGTTGTCAACGGGATAACCAGCGAGAGCGCCACTTGTCATGGCGCTCGCAACGCCGCGCTCGATCGCAGTCTTGAATTCCCGGGGAACGACGTCCCCACGCGTCTCATCGACGAAGTCGAGGCCCTGCTCAGACATTGGCTCGACGCGCAGATCGACAACCGCATATTGGCCATGGCCGCCGGTCTGGCGAATGCACTCGCCTCGGGCTTGCCCAACTTGCGTGATCGTCTCTTTGTAGGCTACCTGCGGCGCGCCAATCCGGGCATCGACTTTGAACTCGCGAAGCAGGCGATCCTTGATGATATCAAGGTGCAGCTCGCCCATGCCTGAGATAATCTGCTGGCCCGTTTCGTCGTCCGTCCGGGCCGAGAATGTCGGATCTTCCTCAACCAGCCTCTGCAGAGCCTTGTAGAGCTGCTCTTCGTCCGCACGAGTCCGAGGCTCGATGGCCATCGAGATGACCGGCTCCGGGAAGCTCATCGATTCCAGCACGATGGGCGACTTCTGGTCGCAGAGCGTGTCTCCGGTCGTGGAGTTGTTCAACCCCACAACGGCTACGATCTCGCCAGGGCCGACCTCCGCCACGTCTTCGCGCCGGTTGGCATGCATGCGGAGCAAGCGGCTGATGCGCTCTCGCTTGCCCGTGCGGGGGTTCAACACCGTCGAACCCTTCTTCAGCGTACCCGAGTAGACGCGGATGTAGGACAGACGACCGGTAAAGGGGTCGGTCATGACCTTGAAGAGAAGGGCGCAGAACGGCTCCTCGCGATCAGGCCCGCGCGTCACTTCTTCATCTTCTCGGTCAGGGAGTGTCCCAACAACGTCGGCTACATCGAGGGGAGACGGCAGGTAGTCCACGATGGCTTCCATCAATGGAACGGTGCCCAGGCCTCTGAGAGACGAGCCGCACAGGACCGGCACGAGCGACTTGTGCAGTGTCCCGGCACGCAAGACGCGCATCAGCTCTTCGCGCGTCGGCTCTTCACCCTCAAGATACTTCATCTCAAGCTCTTCATCATGCTCCGCAACCGCGGCAACAAGGTGGTCGCGGAACATCTCGACCAGATCTACCATATCAGCAGGGACTGCCTCGACCGAGTGCAGGGAGTGCGGCTCCGTGCCATACACGTACGCCTCACGGTCGATGAGGTCAACCATACCGATGAATTCGGAATGCGAACCGATGGGAAGCTGCAATGCCACGACGTCCGCGCCGAGTTTAGCGCGCATCTGGTGCAGCACGTCGTGGTAGTTAGCGCCCATGCGATCCATCTTGTTGATATAGGCGATCCGGGGGATGCTATACCGGTCCGCCTGCCTCCAAACCGTCTCAGATTGGGGTTGGACCCCGCTTGCGGCGCAGAAAATGGCGACGCAACCGTCCAATACCCTCAGCGACCGCTCGACCTCGACCGTGAAGTCCACGTGGCCGGGCGTATCGATAATGTTGATCAGGTGATCGCGCCAATCACAGGCCGTAGCGGCCGATGTGATGGTGATCCCCCGCTCCATCTCCTGGTCCATCCAGTCCGTGGTCGTGGTCCCGCTATCGACCGATCCAGGCCGGTGGATTCTCCCGGTGCGGTAGAGAATGGCCTCCGTCGCCGTGGTCTTGCCGGCGTCGATGTGGGCCGCTATTCCGATGTTCCTCATGCGTTCGAGGATCATTTCCGTACCCACAGTGACTGTTCCGTTCTTGCCAGCGTCGACCGGCGATTCGCAGCCGTGGGGCAATCCTTCGACCGCCCCTGACTACCGTCAGGCTTTCTCAATACCATGGGGCGCGAGCGCCCCGTACGTCCCTGGGAGGTTGTAGACCAAAGCTACTGCGTGAGGGGCAGACCCCTACCAGCGGTAGTGCGCGTAGGCCTTGTTTGCATCCGCCATGCGGTGCATCTC
>CAZKUN010000517.1:0-2384 GCA_964555935.1 uncultured Armatimonadia bacterium | reverse complement strand
GATGAAGGTGGTGGTGGTGATGGTGGTGATGGAGGTGGTGCTGGTGATGGCTTCCCGCGGACGCTTCCGCAGGCTAAGGCGCTCGATGAGGTCGTTGCGAAACTCGGTCGCGCCGAGCCGGTGGTCCTGGCGATCGAGGTGCCCGACACGGAGCTGATCGAGCGTCTCTCGGGGCGCCGCGTGTGTCGCAAATGCGCGAGCACGTTCCATGTGGACACGCTGCCAGAGGGCGCGACGACCTGTACTAATCCGGACTGTGACGGTGAGATCTATAGGCGCGACGATGATGCGCCTGAATCCGTCACACGCCGGCTTGAGGTCTATGCGGAGCTGACGCAGCCGCTGCTGGACTACTACAGTGACCGGGGCAGCCTCGTGACCATCGACGGCACCGGCAGGCCCCAGGACATCGCTGAGCGAGCCATGCGCGCGCTCAATGCTCGGGAGTAGCGCATTGTCTCGTGCCGACCGACCGACGCGCAAGACGAAGCCTGAACTTGAAGCCATGCGCGAGGCGGGGCGGGTAGTGGCTGGCGCTCTGGACATGCTTGAAGAGCGGCTGAAGCCTGGAGTATCAACGGCCGAGCTGGACACCTGGGCGGAGGAGCACATCCGGTCCCAGGGAGCGGTTCCGTCGTTCAAAGGTCTGTACGGCTATCCGGCGACGATCTGTTGCGCGCCGAATGACGCGGTCGTTCACGGGATACCGAGCCCGGATGTTGTCGTCACCGACGGCGACATTCTCGGGGTCGACATTGGGGCCGAAGTAGAGGGGTTCCACGGCGACACGACTCGAACGTTCATGATCGGCGATGTGAGCGACCGGGCCAGGCGCTTGGTGATGGTGACGAAGCAGGCGCTCGAGGCGGGAGTGGCGGCGGCGGTTGAGGGGGCGAAGGTCGAGGATATCAGCCGAGCTGTCCAGCAGGTCGCGGAGGCCGCTGGTTATGGCGTTATCCGCGATCTCACAGGGCACGGCATCGGTCGGCGGTTTCACGAAGCGCCCTCGATCCCGAATTTCGTGGATCGGGCGATGTTCCAGGAAGACTATGACTGCCGCCTACGCCGCGGCATGACATTGGCGATAGAGCCGATGATTGCCGAAGGCACGTGGCGGGTTGCGCAGGACCCGGATCGGTGGACGTATCGCACTGCTGATGGGACGTTGTCGGCGCACTTTGAGCATACGGTGGAGATAACGCGCGGCGCGCCTCGCATCCTAACGCTCTCATTGAGAGAGTCGCGCGAGTAATCACTGAAGGGAGCGGTGGCAACCGCTACTATGGCGCCCAAGGGAAAAGGCCGGCCACGCAGACATAAGAAACCGAAACCCGAACCGGATCAGCCGCAGCGGGAGAAAGCGATCCGGGCTCAGGGAATCGTAGTTGAGAAGCTGCCCAGCGCGAAGTTTCGCGTTGAGGTGCAGCGCGAGGACGGGACGCCGCACGAAGTCCTTGCTCATGTGTCCGGCAAAATCCGGATGCGCTGGATCCGGATCATGTCGGGCGATCGCGTGACACTTGAACTCAGTCCGTATGACCTAACGCGCGGCCGAATTGTGTGGCTGCACAAGTAGGCGCGCTTGGCCAGCCGCAGATGGGCCATGGTCAGTGTAGTGGAGGTAACACGATGAAAGTACGAGCTTCAGTCAAGAAGCGCTGCATCAACTGCAAGGTCGTTAAGCGCAAGGGCGTTGTGCGCGTCGTCTGCAAAGAACCGCGTCACAAGCAGCGCCAGGGCTAAGCGGCGCCCGCAGCGGATCCTCGGGTCAGTAACCCGGGCCGCAAGCCGCCACGATGGAGGAGTGAACAATGCCGAGAATCGCCGGTGTGGATTTGCCTCGGGAAAAGCGTGCCGAGATCGCGTTGACCTACGTCTTCGGCATCGGCCGCACCCTCGCCAAAGAAGTCTGCGGCAAGGCTGGGGTAGACGCAGACACGCGGATCCGTGACATCACGGAAGACGAGGCTGCGCGGATCAACGATATCATCCAGAACGAGTACATGGTCGAGGGTGATCTTCGCCGCGAAGTGCAGGGGAACATCAAGCGCCTGATCGAGATTGGCACCTACCGGGGCATGCGCCACCGGCGCGGCTTGCCAGTGCGCGGCCAGCGCACGCGGACCAATGCTCGGACGCGCAAGGGCCGCAAGAAGACGGTTGCCGGGAAGAAGAAGGCTCTGCACAAGACCTAAACCAACCCAGCGCCCAGCCGCTGCGGGTGAGCCCCAAGTGGGGCTGGCGAGATGGGCGAGTTGCTGAGTCGGATACTTGGAGGCGTGGACTATGGTGAAGACCGATAGTGGTACCAAACCGCGCAAGCGCGAGAAGCGCACGTTGGCGTACGCGCACGTGCATATCAAGTCGACGTTCAACAACACGAT
>CAZKUN010000516.1:0-2415 GCA_964555935.1 uncultured Armatimonadia bacterium | reverse complement strand
TGGAGGCAGAGGTCCACTATGCGAGTGCCGATCTCTCCAAAGTGCTGGCGCGGCCCTGGGACGCCGTGGTCTTCGGTAGCGTAGACTGGGAGCAACTCGACGTCTCCGTGCGACAGACCCTCTGGGAGGAGGTCCGCGCCGGGACGGGTCTCTTCCTGGTCAAGCCCCTCGGCGCAGATGATGAGCTGGCGCGCGTGCTCGAGACACTCAGGCCGTCGGCGACCCGCGCGTTCTTCTCGGGTGAGAGCCGGATGGACCCCCCATACCTGCACTGGCTGCAGGACGGAGCGGGCCTGCGCACGGGAACGCTCGGCCAGGGCCGGGTGGCGGTGATCGACTACGATCTGGGAAACCAGGAAGACTGGGGCGCCCGCGCTTGCAGTCTCTTCCCACCGCACGAGGGACGCATTCCCCGCCCTGATGAGATGCCTTGGTGGGAACCCCACTTCGCTCTTCTCGCACGGGTGACCGCTTGGGCGGCCGGCGGCCTCCAATGCGAGATCAGTCGGGTGTCCACAGTCGATGTGGGCCGAGACAAGGCCACCGTGGACGTGCGGACCGAGGACGCTGGGCCGGGCGCGACGGTCCATGTTGCGTGCGTTGGTCCGGGCAACCGCGAGGTTACCGAGGCGACCTCGCCCGTCGCCCTAGAGACGGGCATTGCCACAGTCACCCTCCAGGGCGACTTCCTCACTGGACAGCACTTCATCTGGGTATGGGTCCAAGACGCGCAAGGGAAGCGCCTGACCTGGGCGGCCCATCTGTTCCGCGTCCCCGGCCCGACCGTTACTGTGATAGTCGACCGCAAGCGCTACGAGCGGGGAGACAGCGTTCGCGGTATCGTGGAGTGCGCGGGCGAGGTGACGAGAGATCCACGGATCGAGGTGTCCCTCGTTGACAGCTTCGGCCGAGTCGTGGATCGCGACGTGGTCGGCGCGAACAGGAGCCGAGCCTTCCGGCTGTCTAGCGACGACGTGCGGTCCCTCACCGCGCGCGTGCTGGCAAGGCTCACCCGCCGCGTCAATGGCAAACGCCGTGTGGAGTGCGAGAGCTACCGGACGGTGTGCGTTGGCCGGGAGCTGCCCGACGACGACTACTTGGTGGGCATCTGGGCCTCCTACTACCCGCTGACCTGCTCCCGTCCCTGGTCGCACCACCTCGTCCGGCTCCAGCGCGACATGGGGGTCGACTTCGGTCTCATGGCGCATTCGGACGCCGAGAGCTACCACCAGGCGTACGCGGAGCATGGCATGGTGCCGGCTCCGGAGAGCATGCATCGCATCTTCTTCAAGCAGAGCGAGCAGTACGAGAAGATGAACCTGGCGGCCCCGGACTTCGAGGCGAAGTTCCGTCAGGCCATCCGCGATCGCGCCATGGCCGGCTACAAGTGGGGCGCGCTCGACTTCAGCGTGGGCGATGAGTGCGGGTACACCTTGCGCTATGACGAGTACTCGATCGCCCGCTTCAGGGAGTGGCTGGCCGACAGGCACGGCACGGTCGCCCGCCTGAACGAACACTGGGGCACGGATCTGGGGAGCTGGGAACAAGTCACAGCGGAGTTGCTGGGCGAGACCGACCCTTCCGTGAGCATAGGCCCGCTGCTTGAGTTCCAGCTCTTCAGCGATCGTCTGTTCGTCAGCTTTTTCGCCATCGCCCTGGAGGAGGTGCGGAAGCTCGACCCACGCAGTCGCTGCGGCGTGAGCGGTACCCGCGACCCGGGCCACTACATCGGGTTCGACTGGTACCGCCTCATGCAGGCCGTCACGCACCTGGCTTTCTACGACGGTATCCAGCGTGAGACCATTCGCTCGTTCATGAAGCCGGACGATGTCATCACGAGTTTCGTGGGATACGACTTCTACGACCAGGACGAGCGCAACGCGCGGTACTTCCCCTGGCTCGAGCTGTTCAACGGCTTCCAGGGGATCGGCATCTACAGCGCCTCCAGCGGCGACTGGCACGGCTACGTCCGCCATGACTTGAGTTGGACGGAGCGGGCCCGGTGGACGATGGAGGAGTTGGACGAGCTGAAGACAGGGGTGGGACGCGCGATCCTGACGGCGAAGCGCGATCCGGCGCCCATCGCGGTTCTCTACAGTCAACGCAGCCTCCACGCAGCCGGCGCCCAGCGATGGCGCGGCAACGTCACCGGACTGTGTGAGACCATCAAGGACGTGGGACTCCAGTTCGACTTTGTCGCCGATGAACAGGTCGCGGAGGGTATCCTGACTGAGCGGCAGTACCGGGTCCTCTTCCTGCCGCTGGCACTGGCGCTCTCCGATGAGGAAGTGATCGCCATCGAGAGCTTCGCACATGGCGGCGGCCGGGTCATCGCCGTGGGGGAGGCCGGCGTCTACAACCGCTTCGGGAAGACGCGTGGTGGAGGAGCCCTCGATGACCTCATCGGGGTGACCA
>CAZKUN010000515.1:0-2438 GCA_964555935.1 uncultured Armatimonadia bacterium | reverse complement strand
CTGCCAGACACTGGGCGATGAGGGGAGTTTGAGCGGATCGACGAAGGGCCACACGACGATGAAGACCAGCGCGGCGGCGGAGAGCTGGGCGATGGCGAGGGCGCTGGAGCGATGGCCCTGAGAGTAGCGGCCAAGCAGGGCGATGTGCAGGCCGAAGCCGATCGCGCAGCCGAGAGTGAGAAGGTCGCCGATCGTCAGCGGCGTGGGACCTGAACCGGTGAGGAGCCCGAGGCCAATAAGACTGGCAAGGGCGGCGCCGACGAAGACCTTATCGGCCTTGACCCCGAAGAGGACGCGGTTCCAGAGCGGCGCAAAGACGATGAACAGCCCCGTGATCAACCCCGAGTTCGTTGCTGTGGTGTGACGGATGCCCCACGTCTGGAAGAGGTAGGAGATCGCGAGCACTAGCCCGATGGCGCCGCCGACCTTCCACGATTCGCGCGTCATGTGCTTGGCGGCGAGAGGAATCATGGCGAGGCTCGCGATAGTGAAGCGAATCGCGAGAAACGCTACCACACCGAAGCCATCGACCGCGTCCTGAACAACGGGGAACGTCCAGCCCCAGACGAGCGTGACCCCGATGAGCAGGAATGTGAAGATGATTGGGGATGAGCGTTTCACGCGCGGGTGCTTCGACGGGGCGGGAGGAACGGCCTTCGGAGGGAGGCTAACCGGGCGGCAAGACGGAACGAAAGCGGGAAGACGCGGAAACTCGCTGAGTTTCCCTGAGACGGCGAAGAACGCCTGGTGTCTGGGTGTGGCGACGGCAAGGAGCGACTCGATGCGTGGGTTACTGCTGACAGCATTGGTTACGGCGACGGCGTGGACGGATGGGCCTGCGGAGTGGCCAATGTACCGACACGACCGCGCGATGACGAATCGGAGCGAAGGCGGCGGAGGGCTGGAGCGTCCGGAGGTCGCGTGGCAGCATGACCTGCGCGGGTACAAGGCGTGGGTGGCGGTCGGTGAACGGTCGCGAGGCATCGACGATCGGGACGATCATCGTACGGGCGAGGGGCTGGGGGACCCGATGCCGCTGACGGCTGAGCTTCGGGGCGAGTGGGGGATGGATGCAGGAGCGCCAGGCTACGCGGCGGACATTCTGCCGGACACCCCGGGGCTCGAGCGCCCGAGCACGGTGATGATCGATAACGAGCGCGGGCACTGCGTGCTTCTCGCCGAAGACGGGACCGAGATCTGGCGGAGCGTGGAGTTTCGAGTCTACCAAGGCCCGCACCCGATCGTGGCGGACGCGAATGCCGATGGGCAACTCGACGTGATCGCCTGCCCGCACTACCAGATCGTGGTGATGGACGGGCGGACCGGCGAGATCATCCAGCAGCTTCGCTGGCACAGTGGCCGGAATTACGGGCACTTCATCGCGAAGAACATCGATGACGACCCGGCGCTAGAGTTCCTGGTGCTGGCGGACTTCTACACGCATATCGACATGATCGACAACGACGGTGAGGCGTTGAGCCTGCTCTGGCGCAAGGAGATCGAGCTGAAGATCGAGGCCAAGCAGAAGATCCTGCGCCCGAGGTGGGACTCGCTGCAGGACCTGGACGGCGACGGGCAGTTCGAGGTCATCACGAATCTCTACAACGACGAGGGCGACGGGCGCTGGCACCTGATGGTGTATGACGCGCTGACGGGTGAGGAGATCGAGGACGTCGGTCCTCTGTTCATGGAGGGTCTGCGTGACATCGACGGAGACGGCAGGGCGGAGGTCTTCTGCACGGAGACGGAGGGGTTGACCGTGCCGCGAGGCGGGGAGCTTCTCGCAGTGAATGTGACCCGCCACGGCTTTCGCCGGATCTTGGCGTGTGGTCCCAGTGGATGCCAGCAACTCGTGTTGGATGGCGAGGGGACCAATTTGCTTCGCTGGGAGGGATATGGCGCGTGGGCGACAGTGACACAGCGGTACCCGCTGAACATCAACAGCAACGTGGCTCATGCAGAGCGGAACGTGGCGGTGGAGGATCTGGGTGAGGATGGGGCGGCGTTTCATGTGATCGAGCCGCCGAAGGGCAAGCGCGGCGCGCGGCTGGTGCGATACGTGATGTCTCCAGATGGCAAGACGCGGAAAGCATGGACCTTCCAGGCGCCGAGAGGCGCGCGGACGGTGGACATCGTCGGCGAGAAGGACGGGCAGGCGCTGGTGAGCGTGCAGGTCTCAGATGCGAAGGCGCTGGCGAAGGCGGGTGGCCGAATCGTGGCGTGGGAGCGGACGCTGCCCAGGCGGGCAAAGTGGGGGAACGTGATCGCGGCGGATATGGACGGGAAAGGCGAGTTGACCATCGCCGCGACGGCCGCGAACGATCGGGTTCTCGGCCTGACGAGCGACGGGGAGCCGCGCTGGGAACGGACCGGCGCGGGGACGATTGCGGCGGGGGACTTGGATGGTGATGGCGATCAAGATATCCTAACGGCGTCTT
>CAZKUN010000514.1:0-2452 GCA_964555935.1 uncultured Armatimonadia bacterium | reverse complement strand
CAGATTGGTCGGCACGGCGACGGATGTGACGGAGGCCAAGCTCGTCGAAGACGAGCAGCGGCGGCTTGAGGAGCGAATCCAACAGAGCCAGAAACTGGAGAGTTTGGGCGTGTTCGCCGGCGGCGTGGCACATGACCTGCGGAACCTCGTGAGCGGGATTCTAAGCGGAACGCACGAGGCGCTGGCGCGGGCTCAGGACGCGCCGGAAGCCCGGGAGGCGATGGAGCAGGTGCTGGATGTGGCTGAGCGCGCGGCTGATCTCTCCAACCAGGTGCTGGCGTATGCCGGGCGCAGCGAGGTGGTCCCCCAGTCGGTCGATCTATCGGCGCTGGCTGGCGAGACCGTAGAGCTGGTGCGAACGACCGCGCCGGCCCGGGTCAGGCTGAGAACCGAGCTGGGCGATGACTTGCCCGAGATCGCCGGCGACCCGACGCAGCTCGGGCAGGTCGTGCTCAACCTGCTGACCAACGCCATCGACGCGGTTGGCGAAGGCGACGGCGAAGTTGCGGTCCGCACGTTGACGAGGGACCTTGATGAAGCCTCCATCGAGACGATGTATCTGCACGCCAGCCTCGAGCCGGGGCCGCATGTGATTCTCGAAGTTGCCGACAACGGCTGCGGGATGGACGAGGACGTGCGCGGCAAGATCCTCGACCCCTTCTTCACCACGAAGCCGCACGGTCGGGGGCTTGGCTTGGCGGCGGCGTTTGGGATCATCCGCGCTCACCATGGCGCGATCGACATCTACAGCGAACCCGGTCGCGGGACGACGATGAAGATCCTCCTTCCGAGCGGCGCGCCGGTCGTTGTCGAATCCGAAACCGAGGCCGTGCCGACAGGACACCAGTGGCGTGGCTCGGGCGCCGTCCTGGTCGCGGATGACGAGCCGATTATTCGCTGGGCAGCGAAGATGGAACTTGAGGGGCGCGGCTACGTGGTCGTGTTGGCAAGCGATGGCGCGGAGGCCGTGCAACAGTTCGGCGAACGGCCCGATATTGTGGCCGTGGTTCTGGACGTGACGATGCCTCGGATGAGCGGCCCGGCTGCGTTCGCGGAGATCCAACGGCTCCGCCCTGGGACGCCGGTGGTAATGACGAGCGGGTTCAGTGAGGACGAGGCGGCCGTTGACACCAACGGCGGGCGCCCCGCCGGGTTCATACGCAAGCCTCACGAGCCGGGCGCGCTGGCAAACGCGGTGCGCAACGCGTTGGGGTAGGGCACGCTCGACGCCTGTGGTACTGCTAGTTGGGCAAATCTCGATGGTTCGGAGTGATACTGGTTGGTCAGCAACCTGCGTAGCATAGCGCTATACCTGGCACCGACCTTCCTCGGTGCCCTGCTTCTGTTCCAGGTGCAACCGATCATCGCCCGGCGGATCCTGCCGTGGTATGGCGGGACGCCGGCCGTGTGGACGACGTGCATGTTGTTCTTCCAGGTCATGCTTCTGGTCGGATACGCCTACGCTCACTTCCTGTCGGCCAGGTTGCCCCCGAAGAAGCAAGCCATCGTACACGGTAGTTTGCTCGTGGTGGCTGTCGGCCTCCTCGCGGCGTCGGGGCTCGGATCCGGCACGCCGCTCCTGCCATCGGCGGATTGGAAACCAGATGGGACTGAGTGGCCGATCGGGCGCATCATGCTCACGCTCGTGGTGGCCGTCGGCATGCCGTACGCCCTCCTCGCCAGCACTAGCCCGCTGCTGCAATCCTGGTTCACCCGGACACATGTTGGCGTCTCGCCGTACCGGCTGTACGCGCTGTCGAATGCAGGCTCTTTGTTGGGGCTCGTGACGTATCCGTTCCTCATCGAACCCTCGCTCGCGATGCGGAGCCAGGCCATCGTCTGGGCCGCCGCGTTCGTGCTCTTCGCGGCAAGTTGCGGGATCTGCGCGCTACCGCTGATGAGGACAGCGACGCCCGAAGATGCTGGACCCGAGCCCGAGGTCGAGCCCGCGGAGCGACCAAAGTGGATGACGTGGGGGCTGTGGCTGGGGTTGCCCGCGCTGGCGTCGCTGATGTTGCTAGCGCTGACGAACCAGATATGCCAAGAGGTCGCGGTCGTCCCATTCCTGTGGGTGGTGCCCCTGTCGCTGTATCTGCTTTCATTCATCATCTGCTTCGATCACGAGCGATGGTACCGGCGCGAGCTGTTTGTGCCCGCGCTGATGGGGATGGTGCTCATCGCTCTGGGACTGGCGCGCCACAGTGAGGACATCGGCATCCGCACGCAGATCGCGGGTTACAGCGCTCTGCTATTCGCGTGTTGCATGGTGTGTCACGGCGAGCTGGTGAGACTGAAGCCGTCGCCGCGCTACCTCACGGCGTTCTATATGGCCGTGGCAACCGGTGGGGCCCTTGGAGGCGCGCTCGTTGCGTTGGTGGCGCCGCTCGTGTTCAGCTCGTTCCTGGAAGTCGAGATCGGCCTGTACGGGTGCCTTCTGCTTGGCGCCGCAGTG
>CAZKUN010000513.1:0-2478 GCA_964555935.1 uncultured Armatimonadia bacterium | reverse complement strand
TTCTGGCTGGTTCCGGCAGCCTCCGTCGCGTGGAGCCTTCTGCCGACGCACCGGGTCACGGTCCCAGTGCGCGTTCTGCCCGCCCCCGCAGCGGCGACGCCAGGTGACACACAGCCCGTTCTCAGTGGCACCCAGCCGGCGTCCGCGGCAACCTCAGTGCCGGCGTCGAAGTCGACCGTACCGTGGGCGCTGATCATTGCCGGGATCTGGGGGATAGGAACGGCGTTCTGCCTCGGCGGGCTGATCCGCGACATGGCCGCCGTGCGAGACCTGATACTCAGGCGGGCGGTCCCCGCCAAGCCGAGCAAGCTCGTGGACCAGATCGCCAGACTGTCAGACGCGCTGGGCCTCCCTTCCCCGCCTCCGGTGGCCGAGAGCGCGGCCGTCGACGTGCCGACGGTCGCGGGGTGGCCCAAGGCGTCCGTCCTCGTCCCGGTTGACGATGGCGATGCGCCGCCGGCCACCGACGCCGACCTGGTCCACGAATTGGCCCATATCCGCCGCAACGACATGCTGGTCCATCTCCTCGCGCGGCTCACGCGCGCCTTGTGGTGGTGGCACCCCCTCTCGTGGATCGCGGAGCAACAGCTCGGGCTCTCGGCCGAGGAGGCGTGCGACGACTGGGCCATCGCCCTCACCGGCGATAGCCGCTCGTACGCCGAGGCGATGGTCCGCTGGGCCGAAGTGCGCCGGCCTGCCGGTGTCTTGGCTTGCGGCTGTCGCGGCAAGGCGCTCATCCGCCGCGTCAAGCGCGTCCTGGCCATGGCCGCCGCGCCAGCGCTGAGACTCTCTCGCATCGGCATGGCCACCCTCGCCGTCACGCTCCTGGCGCTAACTGTCGCCACAGGCGCCTTCCACGTCGCCCTCGTCGCGCAGGAAGGCC
The DNA here is from genome assembly GCA_964555935.1 of uncultured Armatimonadia bacterium. Classification (GTDB taxonomy): domain Bacteria; phylum Armatimonadota; class Zipacnadia; order Zipacnadales; family VGFC01; genus CAZKUN01. Next base: position 1,595 of record CAZKUN010000513.1, on the reverse strand, counting down.
CCATGCCCACGGTCACCCTCACCGGGACCGTTCTGACGCCCGAAGGCGGCCCGGCTGTGGAGTGCGATGTTCGGGCCGTGTACCTGGACGGTCGCGACTTGAGGGAAAGCCTCGAACAGTGCGCGGAGGCCGTGACGGACGCGGACGGCAGCTTCGTGCTGACGCTCACCAACCCGCGTACCTGGCCGAAACGCCAGTACAGCGTCATCGCCCGGAAGGATGACCACGCGCTCGCCTACGCCGACGCAGCGCCTGATACGCCTGTTGAACTCACCCTCGGGGATGATCCCGAGACAATAGCCGGCGTCGTGATGGATGCCGAGAACCACCCTCTGGTGGACGTGAAGGTGCTCGCGCACTCTCTCACGCGCCACGACCCGCGCGGATTCACGGAGCCGCTGGCGGAACTCGGGCACCAGACGTCCTGGTTCACGACCCATACCGACAGCAAGGGCCGCTTCGCGCTCGATGGCCTGCCGCCGAACGCGCAGGTTGGCCTCGCCGCCCGCTTGCAGCGCTACGCGCCCTATGGGGGCGGGAACGCACAAGATCGGCCCAGGCCTGGTGACGACGTGGTCATCGCGTTGCGCAAAGCAGCCCAATTGGCGGGGCGGGTGATGCTGGACGGCGAGCCGGTACCGGAGATCGCCGTCTACGCCCAAGGCTCGGCGGGAGACGAATCCTGGGTCTGGACAGCCTACACGGATGCGGACGGAGCGTATGTGTTCGACGCGTTGACGCCGGGACGATACAAGCTCCACATCACGCCCCCAAACGGCTACGTAGCGCGGCACGTCAACCCGTTCAACGCCGCGGAGGGGCAACTGACGCCAGACCTCGACTTCCAACTGAGAGAGGGCGCGCTCATTGAGGGCACGGTGACGCGTAAGGGCACCGACCAACCCGCTGCCGTGACGGTCCAGGCCCATCACGTTGGCTTCGTCGGCAATGCAACTGCAGGCGCCAAGACTGACGACGAGGGGCACTACTCCCTCCGCGTCTGGCCCGGTGCGGTTACGCTTCGGATGTCAGACCCAGGTGACAGCACGCCAAGCGAGGTCGCGCTCCAACTCGCCCACGGCGATCACGAGACCGGCGTCGACTTCACCATCGGAGGGCCGGACGTCTTCACCGGAATCGTGCTCGACGCGGATGGCAAGCCGCTGCCCGGCGCGCACATGTGGCTCCTGGGGCGCCAGTCCGCGAGCAAGGCTCCCGCCCCCAAGCTGGCCGATGCTGACGGCCGGTTCGGCTTGGCCGCGACAAGCTACCTCAAGGAAGGGCCATGGATCGTCTTCGCCAAGGCGCCCGTCGGCGATCTCGTCGGCGTGGTTGGGGCAGATGCCGGGCAAACTGGGATGGAGGTCCATTTGAGCCCGGGCGGCTTCATCGAGACGCTCGTCGTCGACGAGGACGGCGACCCCGTGCCCGATGCTGTGCTGTCGGTCGATGTTCGCTCAGGCCAGGCTGACCGTCGCAACGTGCCGTATGATCTCGTCACCGATGGGCGCGGCGTAGTCCATGCGGGGCCGCTTCCCGCCGGCGGCGAGCTGTGCAGCCTCGCCCTTCTCGATCTCGGCGATGCGTTCGGCGAT
>CAZKUN010000512.1:0-2566 GCA_964555935.1 uncultured Armatimonadia bacterium | reverse complement strand
GTGAGTCAGTCGGTCTCGCAGATGCCGTTCTAGGAACGGCGCGGGTCGGGAGACCTGCAGGCACGGTACGGATCACGGCGTCGCGTTAGGAAGGGAAACTTGGAAACTCACACGGCGAGTTTCCCTGGGAGTTTCCACGACCTACGGGATGGCTTCGGCCGGATCGTGCTCGCGGAATTTCTCGATGATGTAGATGGATGGTTTCAGGCCACCGACGGATACCCCCTGGACGTTGACGGTTCTCAGCCAGCCGTGCTTGTGGATGCAGCGGGTCATCATCTTCTTCTCGGTGGTGAGTAGCACGGCTCGCCCTCCGACACGCAACACGCGGGCGATCTCGCGGGTCATCGCGGGGTAGATGTGGATGTTGACGGTGTGCGAGCCGGCGCGGCGGCCCCAGGGCAGGTTGGCGAGGACCTTGTCGACGGAAGCGGACGCCAGCGGCAGAGCGCGGGCGTCCCATTGGCACAGATTCACGTGGACCCCGGCCTCGTCGAAGTTCTGGCGCGACATTCGCGTGGGGTGTCGGAAGATGTCGCCGGCGTAGAGCTTGGCCGAGCCGAAATACGCGCGCTCGATGGGGAGCGTTCCCGCGCCGCAGGTGATGTCGACGACGACCTCGTCGGGCTGCGGGTCGCTCAGGACGCACAAGGCGTAGCCAAGCGTCTGGTTCAGCGATGCGGAGACGTGGACGACTCGGCTGCGATTGTGCAGGCTCCCGCGGGATAGCTTCAGGCCGGCTGTGAATCGGGCGTCGTCGATGTCCGCGTGGATATCGTAGTCGTAATCGTTCATCTTCACGCCCCAGCCTCGCTGGTCGATGACACCCGCGCCGGCGGCGGCCATGATCTGCATCGACGAGTAGTCGTGCCGGCCGACGCGTTTTGTGGTGCAGCGGAAGATTGGAGTGTCGGGTGGGCCGTGGATCGCGGCGTGGACGGCGAGGGCCGCCCTAAGGTCACATTCGCTGAGGCGCTTGCGGATGAGGTCAAGGGCGGATTCGTCGGCCGGGATGTCATCGAATGCGGCAATCGAGGCGAAGATGTTCTGGACGGAACGGAGGGTGAGGACACCCGCGGGCGGGCCGTCGTAGTCGAAGTGCATCCGGCCGCGCTCGCCCTTGGCCGCGAAAGGGTGGATCCTCGCGCCCGGAAGGTGCTCCTCGATCTCGCGGATGGCGATCGGCTCAAGTCCGCCGAGCACGGTCACGTAGTAGGTGGCCATCACTCCGCGCGTCCTTCCGGGACGTGCATTCGCGAGAGGGTGCCGTCGGCGATCGCCTGGCGGCAGCGCTCCATGAAGACGGCGTAGTGCCTGAGGTTATGGAGCGTCAGCAGGCGCGTGCCGAAGGGTTCCTTGGCGATCCAGAGATGGCGCAGATACGAGCGCGTGTACTTCTGGCAGGCTTCGCAGTCGCAGTTCTCGTCCAGCGGGCGCTGGTCTTGCTTGAAGCGCGCGTTCTTGATCTTTAGCACGCCGCCCGAGACGAAGACCGAACCGTGGCGCGCGTTCTTTTGGGGCATGACGCAGTCGACGATGTCGATCCCGCACCGGATGCATGCGAGGATATCGGCGGGAGTGCCGACGCCCATCACGTAGCGAGGCTTCTCCTCGGGGATGATCGGGATGGTCTCGTTGATGACGTGGAGCATCTCGTCGCGCGGCTCGCCAACGGACAGCCCCCCAAGCGCGTAGCCGGGGAACCCGATCTCCACCGTGCCCTCAGCGGATCTCTTCCGCAGGTCGACGTACGTGCCGCCCTGGATGATGCCGAAGAGGTGCTGGTGAGGGTTGTTGTGGGCTTTCTTGCTGCGGCGCGCCCAGTCGAGGGTGAGGTCGACGGACTTCTCGACATATTCGTGGGGCGATGGGTAGGCGACGCACTCGTCGAAGATCATCGCGATGTCGGTGCCGAGCCTGTTCTGCACCTCGATGCTCTTCTCGGGCGACATGAAGCGGTTCGACCCGTCGATGTGGCTCTGGAAGCGCACGCCGTCGGGGGTGATGGTGCGTTGCTGGGCGAGGGAGAATACCTGGAAGCCGCCGGAATCGGAGAGGAGGGGTCTCTTCCACCGCATCAGCTTGTGCGCGCCGCCGGCGGCCTCGACGACGTCCATTCCGGGCCGGAGCCAGAGATGGTAGCCGTTGACGGCGACGATCTGCATGCCGGCGTTGGCGACCTCTTCCGGGGCCAGCCCCTTGATGGTCGCGTGGGTCGCCGAGGCGATGAAGACGGGCGTCTTCAACACGCCATGTGCGGTGAAGAGCCTCCCGCCGCGGGCGATGGAATGTGGGTCGAGGCTACCGATCTCAAAACGCATGGCCCAGAGGATGCATGGTTTGAGCGAGGCTGTCAACTGGGGTGAGGAGAACGGCCGCGGAACGAAAGCGGGAAGACGCGAAGACCGTGAGACGGCGAAGGACAGCCGGACAGGGGTGCGGTGGGCGGCGCCGATCTGGTGCTAGAGGGCCATCACGTGGAACCACTCGAACTTGGGGTGTGGCCCAGACCACTGGCCTTACCCCCTAAAGCGAGTCCAGGTTCAGTGTTAGTATCTGGGTGTAC
>CAZKUN010000511.1:0-2599 GCA_964555935.1 uncultured Armatimonadia bacterium | reverse complement strand
CAAACCGCCGCCCAACGCCGCATCCCCGCCACGCGCATCGCGATGATCCTCACGATGGAGCCCGTCTTCGCGACGTTCTTCGGCTACCAACTCGCCGGCGATCGCCTCGTCGGCATCCAGATCGCCGGCGGCGTCATCATGGTCGTCGCCCTCCTCATCTCCAACATCCACCAGGCAGCGCTGGCAAGCTCCAAGCCCCTGTAGGAGGGGTTTCAACCCCGACGCCGTTGCCGCCCCCTACCCATACTTCAAGCACGCCTTGAAGTACGCGTGCATGTTCTCCGGCGGCGTTCCCTCACGGAACGAGTCGCTGCTCCCGATGATAAACCCGCCGCCGGGCTTTCCGATCTCCATCGCCTCGGCCACCGTGCGATCCACCAGTTCCGGCGTGCCGCGCAGCACCACGTACAGCAGGTCCACATACCCCTTCAGCGTCGTCTTCGCTCCCACCCTCGCCTTGGCGTCTGCCAGGTCGAAGTCCCCCACCGGCGGCGGAGTGCAGGTCTCCAGCACGTCCACTCCGCAGTTCGCGATCAGCTCCATCGATTCGTCCAGCACCCCATCGTCGTAGTAGTCGACATGCGCGCCACAGCCATGCGCCAAATCCACGACCTCGATGATATTCGGGACGAACACTTCCTCGAAGATCGCCGGCGACCACCCCGCCGACAGGCTGTTGTAGTAGCTGTTCATGAAGATCCACTCAACACCGCCCTCCAGCGCCGCCCGGGTCTCCGCCATCGTCCGCTCCTGGAACATCCCCAGCAATTCGTCGAAAAACGGACGGTCCACGTAGTAGTCCACCATGATGTCCTGCATGTCGCGCGCGTCGCCCGCCTGGTGGCACAACTCGCTGTAGATGTTGACCATCACCACGCCCCGGTCGCCAATCTCTTCCATCCGGGCCCGGGCATGGGCGTACTCGGTCCGGATCTCCGGCAGCACGTACCTGAGCGCGGCGAGGTCGCTCTGCCCTTTCACCAGGAACTCCGTCTTGATGGGGTTCGGGCTCATCCCATACTCCCGCCCGCCCGGCGGGATCTTCGTCCGATCTGATAGCGCCCCGGCCGGCGTGTGGAACGTCCGCTCGACCACGTTGTACTCGTCTTCCTGATAGCGCTTCTGCTCCACCCGCACCTCGGGCAGATCGTATTCGTCCGGATAGGTGAGAATGTAGTTGGGCGTCGGCGTTCCGGGGATATCCATCGGATCGATGGCTGGACTATAAAGCTCCTCCAGCCGGTGGCTGCGATCCGGGTCCACCCACTCGAACAGGATCCTCGGACAGATCGGCACTCGATCCGGCTCCTCATGCCGCACCGTCGCCATTAGCCGCTCTTTGCCTGTCATCTCAGCCATCGCCAACGCCTCCGTTCACGATTGGTCGTTGTAGGACAGGCGCAGGGAAACTCCGCGAGTTTCCACGCCTGTCGCCGTCGCCTATTGCCCCAACTCCACTGCATCATCGAAGAACGCGACCTCTTCCACTTCCCCCGAGAACTCCAGCACCGACGCCTTCGCCCACGATCCGCCAATCACCAGCGGCCCCGCCGATGGCGTGTAGTACCCATACTCGATCTCCGCAACCAACTCCCCATCCACATACAACCTCTGCCGATCGCCCGTGAACGCGCCCGCAATCGTGAACGGCCGACCGACCGGGACCGGCTTCGTTCCTTGCACGTGACTCACCACCGAGTGATACCTCAGGCTGAACCTCGGGAGATCGTCCTCGGTCAGACTCAGCGCGAAACCGTGGTACCCTTGCCGCGCCGCGTTGTCGAGGATCACCTGCTCGTGCTTCCCTGAATCGCACCTGGCGCGCGCCATGATCGTGAACGGGGCCGCCTCATGCAGCTCCGCCGGCGATGCAATATCGCCCGCGCCCTTCGGGTTCCACGCGTGAACCGGCTCCACCGGCAGGTCCGTCACCCGATGCGCCTCCGTCTCGCCCTTGCCTCCGACGCGCGTCAACTCGATCACCTGCACTTCCTTGCTCGGGAGCGTGATCCGCACGCCCGAGTGTCGCCTCAGCCGCATTACGGCGGTCTCGTCGCCGACCGTCAGCTCATACCGCCCGGGCCTCAGCTCATATACCCGCATCGTCACGTCTCGCGGCCCATCCTCGAGGTTGCATGCCAGCACTTCCAGCGTCTCCCGCGACTGCTCCGTCACGAGCGCGGCGAACTCCGCACTCGTCCGCTCCCAGCTCACGGCCATGTGCGGGTACTTCGCCTCGATCGGTCCCGGCCCCCCGCAATACGCCATCATCAGCATCGTCGCCGACGTCTGAATGCTATGCGCCAAGTGGTCGTTCGAGGTCACGCGCGATTCGGACTTGTCGTAGAACCAACTGGTCAGCGGACCCCACTGATCCGTCAGGTCGTAACTCAGGTTCCGGCATGCCGCCGTCAGCAGGCCCTTGTCCTCCGACGCCAGCCAGCCGATGTACAGTTGCGGCCCGATCGCCAGCCTCGGCAGCCTGAACGCGCCCACCTGAATCGGCACGCGAATCCAGATATCATCCAGCGCCCGATCCATGTAGTAGTAGCTCTCGAATCGCTCGCCCATCTGCGATGCCATCCGCCGGCTCCACCGC
>CAZKUN010000510.1:0-2612 GCA_964555935.1 uncultured Armatimonadia bacterium | reverse complement strand
TGTCGGCCGCGAACGCGAACACGACGGGATTGCTCATGTGCTGATGTCCTTACTCCGACGCCGTCAGCCGGGCCGCGTGCGTGACGTTGCTCCGTCTTGGGCGCTCAATGACGCCGTCGGTGGGCGCTGTGCCCTCAAGGGGCGCTAACCCCCACTCAGACATCCCGGTGGGCGTCGGCGTCCTGGACCGCCGTGTTGCCATGTGGCTATTCGGGCAAGCACTCGTGTAGGGCGATGGTCGCCTCGGCCATCTCCCGCCGGGCACCGTCCAGCGCCCCGCCACTGCTATTGCTGATGTAGGCGACATACCCGCCGTCGATCGATTCGAAGCGGGTCCTCCGCACCTGCCGCGCCTCCGCCAGGGCTTCCTGCAGGGCGGCGTTCTTCGGCTGTCGATCCAGCTTCGATTCCGCCGCCGCTAATGCCCGGTCCAGGGCCTGCAGGTAACGCACATCGTCTATCCCATGGCGGAGAGCCTCGAAACGGATGGTCGGGATCGGCTCCCCGCGCGCATCAGGGTAGTAGACCCAGTATCCCCCGTCGGGAGAGCCGCCGCCATAGTCCTGCGTCGCCCAAGGCGCGGTGCCACAGTAGCCGCCGGCGGCGTTGTATAGGCCCGCCAGGCTCCTGTGGTGGAGCGGGTATGACGTGGAGGTGAACCAGTAAGAGATGGGCCGGCAACCCCTTTGGCGCGCGTACTCAACACCCTCGTTGCGGACGCCGGAGAGGTTGAAGTTGTACACCATCATCACCGGGCGGCTGGTGACGTCCTTCAGCTTCTCGTAATCGCCCGGACCCATGAAGGACTCTTGCGCATGGATGCCGATTTCTGCGGCCCGCTGTCCCGCGCTACGCGCCAAGGCAATCGCCTCGTCGGTGTGGGGTTCGTCCACTCCGTAGAAGTAGAGGTCGGGGAAACCCATCGCCTTCGCCGCGGCAACCTGATTGAGGGCCTCGTCTTCCCAACTGCCAAGAGCGCCCGTGGTTCGCGGGTTCATCGAGACCGGCGGCTGGGTCATGCCGGCCTTCCTGGCGTACCGCAGCATCGGCGCCCCGTCATAGAGGGTCACCGCATTCAGTCCATACCGAACGTGGCAGCGCAACTCGGACAGGAACCGCTTTGTGCTGATGGAGCCCTCCGTCGTTGGGTCGATGCTCGCCCGGAAGAACGATCCGTAGTAGCCCTCCACCGGCTGCAGATCGAGAGGTAGGACCTCGAGAGCGACGGGGATCGAGAGCGCCCGTTCCGGGGCGCCCTTCACCTGGATGTCGAGGCTGCCGCGATACTCGCCCGGCGGGCATCGCCCAGGGACCCGTACGGTCAGCCAGATCTGCCGGCTTTCATGGGCAGGGATGGCGGTCACGCAGCGGCCGCCCCCGTAGCCGCCCTGTCTGCCGGTCGGGGGCATTCCGGTGCGGTCGTCGCGTAGCAGCAGGTCCGGAAGGACGCCCTTGCCGCTGAAGGCGGTGTGCTCGCTATGGGCCGCGATCGAGCGTTCTCGCAGGTGTGCCACCCTCAGGTCAATGGAGCGCTGGTTTACCTGCCGGCCTGGCCCCGCAAGCCCGGCGAGCGAGATCGTCAAGTCACCTGCGTTCTCCAGAGCTCGGAGGCAGAATGTACCCGTCACGTATTGGTTCGGGCTGCCCCAAATGCGGAGTGTCTTGAGCAACTCGCTCCGAGCCGGGACGAGGTCGTTGCGGTGCTCCTCGTAGGGGTCGGCCATCTGACCAGCCACGAGCCGTGCTGCCCCGGCCGGGGGTCTCAGGTGGGCATCATCCCGGTACCGACGCACGGCCCGGAGTACCGGTTCCTTCACCCTCTCCGGCAGTGGGCCAGCCTCGGGCTCGAAGTCCTCGTTGAGAGTGAACAAGACCGCGTCCACCGCCGCCTGCTCCACCACGATGTCCACGTGGGCCGGGCCCTTCTCGATGGCCATCTCTCCCAGGTGCCACCAGACATACCCGCCACCCACGGCGGGACCGCCCCTGCCATCGGTCACAGGCCTCTCGTCGACCTGAACCGTTCCCCTGAAGCCGAAGTGGCGGACCCACACCTGATAGCTTCCTGTCTGAGGGAAGTCGGCTACCCAGGTGAGGGTACCGGTGCCGATAGCCGAGGTCTTGTAGCGAGAGGTCTCCCCCAAAGGCTCGTTCGCTCCCCACTTCCCCGGACGGACCCAGAAGCCGAAGCCGGGCGCCAAGGCTGCGGCAGTGGTCCAGAGGGTAGGACCATCTTGCCCGGCAACCTGCGTAGCGCTAGGTACGGCGAGGGACAGCACGAGCAGCACCTGGGCCGAAGAGCTGATTGGTCGGATCATCCTATCTCACCCCGTGGTATCGCCCTAACGCCGCCAGGATCTCAACAGCGATTTCCCATATGGAACTGAGTGCCGCGGCGCCGGCTGGGTCAGGAGGTCCGTTGCGGCCCTTCACCATCCGGGATTGAGGAACCTGCCGATCTGGATCTGGGGCCCGTTGACTCCAAATGCTCATCCGTGCAGGCTGCGTGTCCCAGGACTTGGGGCTTTCTTGGCCTTGCCAGTCAACGGCAGGACTTCAGCCGGGATTGCCCATATGGAACTGGGCGCCCCGGCGTTGGCTGAACCGTCAGC
>CAZKUN010000509.1:0-2669 GCA_964555935.1 uncultured Armatimonadia bacterium | reverse complement strand
AGGCGACGGCGACAGGCGAGGACGCCTGTCCTACGACGGCGGGCGGCCCTACGACGGCGGACGGCATCGACGATCGAGACGATCGTCGTACGGGTGCTCCGGCGCAGTCGCGATGCGAATGGCGGTGGGCGCCTGTCCTACGATGGCACGCGCCCCTACTACGGCGTGACGCCGGCGGTCATCACCAGCCAAAGTTGGAACTTGTGGCCGTTGCTCTCAGCGGCTTTCTCGTCAAGCAACTCGACGCGCACAACGTGCTTGCCCGGCGCGAGGTCGCGTTTGGCGAGGTGGAAGTTGCAGTAGCCTCCCCAGTCCTGGCCAAACCAGCCGTCCATAGTGCCGGCGTCCTCGCCGTCGATGGTCACGCGGGCTCGGCCCATGTCTCCCTTGATGGTGAAGTGCGCGAGGCTCACGCACGTGCCCTCGACCTCGAATTCAAGGACGCTTCCCGGTTCAGTGGCCTCCCAGCCCTTGCCGAACCAGGTGTCGAACGCGCCCCATCCCTCGTTGGTGGTCGGAGTGAGTTCGTCGGCCGTCTGGAAGGTGGTGAACTCGAAGGTGTCGCTGATGAGCGGGTCCGGGATCGCGGCGATCTCGGGCAGGTCGTCGTCGGCCGGGAGATCGGCGAGGATCATGTCCAGGGCTTGGCCCAAGAAGTCGGCCATGTACTGGTGGCCCCGGTCGTTAGGGTGGACGACGTCGCCCTCGACGTCCTCCCACGTCAGTCGGCCGGCCTCGATCTCAGGCCAGATCGCGTCGCGGAAACTGACCATGGGCAGCCCGTAGTGATCGCCGATCTTGCCGTGCCATTCCTGAGCGTTGCCACCGTTCTGATGCATGGTGAAGATCAGCATCATGCCGGGATCGTTGGGGAGCTTCAGAATCTGGCGGGTCAGCCCTTCGAGGGTCTCGGCGGCGAACTCTGTGTTCGGATCGTTGACGCCGTACTCAGCGACGACGAAGTCGGGCTCGTGGACCAGTAGCTGGCGCTCGGCGCGATGCGTACCGAGGTTCGAGCCCGTCGCGCCGATTCCCGCGTTGACGAAGGTGATTTCCGAGTCCGAGAACTGTTGCCGCCACCACTCGGCGACGAGATTGCCCCAGCGGTTCTCGATCGTCGACGCGACAGCGCCGGCCGTGATCGACCCGCCGATGACGGCGACGCAGATGTCCTCTCCGCGGCGCGCCTTCGCTAGCACGTGCTGGACGCGCGATGTGTCGCCGAGAGTGACGAGCGAGCGCTCGAAGATCGCTTCCTCGCCGGGCGCCTGGGCGCACGCGAGTAGCGGCATGGTGATGGCGGTGATGATGAGCAGCGTTGTCAGCAGGTTCACTTACGGCCTCCTCAGAATAATGTGGTCGCTTGCGCGCCGAGAGCGCGCTTGAGCTTGCGCGCGGACTCGGGGCTGTGGCCCTCGAACTGGTTGTTGATGAACGCGTACGCGTCGCCCGGCATGAGCACGAGTCCCAATAGCAGCTCCGCCCACTTGTCGAGCGCTTTGTCCTTGGCCCGGTGGGTGGTGGAGAAGTCCGGGAAGACATCGCGTTTGCCAAGGAGGCGGATGTAGGCAATGTCGGTGGTGATCCGCTCGATGCGCGGATACCATGGGTGATGGGCGATCACGACACCCATCCCGAGCGCGCCCAACACCCCAAGCGCGTCCTCGGTGTACATCCAGGACTTGTTCCGGAACTCAACGACGTACCGGAAGTCGCTGGGAAGCTCGCGCAAGAAGCCCTCGAGCGTGTAGATCTCCGAGGCCTTGAACTTGGGCGATAGCTGGATGACGATCGGTCCGAGCTTGTCGCCGAGTAGCGAGATGTTTGACAGGAACGCGTCGCGAACGTCGTCCGCGCCGACGAGGAGATGGTCGTGCGTGATCTCGCCCGGCATCTTCGGGCAGAATGTAAAGCCCTCAGGCACGCGCCGTCGCCAGCTATCCACAACACTCGCCTCGGGCACGCGGTACCAAGTGCTGTCGATCTCGATGGCGTCGAATTGCGTGGCGTAGTAAGCTAGCTCGTCTTTGGTGCCGGGCGGGTAGAAGCTGCCGCGCCAGTCCTTGAACGACCAGCCGCACGTGCCGATTCGCGTGTCCATACCGTTCCTACCTCAAGTCGTGGTCGGCTGTGGGATTCGGTGGCGACCCATCGGTGACCTCCAGCAGGCAAGGACCCATCCCAACGAGGCGCGAAGGTAGCGGACAGACTGTCGCGTGGAGGCGCCAATGAGAATCCCGATGCTGCTCGCCCTTGTTGCTTTCGGTTCCGTGGTCTTTGGTCAGACGGCCGAGGAGGTCGATGACCTGGTTGCGAAGATCGACGGATTCGAGGTGGCTGATCTCCCGGAGCAGGGGGAACTCGTCCTCGGCGTGGACCAAAGCCTCACCGTCGACGACCTCAGGGACGTCCCTCTCGACGACAATCCACCGCAGCTCGGCACGCCGGCCGAAACCTACGATCCGCGAATGACGGATGACTTCGGGCCGGGGGATGCGCCGTACGTGGCTGAGGGCATCGGACCGTTTCGCTTCGAGCACTTTAACTGTGAGTTCAACTACGGCGGATGGCACAATTGGGCGATGGTTGATTACGCGTCGACGCGCGGGTTCGGCATTCTCTCCAGCTACAACCACAAGCCGGACGATTGGCAGCACGTGCCCGAGGAG
>CAZKUN010000508.1:0-2684 GCA_964555935.1 uncultured Armatimonadia bacterium | reverse complement strand
TCGCAGGCCGCGGAGTGGCTGGAGTCCGGAGCCGTGCTTGAGAGGCAGGAAGGCGACTACCGCGTCGTCGCCCGTAGTCGCGGGCGTCGAGGCTATCATATCAGGCTGTACCGCAAGAAGGGCAGGCCGATCGAGTTTCCGGCGAGGGCGACGGCGGAGGCGGCCGTCGCGGCGATGGTCCTGGGTGATGATGGTGCGGGAGACTGCGGCGAGTAGGGAACGGCGCGAACACGTGGTAAGGACGGGAGAGCGGCGCCTTAACAGGCCAAGTACGACTGGGGTGCCCGCGCCAGATTACGGGAGAGTGGTCCTACCGGCTTCTACCCCGTCGCCGGCCTTGAGTGGGAGTTGGCAATGCTGTATACTCTAGAGAGCAGGAGGTGCTCAACATGGTTCCGGCATCGGAGAAAGCCAGCATCTGCACAGTCGGTTGGGCGGCTCACGAACTCGGGATATCCACGGAGTACGTGCGAGCATTGCTCAGACAAGAGAAGCTCGAAGCCGTTCCGTGCGAGGGACATCTCAACATCGTCTCGATCGCCAGCGTGGCGAAGCTGAAGAAGGAGCGGGCGGCGAAGGCCAAGGCGAAGTGACCCGGGCGGGAGCGCCGCGCAGTCCTTCGATCGCTTCCACCCGATGGGACGGGAGAACGGCGCCGAGTTGTCGGGCACGGAAGCCTGGCAGGGCCAAATGGCTCCTCAGACGCGCCGCAAGTGCCGATGCAGGGGGGATGGCCCCACCCCGAGCCGGAACGTCGGGCTCAGCGCGAGTTCGGGGTCTCTGGTAGGGCGCGAAACGCGCTCCAGCTCCTTCGCGCGCGAGGCGAGACGTGTGGCGGTTTACGAAGTCAGCTAAGGAGCCCCGCCGTTCGCGACGGGGCTCCCGTGGTGACTGGCCACGTCGGACATCCCTAGCGCTTCGTGATCGTAACGGTGCCGCTCGATCCGTCGAGGAAGTTATACCACTGCCCCGAGCCGCCGGCACCGACGATGTTGCCGAGGGCTCCACCCACCGTCTGCCCCCCAACTCGATAGAACACGGCGACCTCTCCCTGACTCGTGACGATCCCGGCGAAGGTGACCGTCCCGACGTTGGCGGTCGTCACCGAACCGGTCGCTCGACCGTTGGCGTTGATGGTCAGCACTCCCGTGCCGGTGTCGGCGCCGCCGATCACGAGATCATACTTCCCGGCCAACGCCCCGCCCGTCGCCTTCAAGGCTTGGCCGTTCCCCGACGCGATCTGCTGGCTGCCTTGTGTCGCGTACCATGTCCCGGCGCCGGTACCGTTCGCCTGTAGCGCTCCGGTCGAGTGGGTCGTGACGTTGCCTTCGGTGATGCTGGTGGTAACCGCCCCGCCCGCAGTGCATCTGCCGACATTCGGCCGGCCTGCGGCCAGTTCGTTCACGACGTCGCCGTCGGTCTGGACCGTGACGACGCCGCCACCCGCGAACTGCCCCTGTGCGTTGTAGAGAATAGCCCCCCACGTGCCCACGAGGTCCGCGGATAGAGTCGTTGCGCCGCCCCCGCCTCCACCGCAACCCATCATCGTTGCACCAAGACACGCCACCAGCACCAGTATCGCGCCTACTCGGTAATTCACTGTAACGCCTCCCCTGGGATCCGCCAGACTGACCGACATCGATCACAGCGACCCGCGTCTCCCGTCGCGTGGTCGACCAATGCCCTAGCCTAACGTCGAATAGGCGTATTGTCAACGAAGAACGTCTATACAGACTACGCCTGTGGGGCGTTCGCTCCTACGCTTGCTCCATACGAGTGAGGAGCGGCGACATGGCCACGATCCAGGAAGTCATCGGGGCGCGTATCCGTGCCCTACGGCAGGAGAAGGGGTGGACGCAGGAGGATCTCGGCGGACGAGCCGACCTCGACTTCACGACCATCGGCGGCGCGGAGCGTGGCGAGAAGAGCCTGTCGCTGAACAGCCTCTCGCGCGTGGCGGAGGCGCTCGACGTCAGTATCGCCTGGCTGGTCCGGGATAGGTTGAGTGAGACAGGCGAGGCCGAGTGCGAAGGCTTGACGGAGGAGCTGCTGGCGTTGGTTCGCGACCTGCCGCCGGAGGAACTGCGGCACGTGCTGGGACTGGTGAGAGCGGCGCTGTCGTACCTGGTGACGCAGGAACATCCATAGACACCGCGCTTCACGCCGCCCGCGCAAGGTCGTACCAGTGCAGGCCTAGAAGATCGTCGGCACTGAGTGGCCCCGGACGCCGGCTAGCATGTCGATGACAAGCCAAAGGCCCGCGGCGAGAGCGTCCCCCACCACCAGCCCCACAAACAGCGGACGCGTCGCGACGTACGTCTTCGGTCCGGTCCATCGCGTGATGATTCGCCCGATCGTCCAACCGATCATTACCGAGAACCACGTCGCGGTGATCTGCCATCCGACGGGCATCAGCAACCCCAGCGGATGGATGGGCCACCACACAAATTGGCGGTAGAGCGCCTGCATGGCGCACATCGAGACGGCACCCAGAATGATCCAGTGGAACTGCGATTGGTGCTCTGGTGCGCCGATGTAGTGCTGTGCCCACTCGAAGGCGTAGCGGGGGTTGTTCATGCCGGGCGCCGAGTACCAGGTGCCGGCGTTCATGAGCGCCCCGCGGTTGTACCCCAGGTGGAGCATCATCGCGCTGTTGACGGCGATGGCCAGAAGCACAGTGGCGA
>CAZKUN010000507.1:0-2687 GCA_964555935.1 uncultured Armatimonadia bacterium | reverse complement strand
CAGCACCACTCCCGACCTCAAGATCAACAAGTGGGGCTACATTGTCGCTGACGAGGAGACGGGCGAGACCAACATTGCCGGCGTCTACGCGGGCGGCGATATCGTCACCGGCGCGGCGACTGTCATCGAGGCCATGGGCGCGGGACGGACCGCTGCCGCCGCGATGCACGAGTACCTCATGGGCGCTGCGGCGGAGGATCCGGAGCCCGACGCCTAGTAGCTGCCCCGCGCGGAACAAGCAATGAGTCGGCAATGTTGTTCCGCAATAAGTATATACTGCATGCTCAACATACACCCGCTCTTCGCCCATTTCCCGATAGCCCTGCTCATCACGGCCTTCGCCCTCGAGGCGTTGGGCTTGCTGCTGAACAACGACCGCGTGCTCTACGCCGCGGCGATCAACATCGTGCTCGGCGCCGTTGGCGCGGTGGCGGCGGTAGCCACGGGCCTCGTCGCGGAGGGCGGCATGAGCGCTGGAGACGCGGCGGTCGCCCTGGCCCGCGAGCACAAGCTCTACACGCTTCTGGCACTCGCAATGGCAGCGCCGCTCGCGGCGTGGAGGGTCTGGCGCGGCGACCGGATATCGAAACCGGCGCGCGGCGCGTACCTGGTACTTATGCTTGTTATGCTCGCCGTGGTGGCCATCGGCGCCCACTCGGGCGGCCGATTGGTCTACGAATTCGGCGCGGGGGCCTCGCTCATGGGGGCAGCGTACGAGTGATCCATCTCAGTCCACACCACTCTCGGTCGGAGACTCCAAAGATGATAGGCAGACAGACCAGGTCCCTCGCGTTGGCATTAGGCGCCCTGATGCTCTTCCCCGCCGCATTCATCTCAGGATGCAAGGAGAAGTCTGACCAGCCGGCGATGGGGCCCGGCGGCGCGGGGCCTCCGGGCATGGGGCCGGGCGGCGGAGGCCCCGGGGGCAAGGGGAAAGGCAAATGGGGAGGTCGCCCGACAGTCCCCGACGAGTTCGTCAGCCTCGAGAACCCCGTCGAGCCGGGCGATGACGCCACAGCAGCCGGCAAGGAGCTTTACGATCAGCACTGCATCGGTTGCCACGGCGCCGAGGGCACGGGCGCCGGTCCGCAGGTCGCCGCGTTGCCCCGACCGCCTCGGGACTTCGCGCACGAGCGCGCGGCGTCGAGCAAACCAGATGGCGAAGTCTTCTGGCGCATTAGCGAGAAGGTCGGCCGGAACATGCCTGACTACAGCGAGAAGATGACCGAAACCGAGCGCTGGCAGGTGGTCCACTACGTGCGCGCGTTGGCCCCGCCGGCAGAGCCCGACGAGTAGCGTCGGGTCGGCCTTACTCAGGCTGGTGCTTCGCCAGGGCCGCCTCGATGGTCGCGATGTCGTCATCGCCCAGCACGACATCCCCCGCAGCCGCGTTCTCTTTCGCCTGCTGCGGGTTGCGGGCGCCGCACAGCGCGTGGGTCACGCCTGGCTGAGCGACCGTCCAGGCGATGGCGAGCTGGGCCAGCGTGATCCCGTGGCGATCCGCCACTGGCTGGAAGTCCGCGAGCATCGCGAGGATCTTTAGCCGGTTCTCCGGACTGAAACGCGGACGGTCCCGGCGCTGATCGCCCTCGGGGAACTCGCGGTCCGCTGTCACCTTTCCCGTCAGCAGTCCCTGCTCCATCGGCGAGTACGCCAGGAACGATGTGCCGTTGCTGGCGCACCACGGGAGCTGCTCAGTCTCCATCTTCCGGTCGAGCATGCTGAAGCGCTCTTGATCCACGTCGAGCGCGCCGGCCGCGGCGTATTCGGTGAGCTGGCCGACATCGCAGTTGCTGACGCCGATCGCGCGGATCTTCCCCTCCTGCTTGAGTTCCAGCAGCGCCTCCATCGTGTCGGCGATGGGTGTCTGGCTCTCCTGCCAGTGGGTCTGCATCAGATCGATCCGGTCGGTGCGCAGGCGCTTCAGGCTGACCTCCACCTCGTGCTTGATCGGCTCCTTGCCGAGGTAGCGATAGACGGGACCCTCCGGCCCGTCAAACATGTGGTCGCCGCCCACCGTGTGCCAAACCAGCCCGCACTTGGTAGCGAGCACAACTTCGTCCCGCCGCCCCTCGATGCCCTTGCCGCAGATGTCCTCCGAGACTCCGAAGCCGTAGACCGGGGCCGTGTCGAGGAGATTCATGCCCTCGTCGAGGCCCGCGCGGATCGCGGCGATGGCTGCGTCCTCGTCCGTCCCACCCCAGCTAAATCCGCCGATTGCCCAAGCGCCGAATCCGACGACCGACGCCTCAATGCCCGATGATCCCAATTCTCGATAGCGCATCGTTCTTCTCCAGTATTCCCTCACCGGCAGAGCCGGCAGTCAGTCAGACACCATCGTCTCGAGCACGTCCAACTCGACGTGGTTCCCGAACAGGTCGCCCTCGGCCTTCTCTCTACCCAGGTTCGCCACGACGATGATATCGCCCAGCCGCGCGGCGATCAGATCTCCATCGCGCTCCCACTCCAACACGCGCTTCTTCGTCGCGTCCGGCGCATCGTTGGGGAGAAACGCCACGACAAACGCGCTGATCTCCTGCCCATCCCCTACCGCCCCGATTCCCATCACGTGGTTGGCGATCAGTTCCTCCTCAAGCCTGCTCCGCGCGTACCCGCTCGCGTTCCGATACGCCATCGCTCCCGACGTGCTGACCACGCCCAGCTTCCCATCGACATTCGCCCAGTGC
>CAZKUN010000506.1:0-2695 GCA_964555935.1 uncultured Armatimonadia bacterium | reverse complement strand
CGCCCGGCAACCACTGACGCTGCGCCACAGGTGATCCCCGATGCGTCCTTCAGACGGCTTCCTGGTGTTCCCATTCGTCTCGCCGGCAATGACATGCGTGCTCGCAACGGTATTGGCAGCCCTCGCTCTGGCAGCCCACGGCGAAGAACACCCTATCTACACCACCGTGGATCCCGCGAAGGCAGCGGACTACGAGGCGGCCGTCGAGCGCGTCATGGCCATGAGCGAGGAGGAGATGCTTGGCTTCCTGCCCGAGAAGAATCGCATCCCCTACTGCGAGTGCCCGCGCTGCTACGGCGGCTCTCAGGGGGGCGGCATCTTCACATGGACCATCGAGCGGCCCGACGAACTCGCGTGCCGCTACTGTGAGCTGGTGATAGGCCTGCCGGACGAGAGGTACCCGGAGACGCACGTGCTGGCTGGCGAGAACGCCCTGGGCGAGCGGATCGAGTTCCCCTACTACCTCAACGAGGAGAAGAACGCCCGGCATTTCCTCAGCGGCCACCTGTTGATGTACCAGCGCGGCTGGCTCACCGGGCAGTGCATCGCTCTGGGGAAAGCGTACCAGGCCACGGGCAAGCAAGAGTATGCGCGGCGCGTGGTACTGGTCCTCGACAAGGCCGCGCGTCTCTACCCGCATTACCCGGCGCTCCACAGCGAGCACCCGAGAACCGTGCGCTTCTGCGAGTCTCAAGTGCCACCATACACGTGGGATGCCGGCCGATGGAGCAGCTTCCACAACGAGATCCCAAAGAGCCTGCTCCGCGCCTACGACTTGGTCTACGACAGTCCCCAGTTCGATGAGATGTCCCAAGAGCTTGGCTACGACGTCCGCGCCAGGCTGGAGACTGACATGCTCCGCCTGACCTACAAGGCGGTCGAGCTGAGCGCCTACCACGTCAGCAATGTGGTGGGGTATCAGGTCGCCGGAGCGGCCATGTTGGGCCGCGTGATCGGCGACCCGGCCATGGTCCACCGCGCCTTCGGATGGATCATGCAGAACCTCGACGAGGGCTTCTTCTTCGACGGCACGTGGCACGAGGCGCCCAGCTATCACTACATGACCCTCGGGGGGCTGCGTGGAGCGTTCGCAGTGGTGGAGGGCTACTCCGACCCGCCGGGTTACGTGGATGAGATAGACGGGACTCGGCTCGACAATCTGAATCCCGAAACCGACCTGCCGTTCTGGGCGAAGGTCCAAGACGCCTACAAGCTCGTGGCCTTCCCGAATGGATGCTCTACGCCTGTCCACGATACGTGGGCGAACGAGAAGCGACTCGAGCCGCGCGAAACCACGGTCTCGACGATGTTGCCGGGGTACGGTCACGCCTCGCTTGGGCGGGGAAGCGGCCCGGATCAGATGCAGGCGCAGCTTCACTTCTCGGGTTCCTATGGCCACAGCCACAGCGACACCCTTGCCCTGACGCTGTGGGCCAGAGAGCGGGAGATGCTGTCCGACATTGGCTACACCTGGACCGACATGCGCTGGTGGACGGTGTCGACCATCAGCCACAACCTCGTCGCGGTCGATCGCCAGGAGCAGGGAGGGCGGCCGTCTGACGGAGACCTGCTGAGTTTCTTCGCGTCGGCGGACGGCATTAGTGTCGTCGAGGCCGACGGCGCGCGGGCGTACGCCAACGTGGACGACCTCGACACGTATCGCCGGATGCTGGCGCTCGTGCCGGTGTCCGAGCAGGATGCGTATGTGGTGGACATCTCCCGCACGCGGGGCGGGTCGATGCACGACTGGATGCTGCACGGCAGCGCAAACGACGACATGACCGCCCGCTGCGACCTGGACATGAGCGACGCCGGCGCCGAGTTCGCCGGGGACGAATCTCCGAGAGCCTATGGCGTCTGGAGGAACGTTCGCCGGGCCGCGGCCGACGACGACTTCGATGTCACCTTCGCTTACGACGATACCCCGTCTCGCGGGGTGCGAGTGCATCTCCTCGGCGGTGCCCCGACGCAGCTCTACCTGGGCGAGACGCCCTCCATCCGCCGGGCCGGAGTGGCCACGAAGGGCGACAACCGCAAGGTTCTCGACTTCTGGATGCCGCAGCTCGCGGCTCGGCGCCTTGGTGAAGCGCCACTGCACACCGTCTTCGCCGCGGTCGAGGAGCCGTTCGATGGCGAGCCGTTCATCACTCGCGTGCGGCGGCTGGAGGTGTCGGCGCCAGGCGATGACTGCGTGGCCCTCGAGGTGACATGCGGCGACATCACGGACACCCTCATCAGCACGGTGGACGACGAGCCGTTCGTAGAGCGCGCCGCCGGCGGCGTGGTCCTCGAGGGGCGCCTGGGCGTCGTCCGCCGCGTCAATGGCAACGTCACCGGCATGTGGCTCTTCGAGGGGCGGGCGCTGTCGACCGATGGGCAGAACCTAAACGCAGACGTAAGCGCCCACACCGGCGCCATCGACGGCGCCACCCGCAGAGCTGACGGGGCAGAGCATGACGCGTTCCTCACCGATGCCGACCTTCCTCTCGGCGACGAGTTGCGCGGGACGTGGATCATCGTCACGCACGGCAATGGATTCCGCCACGGGTATGAGATCGATCGGGTCGAGAGGGCGAACGGCAAGACATCGATCATCCTCACTGACGAGCATGGCCTGCGCATCGAGGGCGGTTCGACTCAGGAGGTCTACTTCCCGCGGCGCACCATAGAGGGCCAGAACGCCTTCCGAATCCCG
>CAZKUN010000505.1:0-2719 GCA_964555935.1 uncultured Armatimonadia bacterium | reverse complement strand
ACGTAAGGGCGCCCATCACCGGGTCGTCTCCACTTCCGCAAGCACTCCGCCGCGCGAACGAGCGGCTGGGCGTCGCCATAGGCCAGCGTGCCAATGTGCTCGTGGACGAGGAAATCGATGTCGTCCAGACCCTCCTGCGGCGCCGGCCTGAGGCACGGGGTCAGTATGCCGTTGTGGTCCTCGCTGTCAATCAGGCGCCAGTCTGTCGCGTTGGGTCGTGGGATTTCCAGCGGGAAGGCGTAGCTGTCCCCTGCGTTCAGCGCGATGGCGGAAATGGGCGTTCTGCCATCTCCCCCGTCCGTGGGTACCTTGTACGCAAACGTGATGGCTGATCCGGGAGAGGGCGTATCAGGGCCGTGCGACGGACTAGACCGCAGCACGCGGATGCGCACGCGCATCATGGTCACAGGTATCTTCCACGTTCGATCCTCGCGGATCCGCTTGCCCTCGGTGATGCTCTCAACCTCACCCACCACGATCACGTTCGCTTCGCGTAGGAACTCCTCGGGGGACCGGCCCGCCACCAGCCGCGCCGATGCCACGGCGCAGAACCCCAGTAACAGCGCGACGCCACACAACAAGGACAGCCTGTTGCCACGAACCATGGCACATCCTCCTCTCGCTACACCTCAGTCGCATAGCGCCACGCGCCCATTACATCTCACGCGCTCGCAGCACATGTCCCTGGCACGTCGTCGTTCGCCTCGGCCATGCGGCGCTTCAGCGTCTCCGCCCGGGCCCGTCTATTCCTGCTCCGCCAGCCACGCCTTGGCCCGCTTTGCGACGGCGTCCCAGTCCTGTTCGTCCCAGTCCCGGTCCGCGTCCCATCCGAAGCGCTCCCCCGTCTTGCGCAACATATTGCCGATTGTGGATTGCCGTAGTGCGGCGTCATCAATGCACAGTCGCCACACCTCGATGGCGCGTGGCGCGTCGTCTTCGATGAGCCAGTGCCCGAGTGTCCGGAAATGCTCGGGGTCATCTGCCTTCGCATCGCGGAGCGCCCGCATCGCCACCTCGTAGGGGTCGCCACCGGCGTGTAGTTGAAGGAAGTCAACGGCCTCCCGCAACGCTCGGTCGTAGTCCCGCGCAGTCATGCCACCGCGTGGACGGATCACCCACCGACAGGCCGCCGCCTGCGCTGCCGCGTGCAGGGGATGTTCCGCGCTCTTCGCCAGGTCCATCTCCCACTCACCATCGACCGTGCTCGCCAGACGGATCAAGTACTCGGCTAACCCCACGCTTCCACACTCGTCCTGGTCCAGCGCGTCGCGCAGCAGGTGGATGGTGGGCGGGTGGTCCGCGTAGTTGTCTCGGACAATGCTCCAGGTGCCGTGCCCGAGGTGCTCCAGCCCGGCGATGGTCCGCTCGATCAGCCGCTCGTGGATTCCAGCGCGTTCTACGTGGCTCAACGCCAAGGCGGCCATGAGGCCCTGCCCATCGCGCCCTGCGTCACCGTCCAGGAGTTCGGTGATCGTCGCGGGCCCTGGCGTTCCGAACGAGGAGCATACCGCGACTGCGATGTCGAGCCATCGGTCATCGCCCTGGTCCAGGAAGTTGCAGAGCCCTTGGTGGATTCGCCCCAGCGTCTCGACATCCGCGTGCCCCGCTGATCGCTGGTAATCGCGCAGGCCCCAGGAATCGCGCACAAGCGAGCCCATATCGCCGAACGCCAGCGTGCCGACGTGTTCGTGGATCAGGAACGCCACGCCCTCCAGACCCTCTTGGGTTGGCTGCCGGATGCACGGGGTTAGGAGGCCGCCATAGTCCTCGGCTCCGATCAGTCGCCAATCGGTCCCGCCGGGCTCGGGCAAGGTCAAGGGGAACGCGTACCGGTCGCCCTCGATCAGCCGGACCGGCGAGATGTTCCGTGGTCCGGATGGGGTGGGGGTCTGGTATGTGAGAGTGATGGTCGATCCCGGTTTCGGCGTGTGGGGACCATCGGAGGGCGTTGAGCGCAACACGCGAACGCCTGCCCTCATCATCACGACTGGCGTGCGCCACGTCTCACCCTCGGCGATGCGCTCCCCCTCAATGACGCTTTCGACTTCACCGACGACGATCACATCAGACTCGTCCACCAGCTCTTGGGGCGACCACGTCTCCATGTGCCGCGCCGACACCATGGCGGGCAGGCCCATGGTTACGACGGAAGCGCACAACAGGCTCAGTCGGTTGCCACGGACCATGTCACATCCTCCTCTCGCCACACCTCACTTGGACAGCTGCTCGCGCAGTTCGCCTCAGCCCTTCGCCGCCGCCAACAGGTTGCGAGACGTCTGCACCGGTGCTGTAGACGACGCTGGCTTCGGACACCTGGAGCGCTGGCATCCGCCGCCGGGTCGGTGAGACTTCCGCGATCGATCGACGGTCCCTACACCACCCCGTGGTACCGCCCCATCCAGAATGCGATGAGGTAATCCACCCCTGAGTACCGCGTGTGCGGCCCGTGGCCGGGCGACAGCGCGTGGCGGTCGTACTGCCACCCGAATTCCATCGGCGGGCGCCACTCGATGGGGATGTATAGCTCGTCGGGATCGAGGCTCGTGCGATCGCCCGAAAGCAGCGCCTCGAGGGTCCGCCTCACGCTGTCGGGCAGATCCGCGTCATCGGCTGACAGCGCTTTCTCCACCCTCCCGTGCCACACCGGCATCGATAGCTGCGTCTCGCTGAATTGCGTCAACTCGCGGCTTGCCGCGGGGCCCTTCGCGGCCTCGGGCTG
>CAZKUN010000504.1:0-2752 GCA_964555935.1 uncultured Armatimonadia bacterium | reverse complement strand
GGCAACGAATCCATGAGACTGTGAGTGGTACCGTTAATGGGGGGAGGTCACACGGATCTTGGTCCACCTGGGATGTTAGGGTCGAGCTGGTATAGTGAAGACCCATGGGGACGGATTTCATGAAGCGGAACAACACGCGCCGCCGGTTCTAAGCGTGCCCGCGGCGCGCGTTGTCCCTGTCGTCCAGTGCTTCGCCTACTGCGGTCTGTTCTTCATTTTCATGGCCTTCCCCTTGGGGGCGCCCTGGCTCTGTGGTGGCCGGGGCGGGGCGATCATCTTCTTGCCCGAGTCCTTCCACTCCTGTATTTCGGCTTCGGTACTGGGCTGCACGGACGCCTTCTTGCCCTGCTTTGAGAAGAACCACCAGCCCGCGACGGCCAGCAGCGCCACCACAACAACGATGGCGACGATGATGGTTGTAGTACTGACTTCCTTCTTCACTATTGGTCGCTCCTTCCTTCTCTAGAGAAGCACGCAGCGGCCTCACTCAAGCGCCGGTGACTCCACCAGTGGCGATGGCGATGCTCCACCCGCCGACCAGATCGCGCACGCCGTGGCCTTCGTCTTCTTGTCGCGTTCCCTCTCTGACCCGCATGCCGGAGATTGCCCCTATCAGGCTGAGCGCACCGGTCGTTGCGTGATCAGACACTCATCGACCATCTTGATCCATCAGAGCTACGCTCTTACGATCCAGCGTGGGACCCGAAGAGGGTACCACGCCTCGCCATCATGAGGCCTACGAAGGCGAGTGATTCCAGAACTTGCGGACGCGCTGGGTGTCCGTTGCATCCATCACGGAGTCATAGGTAATCCACTTCGAATGCCCATCGACGAATGCGACGTTGCACCCCTCGTTGTGCCGGTCGCCGGCGATGTAGTTATGGGGCGCTGCTGCGCTGACTGGGTTCCAGCAGAGCCAACAGTAGGTGATCATGTAGCCGTCCGTGTCGGCCGGGTTATTTGAGGAGTCCATGAAACTGGCCGTCTCAGCCGGGTATTGCACGCTTGCCAAGCTGACCGGGGGAGCCCAGAGGCAGCCATGGGTATGATTGTAGGTTATCCCGTAATTGGTCGGCGGGGTGTAGGGTCTTGCACCGCAGCAAGCGAACTTGAAGGGCGTGCTGCTCGGACAGACGAGCAACTGCTCGTTCTTGACGTAGGGCTGAATCACCATGTGCCAAAACTGGCGGCCAATAGCACACGTTGGGTCGGCGAAACTGAGCGTCGTCTCGTCATAGTCCTGGGCGTACATCTGGCTCGCCAAGCCTATCTGCTTGAGGTTCGACAGACACGACGTCTGCCTTGCCTTCTCTCTCGCCCTGGCAAACACCGGGAACAGGATCGCCGCAAGGATGGCGATGATTGCGATGACGACCAGCAATTCGATTAGGGTGAAACCGCGTCGTCTCATCATCTTGCTTCTCCTCTCGCAGTGTGGGTACGGGGAGCCGCGGGGTGCGGCTCGCGTACCGGTTCAACACGACTAACCAGATGAGCCCTTGGGCTCGAATCGTGCCGTGAGCGTCGCCCCCCGTACGGGTCCGCCGGGGTGCTCTATCCGATCAGCCAGGAACTCGCAGCCCAGGCGACACATCTCGTCAACCGGCTGCCGGATCGTGCTGAGCGGCGGATCCAGGTAATCGCCGACAGGAATGCCATCGCAGCCCACCAACGCCACATCGTCCGGGACGCGCAACCCCGCATCTCTGATGGCGCGGAATGCGCCCAGCGCGAGGATGTCGTTCTGACAGAAGAGGGCGTCTGGCCGATCCTCTCCCGACTCCGCGATGCACGCCCCTATGGCGGATAGGGCCGCTTCGCTGGCGTGACCATCGGCGCGGAGGTAGCGAGTTGGGAGATCGCGGGCAGCCAGCAGCTCACTGTAGGCAAGGTCGCGGGGGTCACCCGTGGCTGGGGCGTCGGCGGATCTGAGGTAAGCGACGCGTTGGCGCCCGCCCGCGATGAGGTGCTCCACTGCTGCGCGAGCGGCCTGCGCGAGGTCCACCTGGACCCAGTCCCCGCGCTTGTCGGCAAAGGCCCCCAGGCTGATGCTGTTCGTCACCCCGGCAGGCGCAGGGCCCTTTGCACTCGCTGACAGGGGGTGGGGACCCTCCACCGCGATGATGCCGTCCGAGTGCCGGCCCGCGTTTGGCGGGATGTCCTCGCCATACTGGTGGGCACCCACCGTGGGGTGTACGAGCAAGGAGAGTCCGCGCTGCCCAAGGTGCTTCTGGAGGGCATCCATGACTTGCGTGCCCGGGCCGTAGCCGCCGCGAGGTAGCCACACCGATACAAGATGCGTGCGTCCGGTCACCAATGCGCGCGCCGCCACATTGGGCTGATAGCCCAGCCGCTGCGCTTCTGCCTTGACGCGCTCACGGGTGGCCTTCGATACCATCGGCCCCCCTCGCTCATTCAGAACCAGAGAGACGGTGGAGACTGAGACGCCGACCTCCTCCGCGATGTCGCGTAATCTCACTGTCATACAGGTTCCTCACTCAAGCGAATGCGGTCAGTCAAACGCTACATATCAAACGCTGCATGTCAAACGCTTGACTTCGTTGGGCCATACTATATACTGGCTGGAGACCAGTTGTCAAGCCAGGCCTTGCAGGTCCTGACCTCGGCACTGCTCAGCCCGTCGAGCCCTTGGGCCAACGCCGGGCCGATTGCCCAGATCCAGGGCTGCCGAGCAGTCCACTGGCTCGATGGGAGAAAGCAGACCCATGCCGAGGAAATGCCCATGGCTCGC
>CAZKUN010000503.1:0-2764 GCA_964555935.1 uncultured Armatimonadia bacterium | reverse complement strand
TTGAGGCTCCCCGCCGCAACCACTCGGGCCACGTGTTCGGCCTGGCTCCACGCGCCGCCCTTGGGCCGCGGGGGATGCGCTTCCTGGAAGTTGATGTTGTTGATGTCACCGCAGCACCCATTCCCCAGCAGGACGGGGAAGGACGCGTCGGCCATGCGATTCAGTTCCTTCTCAACGAGGGCGAAGTAGTCCGCCGACACAACCAACCCGTCGCCGCCGCCCACGTAGTGCAACGCGTAGTTGATGACCGCCGCGATAGGCGTCCCATCCGTTGTCTCGAGCGCGAGCACGCCCACCTCGGGGTCAGTCGGGCCCGATGGCCGCACGAGATCGGGGTTGGCGATCCCGGGGTTCATCTTCACCGTGCCGTCCTTCATGACCCAGCGCCTGTTGAAGACCTCATTCGGCTCGAGCCCAACGCCCGAGCACGCCACCGCCGGCTGCATCCGACGGAACGCCATCTGAAGAGCATCGGCGATCCGGGGGGCCAGCCATTCGTTGTAGGCTTCCTCTTTCACAGCGCCAAGCAAGCCTGCCGTGGCCGGGCCCGTGTGCGTGTGAGTGCAGGAGATCGTGATGCTGGTCGGGGGAATGCCGAGTCGCGCGTGGGCGATCTCTTTCGCCCGGTCAAGCACCTCCCGCGGGCAACAGATCATGTCACACACTACCAGCGCCACCGCGTCTGACCCGTCGTCCACGATGAGGGCCTTAGCGTATAGATCGTCGTGGATGTCAACAGCTTTGCGATCGGTAAAATACCCCGCAAGGCTCGTGCCGAGGGGAGGAGTGATGCAAGCCTTCGCGGCTCCGGCGGTGAGTCCCATGAGCTATCGCTCCCGTTGTCCGTTCAATGAAGACGATCCGCCCGACTCGCTTCGCCCAAACCCGCCGCCTCTCCTTGCCCACCTCCTCCTCCCATTAATTAGTGTCAGACAATAGTTTACAGGCCCTTGTGGCCCATGTAGCGCGGAATAACGCCTGAAATAAACTAGTGTCAGACACCAGTTAATTCCGGATCAGCCGGTCATCAGCCCTCAGACTCCGGAACACGATCCGCCGCCGCGCCACTGCCGCAGTACTTGACGCGGGCGAGCCAGATGCCCATACTCGGGGAGGCGCGCCCAGGAAAGTCCCCTTGAACATGATGGTCCGAAGGAGTGTTGTCGAATGTCCGGGAACACCCCCCAGCTCGGCGTCGGGATGGTCGGCTTTGGGTTCATCGGCAAGGTCCACGCCCACGCCTACCGCAGCCTGAAGCTCTTCTACGACCCCGCGCCCGCGGACGTCCGGCTCGTGGGAGTCTGCACGAGCAATGAGGAAACAGCCGCGAAGGCCGCTCAACAGGGCGAGTTTGAGTTCGGCACGACTGAGTTCGCGCGCCTCATCGAGCGCGATGACATCCACATCATCGACGTCGCAACCCCGAATCAGCTCCACCGAGATCAGGTGATCGCGGCGCTTGATGCCGGGAAGCATGTCTATTGCGACAAGCCCCTCACCGGAAGCCTGGCCGAAGCACGGGAGATCCTCGAGGTGGCGAGTGCTCACCCCGAATTGACCCACGGAATGGCATTCCAGTCGCGATTCGTCCCGGCCACCATGCGCGCCCGCCAACTCATCGCAGAGGGCGCTCTGGGCCGCGTGTACCACTTCCGGTCGGCCTACCTGCACTCGGGCTATGAGGACGCCAGCCGGCCCCTGTCATGGCGGCTGAGCAAGGAAGCCGGCGGCGGCGTTCTGACCGATCTTGGCTCCCATATCATTGATCTCACCACATGGCTCCTCGGCCCATACGCGTCCGTGACGGCCAATATGGAGACATTCATCACCGAACGCCCCGTCGCCAAAGGCGCAACCGAGATGGGACCCGTCGAGGTCGAGGACTATGTCTGCTTCCAGGCCCGGATGCGGGGCGGCGCTCTCGGCTTCGTCGAGGCATCGCGGTTCGCGACCGGCACTCAGGATCAGCTCGAATTCGCCATCTTCGGCGAGAAGGGCGCGCTGAAGTTCGACCTCATGGCGCCCAACTGGTTGCAGTACTATGATGGCACGCTCGACGGCGGCGATTTTGGGGGCGAGCGGGGCTTCAAAGCCCTCGAGTGCGTCCAGCGCTATCCCGCTCCGAGCGCCTTGCCCGCGCCGAAACTCGGCGTCGGCTGGATCCGGACGCACATCCACTGCGTCTACGACTTCATCGCTGCCATCGCCCAGCGCCGTTGTGGCGTGGTGACGCTCGCGGATGGCGCTTACGTTCACGCCGTGGACGAGGCGATCCGTGAGAGCGCGACCAACGGGGAAGAGGCGGCGGTCGCCACCGTATAGCGACCCGCGGTGCAGGTGCCCCCGGTACCCAAAACGAAATTGATACACTCTATGCCGGAGACAGGATCGACGAACGTGGAAATGAAAGACGTTGCCGCGGAACAGGACCAACGAGGCATCACCATCCAGCGCGTCGGCGTGCGGGAGATCAACCTGCCCGTGCGCATCCGCGAGAAGAGCGGCGGCCACGCGCGCGTAGTTGGCCGCTTCGAGGCCGGAGTTGAACTCGCGCACTACCAGCGCGGGACGCACATGAGTCGCTTCGTGGAGATACTCACCGGTTGGAGCCGCAAGGACATTGGCAACCCGGAGATCCGCGACATCCTCGAGGAAATCTGCGATCGCTTCAACGCCCGCGGGGCATCCCTCCGCCTCGACTTCAAGTACTTCTTGCCCGCCCTCGCGCCGGTCACGCAGATCCCGTGTGACCTCGATTACGATT
>CAZKUN010000502.1:0-2769 GCA_964555935.1 uncultured Armatimonadia bacterium | reverse complement strand
CACGCTCGACGACGATATCAGCCGAGGCTGGTCCGTCCAAGGGGACGGCCATTGGATCTGCTACGAGTTAGACCGGCCGACGCGGCTTGAGCAGATCTCTCTGGCATGGGCCGCGGGCGATGAGCGCGTGTACCGCTTCGATGTTCTCACGTCGCTCGACGGACAGGAATGGACAACGTCCTTCACCGGAGTAAGCAGCGGCACGACGAGTGACCTGGAGACGCACGCGTTCGAGCCCGTTGATACCAGGTTCGTGAAGATCGTCGGCCACGGCAGCGACAAGAACCAGTGGGTGAACCTGATGGAGATCAAGATTGACGGCGCCCGATACGCGTGGCCGGATCCGGAGATGGACCGATTCGATCCGCCGGAAGGCGAGGCCGGCGAACCGTTCATCTACGCCGTGAGCGCGCGCCCCAGCCCGCGCGATACGCTGCCTCACAACGCGATCGACGGGAACGCCGCCACAGGATGGTCTGCCCAGGAGAATGGTCAGTGGCTGACCGCCCATCTGAGCGAGGTGACGGAGATCGACTCGGTGGCGATCACGTGGGAATGCGCCTGCGCAGTGCCCTTCGCAGTGAGGGTGTCGGCCGATGGCTCAGCCTGGACGACGGTCTACGAAGGCACAAGCCAAGGTGCGGCCGGCGAGCAGGAGGCACATCGCTTCGAACCGACGTCCGCCCGATACGCGCGCTTTGTCGTCAAGGGCAGCACGCCTCAGCACTGGCACCGTATCGCCGATCTGCGAATCGGCGACCTGCCCTACCGACCGACTCCGCAGGCCCAATGGTGGACGCGGCGTTGGGACTCGGGTCCGCCGAGTGAGGCGCGCGTCGAGGCCGTCGCCCTCGCGTATGGAGACATTGCGCGAGCGCATCTCGCGACGCTCATCGCCAGGGGAACGGACCGCTATGGCTCGGTGCAGGCGCCGATCTGGGTGCTGAATCTGGATCTGGACACCCTCGACTGCTTCCCTCGGTACAACGATGCCCTAATCGAGAAGGCGGCCATCGCGGTGACCTACAGCTCGACCGCGCCCTACGGCGTCGGTCATCGAGCAATCCGTGGCTCTCAGCGCGAGTCGGGGTGCTCAAATCTGTACGTCGACCAACCAACGATCCGCGCGGCGCTACTGAACGAGGCGCTGACGGGCGGCAGTGCCTCCACGCCGGCCGTCGAGGCTTACGTTCGCTGGTGGTTCGACAACCTGCTGGACGACGAGAGGGGCCTGCTGGAATGGGGCGTCCACACGTCGTATGACGTGCATGCGGATCACCTGAAACACGGCGACGGCTACCAGCACGAGGTGCTGGGGATTCTGCCGATGTGGCCACTGCTCACGCGCGTGGAGTCAGAGCGCGCGCCGGCCTACATGGAGCGGCTGTGGTACTGGCATACCGACCCGGAGACAGGGATCGTGGATCGTCACGCAACGCGCGGGAAGGGCCTGGACTTCGCGATGGCCGCCGGCGAGGTCATCCTCGCGTCCGCCGTGCTACACGCTCGCGACGTCGACGGCCCGTGGCTCGACCGGGCCCTGCAAGTGGCGCATGCCCACTGGGACACCAGAGACCCGGATACCGACCTCGTCGTCAACACGCCTCACGGGGGGACGGGCGAGCGGTTCGACAACCTCTACAGCGACACCACCGTCACGGGCTTCTGGGCCAACCGCGTCCTGATCGCCGGCCGGATCACGGGGTGCGAAGAACTCACCGAGATGGCGCGTCAGACGCTCCGCGCGTGGGCGAAGCACGGCTGGGACGAGGAGGCGCGGATGCCGTGGGCCTCGCTTCGGCCCGACGGTACGCCTAACACCAAGCCGCGTGACTACGAGGGCACCACCTACGACAAGTTCGACCCGAGCGGACACTGGGATCTCTGGAAAGACTACGTCTACGGTTTCGAGGCGCCCTTCGCGACGTTGATGACCTATGCCGCCGCGGCGGAGTGGCTCGACGATCCCGTGCTGGAGGCGCACGCCGTCCGTCTGGGCGAGTGCTACCGAGCGCATCTCCCCGCCAACGGCCGCCTCGGCACGTTCGCGGCCAACTACGGTCAGCTCGCGAGCTTCTTCCTGGCCATGGGGCGGATCACCGGAGACACGAGCTACCGCAAGACTGCGAAGCGCGTGGCCGACGAGGCCGTCAGTCACCTGTGGACAGGCCGGATGCTGCGTGGCTTCGCCGGGCGGGAGCACTACACGGCCATCGAGGGGCCGGGCTACCTGGCACAGGCGTTGCTGGAACTGGGAGCAGATCCGACTCAACTTGCCGAGGCGCAGCAAGACCCGTTTCTATGGAACTTCTGAGGGCGCGCGTCGCGAGCCAGGCATGGGCGGCTCCGTGAAGAGATCCCATGGGATCTCAGAGTAGTTGAACGTCGACGTGACTTGAGCGATCGACCCGATCGTCGGCCCGCCAATGCCGGTCATATAACTGCCATTGCCCCCGCCATGGCCCTGCGCCCGACCGATCAGACGCTTGCCCTCCCAGATGCCTCCCGTCGCGACCAGCAACCCGAATCGAGCGAGGTCCTTCGCGCCCATGATGACCCACTGCCCACCGACGACGGCGTTCCCGTTGATCTCGTACGGTGGGTCGAGGAACAGACCGTAGCCGGGCATCCTCGGGTACGCATCCGTGTTGTCGTGCATGGTCTTCCCCAGCGTCCACTCCCAATCATCCGGTTCGATGCCCATGTGGCTGAAGAGTGGACTGGCTCGCGTGTGTGGTGAGACCGGTCGCATCGATGAGTCTTTGCGCG
>CAZKUN010000501.1:0-2783 GCA_964555935.1 uncultured Armatimonadia bacterium | reverse complement strand
GGGCATCGGCAACTGGTGGTCCCCTCGGGGGGGGGGGGGAGCTATCAGATCGACGGTCGGATCGACGAGGTCCGGCTCAGCGACCAGGCGCTCGCGCCTGAGGACTTCCTGAACCACTTCGCGCCCGTCCTTGCGTACGACACCGCGCCCGGTTACGGCGGCACGGACGGCGTCGACCCCGAGAGCGGCCACTATCCACTTCAGAAGTTCACTTTCCGGGTCAAGGCCACAGACGTGGACGGCGATGAGCCCACGTACTGCCGAGTAGCCGTCGAACGCGACGGCAGCGCCTGGCGGACCTTCAATATGCGCCGAGGCCCGGGAACACCACAGACGGGCATCGCCTACTGGTTCGCCCGCAAGCTGGCTCCGGGCGAGTACGGCTATCGCTTCGAAGTGGGCGACAAGTACGGTTCCGGGACGGGCACGCCGACGCAGTTGCTGGCTGGCCCGAGCGTCATCCCCAGGAAACGCCAGTTCGTCGATGGCTTGGTCTGGGATGGCCTGAAGTGGAAGGGCGAGAACATCTACAATAGGAGCGCGTACGATCAGCGGGTCAACAGCTCCGGACCGGCTGGCAGCGCGGTCAACTACACGATGCGGGCTCAGAACGATCTCAACGTGGCGCAGAAGCTCGAGGTGAGGGGCGCCGCCGGCGTGGGTGATGCCCAGGTTACCTACCTGCTCAACGGCGCCACCGACATCACGGCGCAAGTGAGTGGAGGCGGCTGGGAGACGCCGACTGCCATTGCCGCGGGCGGGGTGGTCAGCATCGTCGTCCGCGTGACGCTGGCCGCCTCGCCGGGCCAGTCTCAGTACGCGCTATACGTTCAGGTCGGGCGAGCAGTGTGGGGGCCGAGCAACTGGGCGCAGAACCACGACCTGGTGAAGATGGTCACGTCCGTTGAGGGCGCGGCCTCGGCCCCGGCCGTGCATATCACCAGCCTGTCGGCGTTGCCGACGAACATGGGCGCGCAGGTGCAATTCGCCCTGTCGTCAGCGGCGCAGGTAGATGCCCGGGTGCTGAACATCGCCGGGCGTCCGGTGAGGACCATCTGCACCGCCAATGACTGCGAGGCTGGGACGAACACGTTGCTCTGGAACGCGCAGGCTGACAACGGGCTGCGCGTGCCGAACGGGCAGTATCTGGTGGAGCTGCTGGCAAGGACGCCTGACGGCGGCCTCGCGCGGAGACTGACACAGGTTAGGATCGATTGATGAATGCAGTGCCGCGAGTCATTCGCGGCCTCAGCGGGCAGATGTGCGGGCGCCGGTCCCCGCACTTCTGTCCATGGGACCGGGAGGTCCGGTCCTGTCGCGCATTCGTCGCGCGGACATTGCCGGGACACGGGGGTGATGGGGTTTGGCGCGCTTACTTGTCTGTCTGTTGGTGGTTGTCTTTGCCGTTCCGTCCTCCGCTACGCTCATTTTCGACGAACCTCTCCATGGCAGCACGTCGGGGACCACGAACAACGTCACGCTTCAACCGTCGGACGCTCGCCTGACCGCCGCCGATAGCTGGATCCGGTTCGGCGGGCCAGAGATTCCGGCCACTGCCGGGACGCTCTCCCTGCGGCTCTACATTGAGCCGGGCGCGACCGACGCCATGGTCGTCTCGGACGGCTTCAAGAGGCCCGACGACACCGTGTGGCCGGCGTTCATGGTCCGCGTCTCCTACAATGCGGGGGAGGGGAAGTACGACCTTGGATTCCGCTACTGGAGTTCAACCCATCCTGGGAACTGGCACACCGTCGACTCAGCCGGCGAGCTGGATGCCAGCCGTTGGTCCCGGGTGGGCGTGACGTGGGGTATCCAGGATGCATCCCACAAGGGCCAGTCGATCTGGGTCGACGGAGTCCAAGTGGCCTCCGATCCGACCTACACGCTGCCCTACCATGAGGGCGTCGCGGGGAGCGTCTTTGAGACGTGGGGCCTTGGCCAGGTCTACACGCACCCCTCGGCGTTTTGGCCGACGGCGCATCCGATTCGCGTCGCGGATGTGAAGCTCTACGATACCTTCGAGGATCAGGCCGATACGCAGCACTCGCCGCCCGTGCTCGCCTGGGACGGCCGCTCGGGTTACGCATCCGACGGCTGCGATCCCGAGGCAGGCCAGTACCCGCTTCAGAAGTTCACCTTCCGCGCCAAGATCTCGGACGTGGACGGTGATGAGCCGACGTATTGCCGGATGGTAATCGAACGTGATGGGAATCTCTGGCGGACCTTCAACATGCGCCGTGGCGGGGGATCACCAGTGACGGGGATCAGCTACAGATTTGCGCGCAAGCTGCCTCCGGGTGACTTCCGCTACCGCTTCGAAGCGGGGGATTGGGACAGTCCCGCGACGGGCACGCCGACTCAGTGGGTGGATGGCCCCAGCGTCGTGCCACGCTTGAATCAGCGTCCGGATGGCGCGATCTGGAACGGGCTGAAATGGATCGGAGACAACTACTACAACACGACGGCGGGCAAGCAGCGGGTCAACGGCGAGATCGCGGCTGGCGGCAGCGTTGACTACACTGTCCGCGTGGAGAATGACAGCCAGGCGGCCGATACGCTGAGAGTCAAAGGCACTGCGAGCCGGGGTGATTGGACGATTGCATGTCTGACGAGCGGGGGCGCTGACATCACAGCGGACGTGACTGGCGCCGGTTGGACGCCCCCCGCGCTGCCCGGCAGAGCCTCGACCGAGATGACCGCGCGCGTTACCGTTGCGGCCGGCGCGGATCCTGGCTCGCAGAAGGCGGTAGTCGTGCAAGTGGGGCGGGCGGCCTGGGGCCCGG
>CAZKUN010000500.1:0-2791 GCA_964555935.1 uncultured Armatimonadia bacterium | reverse complement strand
CTGCCCGGTATATAGGCCCGTGGGCCGCGACACAGGGCTGTCCCGCACTTCTCCTTCCCCCCGGGGTGTCGCAATTGCCCGGGGGGAAGGGACAGCGGATACGTCCTCGACACCGATGGACGGATCGCCCCGTCGTGGCGCAGGCATTCTTGCCTGCGGCCGTCGCGTACTGCTGGCGGACCGCCTCTTCAGCTTACCGATCTCCCGTTCCCTCACGACTATGCAGGACCACGCCACCGCGGTAGCGAAGGCTCCCCATTACGTGGACAACGCCGTCGTAGGGGTCTGATTCATCAAGCCCGCCGTATTGGGCCGCGAGCTTCCAGCCGCACTGCCGCCTCCGTCCACACAACCTGGTTTTCCCGCCAAGGAGACCAACCGTGACTGACCGCATCGAAGCAATCAGAACCCGCGTCATTAACAGCCGCCAGCTCGGCGACCCGAAAGCCCAAGGCATCCACGAAGAGAGTTTCGCCGAGAGCGAGGGCGATTCGCCCCTCGTCCGCGCGGGCAAGGCCAGCGCCCACTACTACCGCAACCAGGACCTCACCATCCGCGATGGCGAGCTGATCGTCGGCGTGGCGCCGGGCTCGACCTTCGACACGGAGGCTCGCGTCGTCCCGGCTGTCTTCGGGCGCGCCAACTTCTCGTGGGCCTGGTCGGATTCCGACGAGGTGCAGAGATTCTTCGCTGAGGGCATGTTCGCGCCCGCCGGCAACCACACGACCCTCGACTACCAGGCCATATTCGCCCACGGGTTCCAGGGATTGCTCGAGCGCATCGACGAGCGGATGGGACGCCTCGATCCGGACGATCCCGAGATTGACGAGAAGTGCGATTTCCTGATGGGCACGCGCCTTCTCGGCGAGGGCTTCATCGACTGCAGCAGTCGCTACGCCGACCACGCGGCGCAACTCGCCGACCAGGAGACCTGCCCCGAGCGCCAAGCCGAACTCGCGGCCATCGCGAGCGCGTGCCGGCGCGTCCCGGCAAAGCCGCCGACCAACTTCTGGGAAGCCTGCCAGTGCGCGTGGTTCTCCTTCTTCTTCCTGCCTGACGCCCCCGGCCGAGTCGACCAATACCTCGCGCCCTGGTACGAGCGCGACATCGCGAGCGGCGCGATCACGCGCGAGTTTGCCAAGGAACTCATCGCCTGTCTGTGGCTGAAGTACTTCGAGTCCGTCGGCGCCGCCAGCGGCGTCAGCGCCCACAACCACCTGACGCTCGGCGGCGTGAAGCCCGATGGCACGGATGGCTGCAGCGAAGTCACGGCGCTCTGCCTGGAGGTCACCGAGGAACTCAGCATTCTGCGCCCGCAGGTCGGCTTCCGCTGGCATGCCTCCACGCCTCGGCCGATGCTTCGCAAGGCCGTCGAGGCGCTCCGATCGCGTAGCGGCAACCCGGACTTCTGCAGCGACGAGCAGATCGTCCCCGCGCTCGCCGCCATCGGCGTCGCCGTCGAGGACGCCCGCGATTTCTCCCTCTCCGGTTGCCATGAGGTGATCGTTACCGGCAAGGCCCAGATGGGCTCGGTCGAGGGCTTCATCAACATGCCCAAGATCCTGCGCATGGCCCTCGGCTTGGAGCCCGCACTCCAGCCGGACGCCGACCTCGCCGGCATCGATTCATACGAGACGCTTTGGAGCCGGCTGACCGAGTCGATGAACATCGTCGCCGACATCGCCCACGAGGCATCGGTGGACCGCGACCGGACCTTCGCCGACCAAATGAACCTCCAGGCATCTCTCGTCACCCAGGATTGCATCGAGAACGTGAAGGGCTACACTCAGGGCGGCGCGCGCTACAATTTCTGCAACTGGGATGTCATCGGCCTCGCCAATCTCGCTGACTCCCTCGCGGCCATCCGCGCGCTCGTCTTTGACGAGCAAGCCGTCAGTCTGCCCGATCTCATCGAGGTGCTCGATGGCAATTGGGAAGAGAACGAGCCGCTTCGCCAGCGCGTGCTGAACGAGGTCCCGAATTACGGCAACGAGGACAACGGGGCGGACGCGGCCGCCGTTCGCGTGATCGAGACATTCTCTGAGGTGCTCAAGAAGAACACGCCCTACCGCGGCGGCGAATACATCCTCGGCACGACCGCCGGCGGCGAGAACATGCACATCGAGTTCGGCCGTCTCACCGGCGCCACGCCGGATGGCCGCCGCTCAGGCGAGCCCGTGGCCGACAGCATCGGCCCGGCCCAAGGACGCGACCGAGGCGGCGTCACGGCGATGCTCAACTCCGTCGCGGGGCTGCCGCACCGCCTGCTGCCGACCGCCACCACGCTGAACGTGAAACTCGACCCGAGGCTGCTCGACACCGACGAGGGACTCGACCATATCGCGGCGCTCATCGAGGCGCACTTCCAGGCCGGCGGGCAGCAGATGCAGATCACGCCCGTCAACCGCGAGATGCTCATCGACGCCAAGGAGAACCCGGACCAATACCCGGAACTGATGGTGCGCGTCGCCGGTTACAGCGCGCCGTTCACATCGCTCTGGGAGGACATGCAAGACGAGATCATCGCCAGGACACAGCACGCTCTCTGAGCGAC
Source organism: uncultured Armatimonadia bacterium (assembly GCA_964555935.1). Classification (GTDB taxonomy): domain Bacteria; phylum Armatimonadota; class Zipacnadia; order Zipacnadales; family VGFC01; genus CAZKUN01. Next base: position 237 of record CAZKUN010000500.1, on the reverse strand, counting down.
AACCGGCAGTGAACCGGCAATTCGCGGCTTCTGAATGTGGGCTTTCGGGAAAGGCGTGCAGGTCCCCCTTTTTCGATGGAAAACGGCGTCGAAAGTCGCGAAAACCCCACCCTTACCCGCGTTCTTTTGGCTATTTCCCCGCACCGGAAGCCTACTTCCGGGTCCTAGGAGCGTCGAATGATCCCCGTGCTGTTACTAGCCGCCATGCCCTCCTTCAGTCAGCCTCTCGGAGCCTTC
>CAZKUN010000499.1:0-2794 GCA_964555935.1 uncultured Armatimonadia bacterium | reverse complement strand
CCTCCACGGGGAGTAGCCTCGGGAAGATGGACTCCTCGTACTTCCCTTCGCCATAGGTGAGCGGCCCGCCGAGCACCAGCAACCCGCCTCCTTCCCTTACAAAGGAATCGATGGCGGTCAACCCCGCATCCTGGATCGAGCCGTGACTGACGTCGCTCATCACCACTATATCAAAGGCCGCTATCCCATCTGCGTCGGGGATAGGGTCCGCGCCGTCGCTCCTGGCGTTCAAGGTGCGAAGCGCGTGTCCTGCTACCGGCTTGAGCGCCTCCTCCATCCGGTACCATTGCGTGTACAGCCCGAAGTAGAGCAGGACGTTGAGGGACGATTCCCCTGCCGCTGGCGGCTGGGCCTGGGTCTGCCCGGGCATCATCGCTAGAGCGACAAGGGCAACCGCCGTACGGGGTGCCGCGCGCATGGTGCCTGGCTCCTCTCTCATGCCCCGAGTCTGAAGACTATGAGGGTGTAGTATTGGAAAGGCGCTAGCTCGACCTTGACGCCTTCGTCAACGGTCGCCATGGCAAGTTGCGCGCAGAGGGGAGCGTGGGTTTCTTCGCCCCACTCATAGGGCCGAAGAGCCCAAGCGCTCTCGACGGACTTGCCGGCGGGCACGCGGAACACGACCTCCGTGTCTGAGGCAACGGGCGGATCGTCCGGGATGCTCCATTCAGGTTTCTCCGTGGCTGGCGTGTTGAGGAGGTGGAGCATGTACAGTTCGGGGCCCCCCTTCCTCCGACGGGGGCCCTTCACGTAAGCGGACCTCTCCCACCAAAGCTCCCTGCCGCTGCTGACGCTGAAGGTCTCGGGCGCGTCGACTCTCCGGATGTCCACGTCCCAAAGCAAGCCTGAGTAGCGAGTCATGAACTGCGCGAAAGGTCGGGAGGCATAGGTTGTGTTCCAGCACGGGTGCAGGTTGAACGCCAGAAAGATCGACCCCATGTGGCTCGCGGCCACCCAGGCCCCACGCGCGGCATCGGCTTCCTCCGGAGCAAGACCCTCCAGCACTTCCATGTTCCACAGCCAGCCGCTGTTGACCACCGATGAGTGCTTCTGCACGACATCACTGTAACCCCGTTGCTCCGCGTACCAGTCGTACCAGTGTCGCCAACTCTCTGCCACGAACCCGGGCCCTTGCTTCTCCACTAGGAAGGATGAATTGGGGTCCTCCAGACACGCCTCCATCGTCTCGGGGCCGCCCGCAATGATCAGTTCCAGGCCCCCGTCCCCCGTCCGCCGATAGGTCCCGTTGTACCAGAAAGAAAAGTGCGGCAACTCCCGGCGTATGATCTCGCGGCACAGACGCGTGTTCCGCGCGGAAAGCTCATCCAGGCTCGTGCCGCGGCCAGCGGGGAGGCCGTCCCACGAGTAACCGTCGTGGGCGACGAAATGCCCGTCGAACATCACCCCATCCCACCCGAACGTTTTGGCCGATGCGAGGATCTCGCGGGCCCCGTACTCGACCACGACGGCGTCCGAGAAGTCGACGACGCCGTACTGCCAGAAGGGCTGTTTCTCCGTGACCGGCCGGGCCAGGTCCAGCGGGGATATAGGCGAGGAGTAGTTGAAGAACGAGCCGTCCTCTTCCCTCAGCACCCATTCCGGGTGCTGCCGCGCGAACTCGAACCCGACGGGGCCGCCGAACGTGTATTTGGCATACGTGCTGATCTTGCTGCCGGGGGCTTGGTGGTCCTTGATGGACGCCTTCATCGCGTCTGTCGATTTGAGGTACATCGCCTGGCCGGAATACCAACTCTCCGTCTCCGGCGTCATGTCGGAGAAGTCGTCTGGCGCCCACGCGAACTGCATTCCGTGGTTGTTGTAGGTCTCGAATAGGCCCAGGTCCTGGGGCAGATCCTGGCCGGGCTTCCATGCGGCGATCATGTTCACCCGCAACCACTGGTCGGCGACCTGGTAGAACTCGCTGGCCGCCGAGACTGTCTGGCCGTCGACTTCGAACGCAGCGCGGATCTCTCGACCGTACATCCATGGGCCGACCTTCCACCGAACGGTCACCGCCCGCTCCGCTTCGCCCGCCTCCAGCGTCAGACGGACCCTTGCCACCTCGCGCGCCTCATCGAGGCCGCGATGCTCGGTCACGACCAGAACGCCTCTCTGCTCAGCCCCGCTCTGGTTGGTGAGCGCAGCCTGCGCGGACGCGCTCTCGCGCAACGAGTACAGGATCTTGCTCGGCGTGATTCTCTCGACCCTGACCGCCCGCTCGGCGGCGCCAGTGGGCACGGCGCGCAGCATCAGCGCGATCGCCAGTCCCAGCGCTACGGGCAAGCCCGGACTTACCTGTCCTGCTGTCGTTTGCATGCGTCCCGTCCGTTCGGGCAGTGCGGGTGCCCCGCATTCACGCGCGTGGCACCTGGTCCGGCAAGCTGGGGACATGATACGTGGTGACCACACGATTCTCCTGCCCGCGAGCGTGTATCGGAGCGAGACGCTCGTCGGGTGTTGGGACAAGCCCGGTCGATGCAGAGACGGGAGAAGTACGTGCCCAGTGATGAGCCGTCCCTGGTGAAGCGGATGATTGAGCTGGCCTGCCAGTACGGGCGCTACGGCTACCCTCGAGTCACGGTGTTTCTCCGTGAAGAGGGCTTTCGAACCAATCACAAGCGCATCGGGCGACTCTGGCGGCGTGAGGGACTGAAAGTGCCCAAACGGCAGCCGAAACGTCGCCGGCTTTGGCTGAACGATGGGTCGTGCATTCGGCTGCGGCCAGCGCATAGGGATCATGTGTGGAGCTACGACTTCGTGCAGGATCGAACCAGCGAAGGACGACCGATCCGGA
>CAZKUN010000498.1:0-2819 GCA_964555935.1 uncultured Armatimonadia bacterium | reverse complement strand
GGCGCGCGGGGATCGCCCTGCCGCCGCTGTCGATCTACCGGGTTGTGGAGTTCGCGCTCGCCGGACAATAGGCCGCGTCACGCGCGCTCGGCGATGAGCAGACCGCCCTCGGGAACGTCGGCGACGAACTCGCCATCCACGCGGATGGGTTCGCCGACCTCAAGCAGATCGCCCTCGGACGAGTACCTCAGTACGCGAACGTCCCGCGCTTCGCCCGTCCAGTCGAACGACCGCGAGACGGTCGTGATAATCCGCTCGCCGCCAACCACCCAGCCGGGACCGATCTCCCGAACCGTGATCGGGTAGAGCTTGCAGACGAAGCTGTCCGGCCCGCCAAGCAACAGGTTCACCGCCACAGGCGAGTAGATGCAGCCCTGGGCGAGCAGCTTGCGGACGCTGTCGAAGGCCCCCGTCAGAGACTTCTCGTCGCCCATGTTGCCGAGCACGAGCGGCGTCGGGTGGAGATGCCCCTGCACCCAGTGGGCCGCGCCGTTGCCACCTTCGATGAAGCGCGCGTGTGGCAGCGCGTTGAGACTGCGCAGGGCGTTGCCCCCGTTGCCGAGGAAGAAGAGCCCGCGCCCCATCACCTCGTTGACAAGCTGAAGCTGGAAACTCTCCGTGACCGTTCCGTTATCCGACTTCAGCCGCACCACCGCGCCCGTCTCGTCGAGGTCGGCCGAGTAGCCGTCCCAGTGCCCGTAGTCGTAGCGAGAGTAGCCGCGGCCCGTGCCGGCCCATGAGAACTCGTCGCAGTAGATGCCGTCCAGGCCATACTGATCCAAACCGCGTCGGACACCGCTCATGATCTGGTCGAGGTAGACCGATCCAGGCCGGGGCGAATAGTAGAGAACGCCCCAGTCTTTCTCGGTGAGATCACCGAGCCACGCCTGGCTGTAGTGAGCCGCCTGAAACACGCCCCCGTCGGCGGTGCGGATCGCCTCGTGGAGAATGGGCCAACGGTCTTGCGCGGGCTTGTAGACGGCCTCCATCGCCGGGTGGATCATCTGCATGACGCGGACGTTCGGCGCCGCGCGGCGGATCCGGTCGATATCGATCCCAAGCTGCGTCCAGTAGCGCTCGCGGTGCTCGTAGGTCAGGAACGCCTCCACATCGAGGTCCGGATCGCCACCCGCCGTGCGGGGCGCGCCTTCCGGGAGCTTCGGCGCGCGTCCGGCGCGGACGGTCTTGGCGTCCGGCTCGAGCCTCTGCCAGGGGCCGAGCACGACCGTGATGGGTCCGAGATGCGCGAGCGATTCCGCCACGCGTTCGTCCGGGTCATCATTCTCGGCGCGCGCGTAGCCCCAGAACATCGGCCGCTCGTTCGTGATGCCATTGACGCCCCAGCGGTCGCGCAATCCGTTGATGAACGACCAGTACCCGCCGCCGTCGGTGACCGGCTCGATGCTGAGGCGGAAGTCGACCGATTTGCCCGGCGCGAGGGCGAGGGTCTCGGAGAGGATCTCCCCCACTCCGCCACGCACGCGCAGGCCCATCAGAAGCCTCAGCCAATCGCTCTCCGCCGTGACACCGAACCCGTCACCAGTGCCGTCGGGGGCTTCGAGAAAGATGGTCGGATTGGGCGCGCTGCCCGAAACGGCAAGTCGGTCGGACGAACCACCGATGTGCGCCCGCCGCACGGGCTGACGCAGGAAGACGCGGTGCCGGAACGGCACGCCGCGAATGACGTCGCCCTCGTTGCGCCACGTCTCGCGCCAATCAATCAGGCCATCGCGGATCTCGACCGTTCTCTCCAGCGTCAATTCGGGCCACGCGGCCTCCATCCGGAACCCAACCGCGCCCCATTCCGCGACGTCGACGCTCACGCCATCGACTACGCTCGCCTGGTCATCGGCGATCAGCACGGATTCGGTGTCGGGCGACATGCCGAGACCCGTCTCGACGAGCAGCTCGTGGCCTGTCTGTGCGCGGATCACGAAGCCGCCGCGCGCGCTCTGCGCGAGATGGAGATCGTCTTGCGTCACTTCCTGGGCGACCCGCCCGCGCTCGGGCACGTCACTCAACGGCTGCGGCAGGGCGTCGCGGCTCACGTACCCGACGGCGATGGCTTCGACGCGCAGATCGCCATAGCCCGGCTTGGGTACGCCTGGCAGGAGGTTGCGAAATGTGACCGTGTTGCCGTCGACGCCTGAGACGAGATCAGTCACGTCGAGCGCGAAGGTCGCGCCGAGGCCCGCGAGCGTCATCGCGTCGCCCGTATCGACATCCGGCGCGAACATCATCATCGCCCGGTCGCCGCTGAAAACAGGGAATGGCGGCGCGGCTCCCTCAACGAGATCGAGACCCGCCAGCCGGCCGAGCAATCGCTCATCACCGCCGGCGGCATAGCGCGAGACCGGCGCGCCGTTGATCAGGATGGAAGCGTTGTAGTTGCAGCCTCCCGGACCCTCCGTGCGGATCACGGCGCGGAAAGTCAAGACCGCCACGTGCCCCTCGCGGGCGGGCAGCGCGGGCAGCGCCAGATCAATGGCCTCGTCCTTCGCGATGGACTGATCCTCCAGGCGGACCTCATCGACGAGTTCCAACTCCTGCCCGATCGAGGCACAGGTCGCCGCGATGGCGATTGCCACAGCCAGTAAGCGCATCAAACAGCCCTCCGACCTACGAGAGATAGCGGCGGAGCACATCCGCCTGAACGTGTGGAGCGCACCTCACGAAGTACCCGTTGAAGCCGGCAACGCGGACCATGAGGTCTCGGTGCTCCTCCGGGTGCGCCTGAGCGGCGCGGAGCATCACGGGATCGACCACCGTCACAATCTGACATGTCACATCACACATAACAGCACACATCACACATCACA
>CAZKUN010000497.1:0-2832 GCA_964555935.1 uncultured Armatimonadia bacterium | reverse complement strand
CATGGCCGTGGCTGATCAAGCTCAGCCCGCGCGGCCAACGGAGCCGCCCCCAGCAACGTTGCCACTAGTCGCGAGCGCTCGTGAGTTGCTGCCGCCGGAAGCGCCGATCAGCGACCTGACCTTCGCTGATCTGGATGGCGACGGCGTCGATGAGATCATCTGCGCGCGCGAGGATGGACACCTCGTGGCGGCGCGGGCTGACGGGACGCGCGCGCTCGACATCGCGACCGATGGGCACCCCATGCTCTCCGTGTGGGCGGGCGCTCTCAATGGCGAGATGACCATCATCTGCGGGGCTCGTGGTGGCGCCGTGCGATGCTATTCCGCGGACGGCGCGCCAATATGGGAGCACCAGAACACGCATTGGGGATATGGGGCCAAACCCGCCGTCTACAGCATCGCGGTCGGTGACTTCCGCGGCGATGGAGAGCAGCAGGTCGCCCTGGGGTGTCACGGAGGCGTCACGCTGCTGGATGTCGCGGATGGGCCCGAGTTCGCGCGATTCACGGAGGTCTACGCTCACGTAATCCGGCCGATGAGCGCGGTGAGCATTCATGACGGAGCCGCTCAGTGGCTGGCAGTGAACTCCTCGGGCGGCAGCTTGAAGCTCGTAAGCCCGGCCGGGGGGACTGTGGTGGATGGATGGACGAGCATCTGGGGCGGCCGCGCCTACCATCAGGACATCCACTCGTTCGGCGGCGACGACACCTACTTCGTGCATGGCGGATTCACGGGGATCGGGTGTGGCAAGCTGCTCCGCGAGCCGTGGACCGAGGGACAGCGACAGAGCGCCCAGGTGTGGAAGGAGGGCGCGTGGTACGCCCGCACGGACGGCGAGACGCGGGCCGTACTGGTGAGGGACTTCGGCGGGGATGGCGTGCCGGAGATTCTCACCGGCAATGAGACAGGATTCCTCGTGCGGTATGACCATCTGGGGGAGCGGCTTTCCACCCAACTCGTGGGGACACCCATCAACGGGCTGGTGTGGGCCGACGTGGCGGGCGAGGGCCGACTCGTGGTGGCGGGCGACAGTCCCGGACTGACCGTTCTCAATTCCGACGGCGACGTGATGGGCCGGTGGTCGCCCACGGACGCCGCGCCTGTGAACAGCGTCCGCGCCGCCGCCGACGGCCTGCACGTGACCACCCGCGACGGAGCGATTCTCAGCGTCACGTTCACGGCGAGGTGAGACGCGCCCAGCGAATATCGGTGACATCCGTCTCTGGCCCCGCGTAGTAGACCACCAGGATGTCGCCACCAGGCAAGGGCGCCGTGGCGGGCAGTCCGATGGAGAAGCGGCTCATCTCCGACCACGCATCCTGCATCGAGCCCTTATCTTCCGTCTGCGACTCCGCGGCCTCGCCGTGGATGATGGTCGCGGTCGACTCCGGCCAAGAGCGACCGTCGTCGCTGCTGATGCGAGCCATGATCCGGGGAGTGCCCGTGCGGTCGACGTAGACCATCACGAGGCGCCCATCAGGCAGCGCGACCGTCGGCGCGGGCTGGCCGGGTACGCCGGTATCCCAGAGATCACTCCACGACCGTCCATGGTGGCGAGATTCCCGCGCATGGATGTTGAGATACTCGGCCGTCTCGCGATCGAAGGTCCAGAAGAGGTCGAGGACCCGGCCGTCCGGAAGCACGGCTGGTCGCTGGTCCCAGTAGAAGATGCGGCCAGCGGGATCGGCGGCGACGCTCACGTGTTCGGGCCATGATTCGCCGCGATCCGCCGACAACATGAACACCGAGGCGTGACGCCACGGGGAGGAGTCGTTGTAGGTCTTGTTGGTCTCGAACTGCAACGCCCAGTCGCCATTGGCCAGCGCGAGCAGGGGGCCCGTGATGGGCGTGGGAATGTCGTAGGGCGAGGTGTCGACGAGGGCGGGATCGGACCAAGTCTCCCCGCCGTCCTCGGTCAGCGAGAGAAGGACCCGCGAGTCGAGCAGCCCCTCAGTCTCCTCGTTGAAGAAGGGCCGCGACGGACCGGACACATCCACCCAGTAGATGACCGCCACGGCGCTCATCGGGCCGAGCGACGTTACGTGGGCGGCGCGGAGAGCGCCCCTCGCCCCATCGATCCGCGGCGGCGCCCACGGCTCGACCGGGTCGCCCCACGTCTGCCCCTCGTCATCGCTCCAGGAGAGAAGCGTCCGCTGACTTGCGACCGAGTCCTTCGTCGGCGCGGCGCGGTGCGTGACCAACCACCGCCCGCTGGGCAACACGCACGCGCCTGGGAAGCAGGCGCTAGAGTATTCAGTGTCAGCGCGTCCCGCCACGACCGTTCCACGGCTGGTGATTCGCATCGGCCAGCTCCCCTCGGCGAGGTGTGAAGACGACACGGTACCTGGTTCGTCTCCGGTGGCGATCTGCCTCCCAGAGCCCGTGTCGAGGTCACAGACGCGTTTACGAGCCAACAGAGGCTCAGTCGGCGTGATTTAATTAGTGTCAGACACTATTTTTTCTGGGCCATTATATTGCGCTGCGGGGCCTTAAACGCTCGGTAAACTAGTGTCTGACACTAATTAATCTGTGCGCTTCAGTTCGATCATTTGCCACTGTCTTCCGGGCAGGCGAAACCTCAGCTCTCCCCGCGACAGGGACAACGGCTCGCCAGTGATCGCGTCCCGAGCCTCGGCGCCTCCGGGCAACTTCGCAAGCAGTCCGGCGATATCCATCTCACACCGCACGTTCTCCTCAGTCTGGCTGCCCAGCACCAGCAACGCTCGATCTCGCTTCAGGTAGAGGCTGCACAGCACCTCACCCGGGATCACCGAATAGAGGTCCGATAGCTCCCAGTATGGGATGAAGCGCGTCTGGTCGTCCTCATACTCC
>CAZKUN010000496.1:0-2858 GCA_964555935.1 uncultured Armatimonadia bacterium | reverse complement strand
CCGAATGGCGCCTTCTGGCGCCGTGTGGCCCCAGCCGCCGACTCCTCCGCCGCGCTCACCAATGCGCCAGTTATCTCGCGCAGCTCTCCCTGGGCGTCCTTCGCGATCTCCTGGCGGCGACCTTTCTCAGCACCTCTCTTGGCTCGCGCCGCCTCCTCGGCGGATTCCTCTCGACCGACCGACGCGGCGGCCGCCGCTAGACGCGCGCGACCCTGACCGCCTGCCGCCGCACCCCGCGGCTTCCCCAATACCGAGACGACGCGCCCTCGCCGCGGGCGCGACTCGGGAGGCTTTCTGAGAAGTAAGCGTGCGACGGCCTGGAAATGGTTCGAGGTGCCCGGCAGGTCCGGCGGCGTCTCCAGCAGATGGGCCTTCTGGATCTGTTCCTCAGGGCCTGTGAACGGCGGCCTTCCCGTCACCAAGGCATGGGCAATACACCCCAACGCGTAGAGATCGGTCGCCTCCGTGGCCGTCTCGCCCCTCCACTGCTCCGGCGCCGCGTAGTGCGGGCTGCGGCAGCCCTTGAGCGTATATGTCGCTGTGGCATCCTCCACGTACTTTGCGATGCCGAAGTCCGCGATCTTCCAGGCCCCCTCATGCCACAGCACGTTCCCCGGCTTCAGGTCCCGATGAACCAGGTCCCCCACCTCGTCCAGACCAGCCAGGATCTCCAGAAGCACCTGGACTGCCTCCGGTTCCTCATACGTCCGTCCAGTGTCGAGTTCAGACTGAAGGCTCTTCTCCGCCCGGGCCATTACCACGACCTGGCGCCCCGAGATTGCGTCCTGTCCGGAGTCGTGAACGGGGATCACATGGGCCAACTCACGGTCGGCCAGGTCCTCCGCGATGCTGAGTTCGCGGGCGCCGAATTCCTCCGCCACAGCCGTCAGGATCTTCACCGCCACCGAGTCGTGGTCTGGGCCTTCGCCGGCATACACGGCACCAAATCCGCCTGCCGGGCCGAGCTGCTCATCTGGATTGTAGGTCCACACGCCGCCCGGCAATCTGAGCTCGGACACAGTGCCACGCTCCTCAATTGGCCCGCATGCTCACTTCAGTGGGCAGGCGAACCGCAGCTCCTTGTACACGATTCGCAAGCTGCCACACTCCTCGACGTCGCTGCCCCTGAAGTTCCTGTTGTTCTCACCGAACTTGGGATTGGTCTGTGTCGCGTGCACGACGGCGTGGAGTTCGATGTCCGACTCGGCGTGGGTGAACTGGAAGCGGTCACCGAAGCCAGTGGAGTGTCTCTGTGCCGCCTGGGCATCTCGCTCCCACTGCGCGTGGTCGAGCGTGATCGTCCGAGCCATCCTCCATCGCCCGACCGTGCTGCTCTCCCTGAAGTAATCCGTTGGGCGTGTGGACATGTACCCAACCTGGCGCCCCGGCTCACGTGCGGACAGGTCCCCAAGCTCTTGCCTCAGTCGGCGCACGCCCACGATCACGCCCGTATAATCGGGGAGGTCCGTATCCAGGGAGACAGTCAGTTCGTTACCCGCAAGGGACGCTTGCAGGTTGAAGCGGTCACACGTCACGCGGCCGCAGCCAGCCAATATCGGGCTCAGTATCAGAGCCGCCGCCGCCCACGCCATCTTCATGAGCCACCCCTCACCCATCAGCATGTGCAGCCGCACGCGAATTGGTCCGCGAGCGCCATCAAGTTCGCCAACCGGTGTTCACGAACCTGCGGAAATGGATGCGGGATGGGTGACTGGCAGGGGCGGAGTGGGAGTTCTGGTGTCAGACACCCTTTTTGCGTGAGGCTGCAATAAGGGGTGTCTGACACGGGCGGGCGGAGACAGTGCAGGGATGAGGGACGGCAGCCAGGGACGACATGCACCGGCGAGGGCGCCGGTGCTACGGAGGCAACGGAGCGGATCTGGAGATCCGCAGGCACGGACGGATGGACGGCGCCGGACTGGGAAGTCCAGCTCAGGTCGGGATATCCACGATGACGCCTCACGAAAAATTGGTGGGAGGGCGCGGAGACTCGTGGTAGAGGGATCTTAGGACAGTTCGCCGCGACACGCCCAGTGCGGGAAGGGAAGACAGCCTCGTGCCCAGGAAGCAGGCCGTAGGCGGATTCACGCTCATCGAAGTGTTGATTGTGGTCATGGTGATCGCAATCATCACCGCGATTGCGGTCCCACGGATGATGGGGGCGGTGCTTGAGGCAAGGGGCGCGACGATGCGAGCTGATCTCCAGAAAATGAGGTGCGCGATCCGGCTCTTCGAGGCGACGCACGGCGGCCATCCCTGCCGCCTGGAGCATCTCATGTCATATACGGCTCCCGGGCACTGTCATGCGGATGGCACGGGCGACAAGATCGATCTCCTCCCGGACACGCCGTGGGATGGCCCCTACCTGACCACCGGCGACGGGGGACTCCCCGTGGATCCCATCACGTTACAGGCCTTCTGGGGCTACAGAAAGTCCACCGGCCGGGTCCGGAGCAACGCCTCCGGCACGGCCCTGGACGGCACGGCCTACAGCGATTTCTGAGTTTCCTCGGCGTCCGCAGCCCCATCAAGCTGACTACCGCACGTTTTGGATCGCGTTCTTGGCGGTGTCGTGCTTGGTCTTCATGATGTTTGACATTATCGAGAACTGGCGGTTCTGGTTCTCTAGCCTCTGCTGAATCTGCAGGTATTGCAGGCTGAGGCTCTGGTTCATCTCGTGCATCTCCTTGGTCGCCAGCATGAGCGCGTTGGCAGCGGCGGCTTTGGAGTTTATGGAAGTTACGCGGAAGGTGAGCTTCGGATCGCCATCATCGGTGAGTGAGAACAGCGGCTGACGAACGATAACCCCGCATTGCCCATATGAGCAGGGAGGTTTTCGGTAGAGGTGCCAAGAAACT
>CAZKUN010000495.1:0-2862 GCA_964555935.1 uncultured Armatimonadia bacterium | reverse complement strand
TGTAGACTTGCACGGTAGATGCCAACGGATCCGCGCTGTTGACATCTACCGTGCAAACTCACATCCAGCGTGGACGGAGTTCTTCTTGGGGACAGGGGACAGCCCCCGCCGTGAGTTCCGTCTACTCGCCGATGGCCGCAGACCCGATGGCGTAGATGCGCACGGTGTGGTCGTCGCCCTGCGGCCAAGTCTCATCGAGCAGCCCGACCCTAACGGTGTGCGGTCCCCGTCCCAGGTCGCGGAAGAGCAGTCCGGAACTGAATACGTCGCCATCGAACCAGCCGTAGGTCTTCGCAGATTTCCCATCGACCGACACCTCAGCCACACCGTTGATGTCGGCCGCGCGGTTGGCGTAGATGCAGAGTACGCTGCCGAGGACCTTGAGCTCCATCGTGCTTCCGGGCGTGCTACTCGCCCACCACTTGCCTCGCCAGTCTCCCGGCTCCACACTCCATCCCTCGCACGATTCCAGCTCCCACTCGCCTGCCCAATGAAGCTCGACATGCTCGAATGCACCCGCGTGCAGCGGCGGCGGGAGTGGGGGGATCGTGTCGATCTCGCCCTCCTCGGGCAGCGCGGCAAGGGCCTGCTCAAGGGCGTGGATGATCAGATCGGTGGCCAGCCGATGGCCCCGGTCGTTCGGGTGGACAACGTCGGCGTGGACGTCCTCCCAGGTGATCCGCCCCTCGTCGATCTGCTGCGCGACCGCATCGCGAAAGCTCAGCATCGGAAGATCGTAGTGCTCGCCGACGGGGATCTGGGTCGCCTGTACGTTGTAGATCTCATCGTCGCCGCGCAAGGCCATGAAGATCATCAGGTTCGCTGCATCGCCGCTGAGGATCTGCCGTGTGAGACCCTCAACCGAGTCCATGCACGCCTGATCTGCGGCATCGTTCACCCCGAACTCGGTGATGACGAAGTCGGGTTGGTGCCGGAGGAGATCTCGCTCGGCGCGGAGCGCGCCATAGATCGACCCAGTGCCGCCGATGCCCGCGGCGATCAACTTGACCTCGCAGTCGGGGAACGTGGCCTGCCACCACTCCGTCACGAGCGGCCCGTAGCTGTTGACCCACTCGCTAGCCGCCGCGCCGCCGGTGATCGAGCCGCCAATCACGCCGATGGTGACCGGCTCTCCGCGGCGGGCTTTGCTGAGAACATGGTGGATGCGCGTCCGGTCGCCCTCGCTGATGATCGCGGTCTCGTAGAGCGCCGCGGCGTCCAGCCGCTTGCCCGTTGTGCGGTCGGGATAGCTGAGGTCGCCGGGCGGAAGCGTCGTGACGGCGTATATAGACCGCGGCTGCATTGTGAAGGTGCCCGTGCCATCCTCAAGCTTCAGCGGCACGTGCTCCGCGATGCCCGTGGGTACTGGCCCGGTGACGGAGAGAATGCTGAGCGTCTCGGATTGCGTGACGCTGGCAAACGCAAGGGTCAGCTGCTTCGGCTCGAAGCCATCATTGACCAGGAGCAGCGTCACGTCGCCATCAGGTGAGCGCAGACAGGTCGTGAAGACGCGCTGGGTGTCGTCCTCATCGCGGGCGCCGTCAACGGTGCAACGGAGGACGTCCCACCCGGAGCGAATGTAGCGCGAGAGCAGCGCCTGCGGGAAGAAGACGGGCCCATGTATCTGCGTGCTGCCATCGGCGCCCTGGATAAGCGGCCGGAAACTGTCCATCCAATCGGAGGGCTCAGCCCGGCCCCAGTTCCATCTGAGCTGGCCGTCGAGGCCGACGTTGACGTTCTGAACGAACTGCTCCGCGAGGCTGAGGCTCTCGGTGTAGAGTTCGTCAACAGTGCCGCCGGCGTCGGCGCTAAACTCCCCCTGGACAAGGCGGGGCTCGTGGTCGAGACGCTCGGATAGCAGGCGGTAGACTTCTGCGTAACGGCGCGCACCCTCGGATGGCTGGAAGCCGAGTTCGTAGTCAAAGCCGAATTTGTAGTTATGATCCGAGATGACGTCGATGAGCGGGATGACGTCGCCATAGGCCTCTATCTCCCTGGCGAGGCTGGCCGGTCCGCTGCACAGTTCCGGACCGATGATCTCGACGTGGTCGCGGAGGCCATAGTGTCGAAGAGCGCGGTCCATGCCCGCGTAGAGCGCCCAGAAGCCGGGACCGTAGCCACCCTTGGATATGGAGGCGTCGGGCTCGTTCATGATGGACACAGCGCGGACGTTGTCCAGACCCTCTTCCTCCAGGTGCATGATGAGCCCGGCGTACGATTCGCCGATCTCCTCGCCGCTGTCCACCAACTCGTAGGCCCACTCCTCCCACGAGGCGTCCGGGTTCTCACGGAGCGTGGGAGACATCCACCCGGTCTGGAATTTCCAGTTGCAGAGAAGAACGCGGATGTCGCTTTCATCGAGGCGCCGCCAGATGCGGATGGCTGCGGAGAGCTTGGGCTGGTCGAAGTGAAGCGCGTCCTTGCTGAGCGTGAACGGGTCGTCGTTGTCGTTCTCGGATTCCCACTCAGCAAAGAGGATCGGCGCTCTGACCCATTCGCAGCCTGACCATTCCAGGAGACCAACGAGCTCATCAAGCTGCTCCTCTGTGTAAGCGGGGACGCCGTCGTGCATGTAGATGTTCCAGCCCATACCCTCGCTGAACGTGTGGATGCGGGAGTCCTCGACGGTGACTGTGCCGCTGCCGTTGGGCTCCTTCGGCCTGCCCTTGCGGGCCAGTCTGGCGAGCCGCTTGCCGATGGCGCTCTTCGGATCAGTGGGGGAGAGATGGAACGTGAGCGCACCGAAGCTCGTGGCTCTATCGGTAGCGTCGCGGGCGAGGAGGCGCAAGGTGTGCAGCTCTGCAATGGCGCCGCCGAAGCCGGAGATTTGGAGCTCGGTGTGCGGTGACTTGTTCCCGTGGC
>CAZKUN010000494.1:0-2865 GCA_964555935.1 uncultured Armatimonadia bacterium | reverse complement strand
ACCACGAGAGGCCCTAGCCCTGATCGGCGTCACCATGGACAACTAAACAGCCCTGCCGCCGCTAGCGCGCTGGTTGTCCTCGGCATGGGTCATGTGTTAGGCTACCCCTGGGCGCCCCTACAATCCCGTAGCGCGCCGTTTGAGGCGCTTAGCCGGCGGCGAGCTTCATTGGAGCCGAGACAGGGAGGATGTCTATGGGAGCGTCAGCGTTCAGCAGTGGTGAGGCGATTGGCGTTGGCTGGCGGACCTTCAAGGCGAACATCTGGCTCATGATCAGCGCCTTCCTTCTGTTCATGGTCATGGACAAGGGGTTAGGTGTTCTCGTAAACGGGTTAGGTGTTCTCGTAAAGTTGTCAGACAGCGCCTCCCTCTTTACGCACGCGGCGCTCTATCTCGTTGCCGTTGTGCTAGGGATCGTTGGCTATGTGCTAGGGAGGTTCGGGCAGCTTGGGTTCACACACCTGGCATTGCGCGTGGTAGATGGGGAGGAAGCCACGATAGGGGACCTCTTCTCCCAAGGTCGCCTTCTCGTCCGCGCGGTGCTAGCGACAATCGTTTACGCAGGCATCGTCATCGGCGGATTCCTCCTTCTGATCGTGCCGGGGGTCATCTGGGGCATCAAGTTCCAATACTACATCTACGCGATCGTTGATGAAGACGCTGGCGTGATGGAGTCTCTGAAGCGAAGCTCCGCGCTCACGCGTGGAGAGAAGTTGAATCTGTTCTGGTATGGCTTGCTTTGCGGGCTTGTGACGCTGCTCGGGACGCTTGCGCTAGGCGTCGGCGTGTTAGCGGCTGCTCCCACGATCGCTCTTGCGTCGGCCTACGTGTACCGACGGCTGGTGGCGAGCGACGCGGAACGGCGCGAGTTCGTATGGCCTGAGTAATCCGACGCCGTCGCGGCGATGGTCCATTACCCTCCTGCATGAGTTCATGGAAACGGGTGCAACCCTCGGGCCTGCTATAGCGCCCAAAAGTCCCCGCCGCGTTCTACGGATGCTTGCCGAACAGCAACGCACTCGATGCCGTGAACTCGTGAACCGCCGGTGCAGTCCTGACGGGATCGGACCCCGTCGCTTCTGCGGATTCCGGGCGCGAGTCTAGGCCGACGCAGATCTAGCCGCAAGGCAGGAAGGCACGTTTGCGTGGCCATCGTGGGAGTCGAGACGCTCAAGGGGGCGTCCGACGTGTACGGGGCGGCTCTGGCCGACGCAGTTGCGCGGCTTAGGCCCGGCCATGCGCTTCGTCCCATGTGTGGAAGTGGCGGGCATCCAGTTCTCCCAGATCCTCAGTATCGAATGGCGCTGCTGCGCGCTCGTACACACCTTGGTTCGCGCGCGTGACCACGTCCACCAGACCGGGTTTCGGGGTTCCATTGGCGTCGTATAAGCCCTCCATCATGCCCATACGAACCATGAGCGGCCCGTCGTCCAGATCGTACAGCGTCGCACAGAAGTTCACACCGCACACATGCGGGTCACGCAGGTGCCGTTCAAGCACAGATTCATAGATGCGCGCTTTGTCTGCTGAGGACTTCACCGAGCGGAATCCCGGATGTTTGGCGTTGTGCAGATGGTCTGTCACTTCGTCCGAAACCAGCACTGCGCGCCCGGTGGCCAATGCTTGCTCAGTAAAGCTGTAGTCGCGGTTGACGTGCTGCGGCGTCAGCGTGTCCACATAGGGCGCCAGCGCTCTCCACGTCTCCAAGCTGAAGGACTGTTCCTTCACGTAGGGACCGAGAATCAGGTGATTTGGATCGTACTCCCGGATGGCATCGTGAGCTATGCGATACAGACTCACCGCCATCTCGCGAATGTGTTCTTGCACGTTCTCATCGGTCACATCCCGTCCCAGCGACGCGATCCAGCTCTTGGGGCTGAGGAACGTCCCGAACCCATAGTAGTAACCCATCACAAGTGGATCGTCAGCATACGTTGCGCAGGTTTCGGCGATCATCTCCTTAGCCCAGTCCTGGAAGACCGGCGAAAAGATATCCGGGCGCTCCTGGCCCTCAGGGAGTTCATTGGGGTGCGGGATCAGGAAAATGCCCACGGCGTATGGGAACGACTCCCGTTGGAAGATGGCTTCGGCGCGAGCAATGTCGACGTAGCCCATTGGATTCCGGCATTGGCTTGTGGCGCCGGCGAGGGCGCAGTTGAAGCCCAGCGCGCGCACTTTGGCGAACCAGTCTTCCATCCATGCGTTCTGATCACCACCGTAGAGCTTTTGCACGGTTGGTGTGCTGTTGCCTGTGTAGATGTGTGCCAGCGAGAGGGGGAAGAAGGCGTTGCCCTCGGGTGTGACGAACCAGGTGCGCCTATCCAGCTTCTCGAGGTGGAACCAGCCGGTGCGCGTGCCTTTCAGCCCCGTGAAGCCGCCGTAAGAATCCAGTGCTTGTGTCATACGTCCATTCTCTGCTGCATCTCTGCGTTGACCGCGCGAATGCCGTCAACTGTCTCGGGGATCAGTCGGTTCGTCCGGTCGCGGAAGCCGCACCGACGCGCGTTGTTGCGAATGTGGGCGCCGCACAGGTGGTATCCCACACATGCCGGGACGTCCCAAAGCCCGTCCATTACGAGGCGATAGTGCTCCGCGTCGTGGTTGCGGTTCGCGATGGCTGGCCAGGCATCGTCCCCAGGCGCCCGAACGTGGCCGGCCGCGTCGGCCAGTAGAATCGGATGATCCCCGAAGTCCGACCAGCGCCGGATCTTCTCTACGATGTTGTCCACGATCCCGAAGCACTGAAAGCTGAACACGTCGACGTACGGAGCCGCCGCGCGCACGACTTCCTCCGGCAGTGGCGCGTTTGCTTCCCACCGATCGCCCAGGATCAGGTGGTTCGGGTCGTACCGGCGTATCGCGTCG
>CAZKUN010000493.1:2012-2882 GCA_964555935.1 uncultured Armatimonadia bacterium | reverse complement strand
TGGCGACCCAAGTCACATTGTGAGCGGACGGTCCCGATGCCGGCCCGACTGCAAGAGATCCTGCTCGCGCACAAGGAGACCGTGCTGCACGGTCCGCACGATTGGGTCTTCCCCGTTCCCAGTCACGGCGGTCAGTGGACCGAAACTGGTCTCAGCCACTGCGCTCGCAGGGTAGCCGAACGTGCGAGGCTCTGGCAGAAAGGCTCGAAGGCACTCCATGACCTGCGCCGCTCCTGGGCGTCCCACCTGCTCGCTGCAGGTACACCCATGGACACGGTCCGGCGTCTTGGGGGGTGGGCAAGCAACGCGACACTCGAGCGCTTCTATCTGGCCCCGACCGAGCGAGCGGTGCGGCTTGCGATCGACGCGAGCGGCTCGATTCTCTAGTCGTGGCAGGCTTCTGCCTCGGCGAAGTCCGGTTCTTTCCCTCCGTCAAAGTCGGGGCAAGGCAGAGCCTCCGCCAATCCCGGCGGTTCAGCCCTCTCGTCGGCGTTGGACCAAACTCGCGCTCACGATTAGTAGGAACGCGAGCAGCCCGATGGCGTACGGCGGAAGGGCGGGCACCGCGTACGGCAGAGTGCTGTTCTCGTCCGTGGGATCCGATCCGGCGGCAACCTCGAGTCCGTCCCCGAATCCGTCGCCGTCCGTGTCGAACTCGTTGGGATCTGTCCCCGTGTTGTCTGGGCTCAGATAGGTGCCGGTGTTCGACTCGACCCCGTCCTGCAGGCCGTCTCCGTCGGTGTCGGCGACGAGCGGATCGGTGCCTGTATCGAACGGTGACACGTACGACCCCGTGTTCGTCTCGAACGCGTCGGGGAGTCCATCGCCATCGCTATCGGCATCGAGGTCGTGGCCCGTGATCGTGAGGTC
>CAZKUN010000493.1:0-1912 GCA_964555935.1 uncultured Armatimonadia bacterium | reverse complement strand
AGGCCAGCTCGTCGTAGTCCGAGAACGTGTCCCCGTCCGTGTCCGTGAAGCCCAGCGAGGTCTCGTGCCAGTACTCCGCGGCATCGAGGAGTCCATCGCCATCGCTATCGGCATCGAGGTCGTGGCCCGTGATCGTGAGGTCGTAGGTGCCGAGGGCGTTCGACCCGTCCCAGATGCGGAGGAAGTAGACGCCATCGGCCTCGATGGTGTCGCTGGCGACCCCGGTCTGTCCGTCGGTGATGGCGTTGTCGTTGGAGCCTGCGATCTCCGTTCCCTGGGAGTCGAAGATGCCGAAGTCGAGCTGTCCCTTGTTGAGGTGGGAGGTGACGGTGACGTCGACCAGGCTGCCCAGCTGGGCCGTAAACCGATGAACGTGGGGCGCATAGGTGCTCTGCATGCGGGGAGTGACGTCGTAGGTACCGCCGGCCACGTAGGGGGCCGTGTTGTCGCTGAAGTAGTGATCCCGCTGACTGTCGACCACACCGGGGTTGAACCAGGCCTGGTAGACCGCGAGATCGTACTGGCCACTGGCGACGCTCACGCCGCAGCAGCTGGGGCCGAGGACGCGGATCGCATAGGTACCGCTCACGGCTGCCGTCCACTGGAGGGTCCGGTGTTGGCCGTTGGTGATCTGGTTATCGCTCGAGCTCACCACGGCGGTTCCGAACGGCTCGTAGAGCTGAAAGTTGACGCCGCCGTAGTCGAAGTGGGGGTAGATGGCGACCGTGATGCCCTGGCCCGCGACGAGATCGACGGCATACCACTGCTCGCCGCCCTCGTACTCGACCTGGAACGGGGTGTCGAAGAACGGCACCGGGAAGGCACTCGCCTGGTCGATGGCCCCCGCGAGATCGGCTGCCGTGTACTCCGTGGCGATCAGGGGACTGTCGCCTGAGGCCAGCTCGTCGTAGTCCGAGAACGTGTCCCCGTCCGTGTCCGTGAAGCCCAGTGAGGTCTCGTGCCAGTACTCCGCGGCATCGGTCAAGTTGTCATCGTCGGTGTCCGCATCGAACGCGGCACCGGTCATCGCCAGATCGTAAGTGCCGACGGCGTTCGTGGTGTCCCATACGCGCAGGTAGTAGACGCCATCCGCCTCGATCGTCCGGCTGGCGACCCCGGTCTGCCCGTTGGTGATCGATGTGTCGTCTGAGGGCTCGATCTCAACACCCTCCCCGTCGAAGATCCCAAAATCGAGGCCGCCGGACGTCAAGGTGGCCGTGACGGAGGCGGTCACGGGGCTTCCCGCCAGAGCGGTGAGCCGGAAGACGCGTACTCCGAGCTCGTCTGCAGAGTAGCTGCCGTCCTGAACGTATGATGCAGTGTAGTTGCGCGAGTAGTCGCTTCTTTGACCGTCAACGACACCCGGATTGAACCATGCGTTGTAGATGTAGAGATCGTAGGTGCCGACGGCACCGCCGGAGCCCCAGATTCGCAGCTGGTACGTGCTGGTTCGCTGGGCGATCTCGTCGGCGCTTCCCGTCTGCCCGTCGGTGATGGCCGAGTCGTTGGAACCAACGACCTCGACGCCGCGGTCGTCGAAGAGACCAAAGTCGAGGCTTCCGGTCGTCATGTGAGCCGTCAGGTCGATTGCGAGCCCCTGGGCCGCCGTCAGGGTGAGCGCGTATTGAATCTGCTCGCCCGAGGACGAGCCAGTCAAGAGCCCGTCGTACAGGTTCTGGGGGACCGGATTCGCGGAGAGCAGGACATTGTCGATGCCGACTAGCTCAGTACCGGTCACGAAGTCGACGTAGATCTCGAGGTAGGTCACCTGGGCGAGAATGTTCGCCCAGCTGCCCGACTCGACGACCCAGTTCGCGGGGTCGAGCGAGACCTGGTAATGAGTCCATACTCCCTCCGTCGGAAAATACACCGCGCCTTCGAGCGCGTGGGCTGCACCGCTTGGTCCGGAGAT
>CAZKUN010000492.1:0-2901 GCA_964555935.1 uncultured Armatimonadia bacterium | reverse complement strand
AGGGGTGTCCTCCTGAGGGCGAGCGCCGCTGCCGTTGTCCTCAATCTGAGCCGCGACCAGGCCATCGCGACACGTGATAACCACCGAGACCTGTGAGGCATCAGAGTGTCGCGCCACGTTCGCCAGCGCCTCCTGGACGATCCGGTAGAGCGTCACGTCGATCGCGTCGGATCGGCACGGGCAGTTCGCGTCCACGTGGAAGGCGCTCGCGTCAATGTTGTGCTCTGCCGAGAACGTGCTACACAGAGACTCTACGGCGCCCGCAAGGCCCAAATCATCCAGTTCGGGCGGTCTCAGTCCATGGGCTGCCCGTCGCAGGTCATCAAACACGCCTCGCACCTGGTCCCGAATGGCTTCAACATCGTCCTGCGCCCCGGGCTCGTCGATCTTGCTCAACAGCAGCTTCAACGACACCAGGATCGCGGGCAGGACCTGGTTGACCTCATCATGCAGGTCGCGCGAGATCCTCGCCCGCTCATCTTCCTGCGCGCGCACGACATGGTCGAGGGTAAGCGTCGCGTCGCGCGCAAATGGGTGCGCATCCATGGCCAGCCCCATGCCGGTAATGGACGCGATGGACGACACGAAGCCAAGCGCGGCCCCGTCCGGCTCATATGGCGATCTGCCGCGCGTCACCATCCCACCGAACGACTGTCCAGCGGACCTGAACGGGATCGCCACTGCCCACGCGAAACCGGCGTCCCACCATGGGCGCAACGCCCCATCATGTGGGCGCACGGCCAGCACGTGCGGCTCTCGCCCATCCATCGCCAGGCCCAAGAATGCCACCTGACTTTCCCGGTCGACGCCCTGCTCGCTTGGGCCGCCGTCCCCGATGCCACCGGCGACGCAGTACAGCGCATGCGTCCACTGGTTGCAGAGGAAGACGGTGGTCTGCGCGCCGTCGAGGGCCCCGGAGATCGCGGCAACCGCCCGTTTGGCCGGCTGCAGGCGCGATGAGTCATCAACAGCCGCGCGCGCGGTCGCCGCGATCACATTGACCA
Organism: uncultured Armatimonadia bacterium; assembly: GCA_964555935.1. Classification (GTDB taxonomy): domain Bacteria; phylum Armatimonadota; class Zipacnadia; order Zipacnadales; family VGFC01; genus CAZKUN01. The sequence continues at coordinate 1,897 of CAZKUN010000492.1, read as the reverse complement.
TCTCCGAGTCAAGCGTCCTGTCGCCGTCAGGCATGCTCTTCCTCCGGTGAGGCCTGGGCCTCGCGTTCCAGTGTTAGATGTACCTCGCCCGTCCGCCGGTGTCAACCATAGGAGGAGCCCAACGAGCAGTTGCAGAACCCTCCATGCGCAGTCCGCCCCCGCACGCCACCCTACAACCGAGGTGCTTCAGATGCTAATTGGATGGGCGAGAGCAGACATCACTCCCGATAGACCGACTGCCTTGCGCGGGCAGTTCCGCACGAGGATCTCCGAGTACGTAGGCGACCCGTTGACGGTGACGGCCCTGGCGCTCGAGGGCCAGAACGGGGCCGGCGACGCCGAGCAGACGGTGATGGTCTCCTGCGACCGAGGGACAATCCCTGGGTTCATCCACGAGCGGATCTGCGAAGTGCTGAGATCGCGACTGCCCGAACTGGACACGGGCAAGCTATTCCTCAACGCCACCCACACGCACGCGGCGCCCACGCTGACCGAGGGGATCTACCCGCCGGATGACCCACCGGTGATGAGTCCGACCGAGTACGCCGAGGTATTTGTGGAGCGGGTGGCTGATGCGGTGATTGACGCGTGGCAGCGCCGCGCGCCCGGCGGCGTCAGTTGGGGCCTCGGGCACGCCGTCGTCGGGCACAACCGACGCGCGTCCTATGCAGACGGACGCTCGCAGATGTACGGCGACACGAGCCTGCCCGATTTCTGGGGGATGGAGGGCTATGAGGACCACAGCCTCGACCTGCTCTTCACTTGGGACGCCGCCGATGCCCTCACCGGCGTCATCGTGAACCTGGCGTGCCCGTCGCAGGTGACCGAAAACGTCAGTTACGTCACCGCCGATTACTGGCACGAGGTCCGCGTCGACTTGGCGCGCCGGCTGGGCGACTCGGTCTTCGTCATGTCCCAGTGCAGCGCCGCGGGCGACCAGTCGCCCCATCTGCTCGTGGACAAGGCGGCCGAGAAGCGAATGCTCGAACTGCGCGGTCTCACTGAGCGCGAGGAGATCGCCCGTCGCGTCGGGCTCAGCGTTGAGGACGTGGTCGAGCTTGCCGCCTGCGACATCCGGCGCGACCCGGTCCTCGAGCATTCGCTGAGAAAGGTAAACCTCCCCATTCGGCGAGTGACGGATGAGGAGTACGAGACGTCACGAACGACCATTGAGGAGTTGGAGGCTGAGAATCCGGATCCCAAGGACAGCCTCGCCAGTTCGCGGCACTTCATCATGCTCCGACGAAACCGCACGGTCGTCGCTCGTTACGAGAGTCAGGATGCCGAGCCGTGGCGCGAGGTCGAGTTGCACTGCGTCCGACTGGGAGACATCGCGTTCGCCACGAGCCCCTTCGAGTACTTCCTCGACTACGGGCTGAGGATCGCAGCCCGCAGCAGGGCCGTGCAGACCTTCGTCGTGCAGCTCGCGAGCGGGGGGCCGGACAACGACGGCACGTATCTCCCCACCGAACGGGCCGTGGCGGCGAGAAGCTACGGCGCCGAGGCGGTCGACAGCAGCGTGGGGCCAGACGGCGGCCAAGTCATCGTCGAGGAGACGCTCGAGGCGCTAGACGCGATGTGGGACGACTGACTCGAGGGCGGACCTAACAGCGCTGCCAGGAAAACGACAATGCCCGGGGGCTTAGAGCCCCCGGGCATTGTCGAGCTAAGGGGCTATGCGTGGAGGTAGACAATACCCCCGGCCCGCGAGGGGGACCAAGCAGGCCGGGGGCGAGACCAATCTTCTGACAATTCCTATGACAAGCCAGCGCAGCGCCAACGCAGTCCTTACAGCGCTGACAGTATCGCGATCGCGATGTCGAGCAAGCTAAGCGCGTAGTCCGTATTGTGCGCGCCGTTGCTGGCATCGGCCTCAACGAACTTCTTGTTGAAGACC
>CAZKUN010000491.1:0-2918 GCA_964555935.1 uncultured Armatimonadia bacterium | reverse complement strand
GAAGCCGGTCAGCAGGCGCTCCATGCGCCTTGAACCGCATTCGCCGCAGCTCACGGCCGGACGCATGGACGCCGTCCGCGCGAGCACTTCGATCTCGGCGGAGCAGTCGTCGCAGCGATATTGATGTAGCGGCACGGCTAGCCCACCGCTGCTGTCTCTGGTTCCTCGATCCACTGTCTGAGCGCCGGGTGCAGGCCATCCTGCCGCATCACGCCGGCCCATGCCAGCCGGTCGACGTACCCGTTCACCCAGTCTCGACGGAGGCGTTTAACGACCTCCATGCCTTCGTCCATGCCCCGGATGCCTCCACCGAAGATCACGGCCAGCGCCTCCCAGAGCACGGGGTCGGCTTCGTCACGTGCGACCTGCGCTTCGGCGGCGATCAGGCTGACGGCGTAGGCCTTGGCGCGCTCCGGTGCCTTTGAGAAGGAGAAGCGCAGATGGTCCATCGCGTAGGCGATGTGGCGGGTGGTGTCGGCGAGACAGCGCGCCGCCAGCTCACGGTCCAGCCGCGTCGGCCCACAGGCGGCCAGGTACCGCAGGACCGTCTGCGTGAACGTGCCACGCACGAGGTGTAGCAGCGTAGAGGTCTCCGTCCACCCTGAGTAGCACTCCTGGATGATGCGGTTCATGTAGCCCGAGCTCTCCACCAGCAGCCCGCCGCCGTTGAGCATCGCGCGCTTGTAGTAGCCGTCAAACATGCGGGCGGCGTCGAAGACGTTGCAGGCGAGATGCAGTTTCACTTCGTGGAAGACCGGGTTGAGTTCTCGGAACCACTTTGAGATCGCGTCAATCTCGGTCTGCGCCTGCTGACAGAGTTCGGTCGCCACCTGGCAGACCGCCAGTTCCACGTCTTCGGGCACATCGTGCCCCGTATCCCATGGCAGGTCCGTGGCCGTCTGCCAGCGCCACTGAATGGCCTCTTCGTAGAGCTGGCCGGCCTGGTCCGACCACAGCCGGTGCGCGTCGCAGACGGAATATCCGCCGACGTCAGTGACCCCTTTCAGCGGAATCGCGCCACGTGGGATGCGGTTGCGACCCTCTGCACGGTCCGGGATGTGGCCGTAGAGGCCGATGTTGATGTCATCGATCGTGAGGCCCGCCTGGAGATTGCCGGGCTTTGCCCGGGTGCCCCACTCAAGGCTGAACTCACGTGGATCCGCGGACGCGCCAGAGACTTCGCTGAACTGGGCCCCAAAACGTTGCGCGAAGTCTTCGGGTAGGGCCGATCGTGCGTCCGCGGACATCTTGTCCTTCGTCGAAACCATAGATGTTTTCCATTCCGATCCGCCGCGGCTGGCCTTCCGCCGTAGCTCTGGTTAGCAGTGGGCGCTCACCGCCCGTCAACAAACTCCTACCCCGCCACGTACTTCATCAACACGGGGCCGGAGCGGCCGTTCTCGAAGCGCTCACCGAAACCGGAGACCTTGATCCGCTGGATGTACTCTTTGATCTGGCGTTGCCGCATCGCCTGGGCGAGCTTCTCACCCTCTTCGACGTCACCGCCGCCCAGCAGCACCGCCAACGAACTGCCGGTGCCTGCGCTGCGCACCAGCAGATTCTGGGCCGAAGAGCCCTCTCCAAGGGCCAGCCCCATCTCGACCTCGTCGAGCAGGCAGTGGATCTCTTCCTTGCGCTCCGGCTCGACCTCCGAGATGTACCGCAGGTGCATCACGCCGAAGGCGACGTGCCGCGACTCATCCGATCCGCAGAGGCGGTAGATCTCCTTCTCCGCGTCGTTGTAGCCCATGCGCTCGCCCATGCGGAAGACGCTGAGGATCAGGCCCTCGCCGCTGATGTGCAGCCGCACCGACATCTCGGTGAAGTCGCGCGCGTTGTCGATGCTGCTGCCGAAACCACCGGAGAAGGCCCGCGACTGCTGCATCAGCCCGCCGCCGTTGGCCAGTGCGCGCTTGCGGAAGACGTCCAGGTGACGCGCCTCGTCCATGATCTGGGAGACGAGGAACATACGCGGTTCGAAGAAGTCCGGTGAGGTGTCGGCAATCCACCTGCCGGGCACGTCGCCAGCGACGAACTCGACATCCGAGAGGAACGTAGCGAGCTCGCATTCCGCCCGCTCGATGTCGTCGGGCAGCGGTTTCAGTGTGTCCCAGGGGACGTCCGTGGCCGAGGACCACTGGCGTGTGAGCGCCTCCTCGTAGAGTGCGGCGGCGTTGCGCATCCAGATCTCGGACTTCGACTTGACGCGGTAGCTGCCCACGCGCGGCGCGCCCTCGCGCAGCAAGGCGCCGCGCGGTCGGCCGGTCTCGTTGTCGCTGACTTCGGGCACCTCTCCGAAGGGGCCGCTGATGGCGTCCTGAAGTCGCAGGCCGCCATGCTCCATGTCGGGATGGAGTTCGTCGCCCCATGTCTCGCGCTGCTGAAGCCAGTCCAGCTGGTAACCGTTCCCCTTGCCGTATTTCAGCAACTTGTCCAGCGGCTCGGCAGACTGCTGCTGCCTGGCTTTCGTCTCGGTCGGCATCGCTGCCCCCCTCCGGCACTTCCGGTGCGAACGGGCCTGCTCACGGTGCAGCCGACGTGTCGCGCTCGCGCGCGGCCTGCTGGGCTTCGCGAATTGCCCAGTACAACGCGATTACACCGTATGTTCGCGCAGCCGAACAAGGGACGTTGCTCCCGAATGGAGGGCCCGAAGGTCATGAGCAAGGAGTGCCGAGCGGAGCCCGCCTATCGCACCGCCGGCACGAGCGGCGCGGCGACGCCGCGTCGCGGAAGAATTCGCATTTGGCTTCAAACGTGTGGGAGCAGACATTCGCGAGACGATCGGGGGCGCGGTCACCCGCTCTCCCCGCGCGAGGGGATCTCAAGGCCGTCGGCGAGATGATTGAAGTCTCGTAGATTCTAGGAGCATCGGACAATGAATCTGATGATCAGGCGGAGAGGCGCCGTCCGCTCAGGTG
>CAZKUN010000490.1:0-2929 GCA_964555935.1 uncultured Armatimonadia bacterium | reverse complement strand
CACGCTCCGAACGACCACCAGCCTGGCTTTGTTGGCCGGGGCTCTCCTCCTTCCGGGGCTGTCGAGCGCCCAGCAGCCGAGAGGCGCCACCGAAGTTGTGGAGGACCTTCCCGGAATGGGACGCGCCGTGGACTTGCAGGCTACGCGCGCCCGTCGCGAAGCGCTCGTGCAGCGCGCCGGCGCTGGGGTCATCGTGATTCCAGCAGGGACGGCCCAGGATCTCGAAGCGAACGTGCTGCAGGACAATGACTTCAGGCAGGATGACTACTTCTTCTACCTGACCGGTCTCGAGTCGCCGGACGCGTGGCTCGTGATTCCAGTTCAGGCCTCCGGCGCGGCGCAGAGTCACCTGTTCCTGCCCGAACGGGATCCGAGCACCGAGCAGTGGACCGGGAAGAAGCTCGGGCCGGGTGAGCGGGCGAGAGAACTCGTGGGCGTCTCGCAGGTCCACGCTCTGGCTGACTTCGACGCGGAGCTAGAGCGTTTTCGTGAGTCGGCTCCCGGGCCGTTTTCCACCACCCTCTATGCCGGTACAGCAAACAACGAGCGCATACAGGCTTGGGCCAACTCGGCCGGCGGGGGCACCCTGCGTAACCTCGTGCCGATCCTAGACAGCCTACGTATCGTGAAGGACGAATCCGAACTGACCCGTATGCGGATCGCCATCGACATAACGAGCGCGGGACAGCGCAACGCGATGCAGGCCATCGAGGCAGGGATGTACGAGTATGAGATCGAGGCGCTCATCGAGTACACGTTCCGGTCCAACGGCGCCGACCGAGTCGGGTTCCCGTCCATCGTGGGGAGCGGCCCCAACAGCACGACGCTGCACTACGACACGAACAGGCGTCAGACGATGGCTGGCGACCTGGTGGTGATCGACATTGGCGCTGAGTACGGACAGTACGCGGCGGACGTCACTCGCACAGTCCCCGTTGACGGGCGCTACACCGACCGTCAACGGGCGATCTACGAGTTGGTGTTGGGCGCGCAGCAGGCCGCCATCGACGCCACTCGCCCTGGCGTAACTATCCGTGAGTTGTCCGGACTGGCACGGCAGTACATCGAGTCCAATAGCGGCGACCTATGCGGGACAGAGTCCTGCAACCGCTACTTCATCCACGGACTGTCCCACTGGCTGGGAATGCGGGTGCACGACGTCGGGGACTACGCAATGCCTCTTGAGGCGGGAATGGTCTTCACCATCGAGCCGGGGATCTATATCGAGGGAGAGCAGCTCGGCGTTCGGATCGAGGACGACATTTTGGTGACCGAGACCGGGTCGGAGCTGCTTTCAGTGGGTGCGCCGCGTGCTGTGGATGAGATCGAGGCGCTGATGAGCAGGCCGCTTATTCCGTAGGGAGCGGCGGGGCGGGGCTTACGATCTGTTGGAGGGGTCGTGCTGGTGCACTGTCGGGAGTGCTTGAGTTGGTGCCCCGAGCGGAGGGGGCTGACGGTCCTTGACACTCCTTGCGAGGCTCTAGAGTTTTTTGTTTGCTCTGTCGGACGGTTCGGCATGAGTCAAATCCCGCGTAGCTCAGTTGGTAGAGCAGTCGGCTGTTAACCGACTTGTCGCTGGTTCGAGTCCAGCCGCGGGAGTTCACACACACCTCCGGAAGCACTGGGCGGTCCGGTTCCTCACGGAATGTCCTTGGGGTCGCACGCGGCGAGATGTAGATTAGCTGCCATCAGCCTGGAGTTGCCTCGGACGGAGGGCTCACATGGGTGAAGACAAGCCCGAGACCACAGGGCAGGGCGGGATGTTTACCGACGAGACCGGTCGCCAACTCCCGCTCGCCATGCAGTACGACTACACGAACTTCTATTTCGGATCGGGCGACGACGCCTTCGGCATGCTCGATCCGTTCGACGAGTGGTACAAGGACGCGAAGCCCGCGGGTTACTACCTGTATGGTCTTCCCATGCAGGGCGCGCCCATTACGCGCGTGGACATCCGCAACACGAAGACGGGTCAGATCCACGAGGGTCTCATCAACTTCGCCTCCTACAACTACCTGGGGCTGTCGTATCGACCCGAGGTCAAGGAAGCCGTGATCGAGGCGACCCACCGCTACGGCAACGGCGCGTCGGGTTCGCCCATCCTCAGCGGCTCGCTGCAGGTCCACCACGAGTTGGCCGAACGGCTGGCCGCCTTCAAGGGCAAGGAGGCGGTCCTCCTCTTCCCGACGGGCTACAGCGTGAACGTGGGCGTCATCGCCGGGCTGATGCGCTCCGGAGACCTCATCGTGGCGGACCAGTACGCCCACGCCAGCCTCGTGGACGGCATGATCCTGTCCAAGGCCACGAGCCGCTTCTTCCGACACAACAAGGTCGAGGACCTGGAGCGCAAGCTGAAGCGCTACGACGGCAAGAAGCTGGTCCTCATCGAAGGCGTCTACTCCATGGACGGCGATGTGGCCGTCGTTCCCGAGATTGTCGAGGTATGCCAGCGCTACGGCGCCCGCATCCTGATCGACGAGGCCCACTCGACCTTCATCTACGGCGAGAACGGACGTGGCGTGGCGGAGTCCTCGGGCTTCGAGGATGAGATCGACATCCACGTGGGCACGTTTTCGAAGAGCCTGGGCGGCCAGGGGGGCTTCGTGGCAGGCTCACAGAAGCTGATCAACTACCTGCGCGGGTTCTCGAGGTCCCGGTTCTTCTCCTGCGGGCTCTCGCCCGTGGTCGCCGCCGGCATCCTCAAGGCCTTGGACATCTTCGAGGCCGAGCCGGAGCTACGAACCCAGTTGTGGGCCAACGTGGACTTCATGCAGAAGCGTCTGCGCGACGCCGGGGTCTCTGTGGGGGAGTCCGAATGCCAGGTAATCCCCATCATGGTGCAGGACGATGCCCGCGTCTTCGAGATCGGCGAGGCACTCATGCACGAAGGCATCTACATCAACCCGGTCCAATATCCGGCGGTGCCCAA
>CAZKUN010000489.1:0-2933 GCA_964555935.1 uncultured Armatimonadia bacterium | reverse complement strand
GGCTCCGCGAGCGGATCAACGACTCGGCCGTGGCCTTCAAGGTGCTCGCCACCGAGGCAGAGCGGAAGGGCTGGAACGAACGGATGCTGCGCCGGGCCGGTGACGACGTGGGCGTGAAGATTGAGCGCATGAACACGCGGGGAGCGGGGACACTGTGGAGCCTCTGACTGCGGACACCCCTTCACACCCTGTCCGTACTGTCCTTACTGTCCGGAGTAAACAAGCACTCCATTTACTTCGGACAGTAAGGACAGTACGGACAAGGGGGGGGGTAGGGGGTGGTGCGTTGATAACGCGAACTCTCTCCCGGCCCGAGAGGCGACCAACGCTGCGAAAACGCCTTGGGCGTCGGGTGCATACCCCGTAGGTCAACTCTTTACTTCCAATGGGTTAGATCGGGGGTTGGTGGGAATATGGTGAGGCTGTGAGAGCAGACGCAGGGAAACCGATGCCCAGGGCACGCCGTAAGCGCCAGGTGAAGGACGCGCGCGTGTCGATCACGGACGTGCGCCGCCTCCGCTACTTCGGGCTCGTCGCCGACTCGCTCAAGCCCTTGGCTACCGAGGCTGAGCGAGAACTAGCGTCGTTGATCGCGGACAAGGGAGCAGACGTGACCGAAGCCGAACGCACGCTACTGGAGGACACAGCGCGCCTGGGGCTACTTCTCCGCGCCGAGTTCGCCCGCTACTTGCAGGATCAGGATCAACAGGCAGCCGTCCGCGTGACCGCACTCGCGGGCCAGCGTCGATCGAACCTCCAAGCCGTCGGCCTGGAGCGCCGTGCGCGTACCGTCACCGTGGGCAGCGTCGTCGCCGAGATCGAGCGGGAGTGATCACCCTCGAACAGTTCGTCGCCTCGGAGCAGCTCGCCGGCTCCTGCGAAGCGTTCGCCGACCTCTCGACATGGCAGCCCTGGCTCGCCTTCGGTCGCGCCGCTCACGGCCTCGAGCTCGACGAGCCGAGCCGCAACCTGTACGGGCGTTGCACGCGCCGACGCGACTACGCGCCACCCGAGGGCGGCTACCGCGAGGTGGTCGCGATCACGGGCAGGCAGTCGGGCAAGACCCGCTTCGCCTCGGCGCTCGTCGCCTTCGTGGCTGCGACTCACCCGCCGGTACGGGACGGCAACCTGTACGCCCTGCTCCTGGCCCAAGATGCCCGAGCGGCCCAGCGCGCCGCCTTCTCCTACGTCTGCGCCATCTTCGACGCCAGCCCTGCCCTCTCGGGCATGGTCACGAACCGCACGGCCGACACGCTGACGCTGGAGAACGGCGTGCGAATCGCCGTCTATCCATGCCGCCCGGCGTCAATCCGTGGCCTTCGCGCCTGCGTCGCCGTCTGCGATGAACTGGCCTTCTTCCGAAGCACCGAGTTCGTGCCGCAGGACTCCGAGATGCTGCGCGCCTTGCGCCCGACGCTTGCCACCACGGGTGGGCGCCTGGTGGTCTTGAGTTCGCCTTACGGTCAGAGCGGCGCCTTGTGGGACTTGCACCGACGCCACCACGGCCGCGAGGACTCGCCGACGTTGGTCTGGCAAGCAAGCGCAACGATGATGAACCCCGGGCTTCCACGCGACTACCTGGCCCGGATGCAGGACGAAGACCCCGAGGCGTTTCAAGCCGAAGTCCTGGGCGAGTTCCGCGCGGGACTTTCGACGCTTCTCGATCCCGCCGTGATCGACGAGGCCGTGGTCCCGGGGCGCCGCGAGCTTCCGCCGTTGGAGGACACGCACTACGCGGCCTTCGTGGACCCGAGCGGTGGCCGGCGGGATGCCTTCACCTGTGCGATCGGCCACCGGGACGGGGAGCGTGCGGTGGTAGACGCCTTGCGCCGCTGGCCTGCGCCGTTCAATCCTTCGGGCGTGGTGGCCGAGTGTGCCGAGCTGGTCCGGGGCTACGGTTGCGCGCTGGTAACGGGCGACCGTTACGCCGGCGAGTTCGCCCGCGAGCCCTTCCGCGCGGCGGGCGTCGGCTATGACCTGAGCCCGAAGGACCGCAGCGGGCTCTACCTGGGACTCCTGGCTGCGCTCAACTCAAGGCGCGTCGAGCTGCCTGAGGACGCAACCCTGGTCCGCGAGTTGCGTGGCCTCGAACGCCGCCGGGGCACTTCGGGCCGTGACCGGGTAGACCACGCGCCGGGAGCGCATGACGACTCAGCCAACGCGGCAGCGGGTCTCGTCGAGCTGCTAGTGGGCCGCTCCCGTGGGCTCTCGCCGTCCGAGTCGATCTCGGCAATGGAAACGCTGACGGTTTGAGGTGGGTGTAGACTGTCCTCAAGGGTATTCCCGACCCTAGGGGGACGTCATGCGTGCCGTACTGCTCACTCTTCTACTGATCCTGCTTCCGGGGCTCGGCCATGCCCAGCAATCCGCGACTACCCACGAGCTGGCTGGCTTCTCAACGTCCACCTTTGATGGGGGCCAGGGCGTATTCACCTACACGCTGGCTTGCCAGTCCGATTTCGGCTCGACCGCGCGGATGTGTGACAGCGTGGAGGTTCTCCGAACCACGAACGTCCCGAGCGGGCTAACAGGGGATGCATGGGTGCAGCCTGCCTTTGTCTCGATAACAGAAAGTTCTGGCTACATATATGCACTCGATGCCTCGGGCACGACCGGTCAGGGGGCTGACCTCACGTGTGGTAGCTGGCGCGGAGGTGGTAATGGTTTAACGGTGAGCGCGACGGGAGGCTTTTACAACTTAGTCTGCAATACCGCCCGCGCAGTGGCGTGCTGCGTACCGATACCCGACACGTCGGTGGCCGCCGTCCCGTTCCTGCTGCCCTGGGTGAGGGGCTTGTTCGTGGGCGTGCTTTTGCTCGCTGCTGGTGCGGGCCTACTCGCGCGCCGAGTGGCGCTACTCGATAACGGCGTGAGAAAACTCAGGGGGTAGCGCCGGCGCGCCCACTGAGTGCGTGACGGCTATGGGGGTTTTG
>CAZKUN010000488.1:0-3030 GCA_964555935.1 uncultured Armatimonadia bacterium | reverse complement strand
CGCATGTGCAGGTTTCCGGAGGTCAGTTGCTGAAGCACTGCAGCGAACGGCTGACGGTTCAGCCAACGCCGGGGCGCCCAGTTCCATATGGGCAATCCCGGTATACACCACGCGGAAACCGAACTTCGTTCCAGGAGGACCGGAGTTCGGGTGGACGCCATCCCAGCCGCCGTAGCCGCTCTTCCCGGACCAGCACAGCATCGGCGGGCCATTGATCAGCGGGCCTTGTGAGCCAATACCGACAGGAACGACGACAAGAACCCAGACTTCGGGGATGAGGACGATGGTGGTATGGCGGCCTACCCCCCGTTAACCGATGGCGCCGACATCTTCGTTTGCGCCGTCGAGCCGCCGAAGCGCTTCGGAGAAAAAGATGACTGGACGGGGCACTTTCCCATCCATCTCGTGGCGCCGGATGGAGTGTCGGCAGGGCCGGAGGAGGTGTGGCCTCGCCAGCATGGTAAGACCCGCGTGAGGTTCGGCGCCCGCGTCGAAAGCCTTGGTCCCGTGAACCTCGCGTCAGTCACGGTGAAACCGGTAGACATAAGTGACAGCAACAAACTGAATCTGTTGGCGTCGCCGCCGATCCCGATGTCACTGCCCCCCAAAGCCTGGGTCCTGATCTCGCAGCACCTGAAAGAGTCTCAGGGGGACCAGGTAAGCGGACCGGCAATCGTTGGGCCCGTCGTGACGAAGAAGGGGGTGTGGGGGACGTCTGGCCCTTGCCCGTCAGCCAGTTGCTCGTCGCGTCCCTTCCCGTTCCGTTCGGCACTTCGATCGGCAAGTACTCCTACTCGTTCGACGTGTCGCGCACGCCCCGAGTCACGCCCGGGACAGGCGGGTCGGTGACCGTCAAGGCGTCCGATGGCAAGGTCGCCGGGGTGTTCGAGGTCCGGTTGACGTTCGGCCGGATCGGCTACCAGGGCGGAGCCCTCGGGTGGCACGCCCGTCCCCGCACCAATACCGGTCGGTGGGAGTCTCCGTGAGGCTATTCCGCCCGAGCCGAAGGAGCGCGCCAGCCGTCCTCCTTCCGGGGAGGACGGCTGCGTCCTCTTCCGCGGCCCGCTCATGCGCCGCGACTCCGGGCCGCGCGCCATCGAGGTCGGCGTCGCCTTCGGTGGCGCACTCGGCACTGCGGGAATGCAAGGAGTTATACTGATGCGTTGCGGCTACGCCCCTCAAAAGATTCTGGATTGGAGTCGAAGACAATGCGCCCGCCAGCAAAGCCATGGTCCCGGCGAGACTTCGTGGCAGGACTGAGCGCTGTCGGTCTCCCCGGAATCGTGACGGGGGCCGTCGGCGCGCCGGACGAGAGCGGCTCGCCAGAGGCGTCCCTGGATGTGTTGCGTGATGCCTCGGGACCCAACTGGTCGGCGATACGGAAGCAATTCCTCCTCGACGAAGACCTCGCCTATCTCAACAACGGCTCGCTGGGTCCCTGTCCGCGCTATGTGGTTGACAAGACCGTGAGGGCCTGGTACGCGCTCGAACGCAACCCGGCGGAGCTGGGGTACGGATCGCTGCTGAATGAGGCCGATCAGACGCGGGAGAAGGTGGCCAAGTTCGTTGGCTGCTCGACGGAGGAGATTGCGCTCACGCGCAACACCACGGAGGGTATGAACGCCATCGCGCAAGGGCTGGATCTTCACGAGGGGCAGCGTATCCTCACCACCGACCACGAGCATCCAGGCGGAAGCGTCTGCTGGGAGTATTACCGCGAGCGACGGGGCATCCATATCGACCAGGTGAAGCTCCCGGTGCCGCCGGCAAGTGCCGACGACATCGTCTGGCTGTTCGAGGAAAAGCTGACGCCGGAGACGCGGGTGGTCAGCGTCAGCCACGTCACGTTCTCGACCGGCCTACGCCTACCGATCCGCAGGCTGGCGGACCTGGCGGAGACGGCCGGCGCGCTCCTTGTGGTTGACGGCGCGCAGGCGCCGGGTTGGCTCAGGGTGAGCCTCGACGAACTGGGCTGCGCTGCCTACGTCACCAGCGCCCACAAGTGGCTCCTCGCGCCGAAGGGATCCGGCGTCCTATACATCAGGGCGAGCGTCCGCGACCAGATAGATCCCCTGCTTCTGCAGCACGGCAACCGCGTGTACACCGCATCCACCGGCACTCGAAACCTATCGGGCATCATCGGCCTCGGAGCGGCCGTTGACTTCCTGAGCAAGATAGGGAAGCGACAGATCGAGAGGCGAGCATTGGCTCTGCGGGACATGCTATGTGAGGGGTTGCGCCAGCACCCACGCGTGACGGTCGCGAGCCCCGATGACGTCGACATGCGGTCCCCACTCGTGACGGTCGGTCTGCCCGATGATGTGCCAAACGCCCAGTTCGCGGAGGCACTGCGCGAGAAGCACGGAGTCGTTGTGAGAGTGGTGTCGCACGGCCCGCTCAACGGGATCCGCATCTCCACTCACATCTACAACACCGACTCCGACGTCGAGAGACTTGTCGGGGCCCTGGCCGACGAGTTGGGCTAGGGGTCGCGGGGCAGAGGCCCACCGTAGAGGCGACGGTCCTGATAGTTGCCGATGTTGATCGGATGGGCCTCGAACACGTCGGCCACGTACTGGGCTTCACCCGTTTGCTCGATCCACGTGTCGGGGCCGCGCATGGTCTCGACACCTCGCATGACGATCTCGGGCGCCGGCGTCTCGGCGATCTTGCCGACGTCGTCAACGTTCAGCACGTACCTCACGGCAAAGACATCGCCAGGCCGGCAGTCATTCGATACCAGCACGCCACCCGCCAGTTCCCCGGGAGTCGCCGCAACCTGGCGACGGCCGTCCGGGCCGTCGATGGTCAGCTTCAGCTCATCCGGGACGGCGAAACCCGCCGGCAGCGTGTCCCGCAGCGTGACTTCCTTCAGGTCGGCATGGTGGACCTTGATGTAATCGAGGAACTCGACCTCACGCCCATTGGCCGATGCGTCGCGAGGCAGCGGCTCCTCGGGCAGGAACTTGGCCAGGGAGTACGTGAAGTTCCACAGGCCAGGCGCCGCCCAGCTTCTCTGCAGAACCACGC
>CAZKUN010000487.1:0-3034 GCA_964555935.1 uncultured Armatimonadia bacterium | reverse complement strand
GGGAATACACTCCACAGACCCTCACGAGGGTCGGCACAACCGCCCGATCTCGGGTACCACAACCAGATGTGCAGGTTTCCGGAGGTCAGTTGCTGAAGCATCACAGCGAACGGCTGACGGTTCAGCCAACGCCGGGGCGCCCAGTTCCATATGGGAAACCCCGGACAAGGAGTCTGAGACATGCCGGCCATGGATCGTCGGGAGTTTGTTCGCAGCGCGGGGTTGGCTGCCGTCGGGGCCGCGCTGGCACCGCATGTGTCGGGCCAGGTCGAGGCGGACGGCGTGCGGTTCGTGGGAGACGGCCGCGAAGTCGGGCGCGCTTTGGGTGAGTTGTGTGGCTCCGACATCCGGGCGCACATGGATCAGGTTCTGGGGGCGTACCGGGCCAAGGGCTTGACGGACACGGAGATGATCGGGTTATCGGATCGGCTCGTCGCCTTCGCCGAGAAGTTCGCTCCCTTCTGGCTCGATGAGGCCCATGCCTGCGCAGGCGTTGCAGGCGTGGACCCGGACCTGTATGTCGCCTACCTCGCCGGGAAGTACCGCTCGCTCTTCCTGGTGAGCGAATGCACCTCCTACCTCGCCGTCGGCGATGCCACGGCCGATGGCGCGACGCTCTTCCACAAGACGCGCGACAATGCGCCGCGGTCTCAATCGGTCTACCGCAAGCGGATCGACCACTCGTCGCGGCCCGCGAGCTTCTATGCGGTCGGCGATACGAGCGATACGGGCCTGATGATGATGGTCAATGAGCATGGCGTCGCCGGCTCGGCCGACGTCGGCGGGATCCCCGAGGACCGGCCGAAGGGGCGCGGCGTGATGAACCCGTATATCCTCCGACTCGTCGCCGAGCGCGCGGAAAACTGCGACCAGGCTCTCGCGATCCTCCAGGAGTGCGTTCGCGACGGATGGTATGCCGGCGGCTCGCGGGTGGGGACGAACTGGCTCCTCGCCGACCGCCATGGCACCGGGCTGCACTTCGCGCAGAATTCCCACGAGGAACGCCACGAGTTCATCCGCGACGACACCGCTTTCCTGGTCCGCGGCGACACCGCAGGCGCTCGCTGCGTGACCGGCCGGAAGGGACGCGTCACCGTGGTGGACATGAACGCAGCGGCCAACGACCGGAGCATCTGCTTCCCTACGAGCATCTCCGCGTTGACCGTCCGCGTCGATCCCGACCGGCCAGCCGACCTCAGCAGCGTCTGGGCCGCGCTTCCCGCGTGGGCGCCGTACGTCCCGCTGTTCGGCGCGACCGACTGCGTGCCGCGGGCGCTGGTGGGCGGTAGCTACAGCGACGCCGCCTACGCGATCCGGATGCAAGATGGCGAGGAACGTCCGCTGACCGGTGACTACGTGGCCGCCCGAACCGAGCTGCAGGCGAAGATCTACCGTCGCGCGGCATCGCTTGCCGAGCGGATCCGCGGTACGGGCGACCGGGCGGGAGCCGAGCGTCTTGCGCGATCGGGAGCCGGTGAGATTGCCCGTCGCGCGCTCACGTTCGCCCAATCCAGTCGCGAGAGGTAGCTGTCCATCCGAAGAACTCCATCCACGCTGGAATCTGGGGCTTTGCAGGATGCAATCGGCGTTACAGGCTCTACGGGAACGGTCTCGCGCCCAGCCTTCTGGTGAGCCGGTATTCGATGCAGGCCGTCGGCGACGATCATCACGCCGTCAACGTTGAAGAGCTTCACCGGAGGAAGCGCATCCAGCGCCAGCGCGTACCGATCCACCGTGGCCGGGTCCGTCCTCTGCCGCGGACTGAGTTCGCGACTGCGATCCATGTCGATGTCATCGAGCTTCACGTCCGGCATGTTACACCCCTTCCTGGCGCATCCTGCGCGCCGGTTCCGGCCTGCCTGGTACTATCTCCCGCGCCGCCCATCGCCGCGCCCATGGTACGCGGTCGCTCATCGCTCACACCTCCTCGGCCTGGCCAGCCACGAGCTGCGCCACCAGCTGCTTTAACTCCGCGACCTCGGCCTGCAATGACTCGACGGTCGGCGTTTCCGGCCTATCCGGTGCGTTAATACTAATTGTCATGCGGAGCGCGTCGATGCGGTCGCGACTCGCGCGGACCAACCTGAATTCCGGGAGACAGGTATGAGCGACGTGCAGACCCCCTTACCCGAGCCCGTTCAGCCGAAGAAGATCAACGGAGGGGTAGTGGTCGTGATGGTGCTTCTGGTACTGGCTCTTGCCGGCGCCACGGCACGCGTATTTGGCGACATCTCGAATCTCCGCTCCGACGTGGCCAGCTTGCAGGATCAGTTGGAGCGATCGCGCAACGACACGAGGACCAAGGCCGCAGCTATCGAGGCTGCCATCTCGCCTTTGGCCATCGGTCGCGCAAAGGCAGCGCAGGTCTGCCTAGACGCCGGTGATGAGGATGGCGCAAAGGCCGAGCTGGCCGAAGCTCAGGTGCTGGCCATGTCGGTCAGGGATCTAGGCACCGGCTCGCCGCCTGCCGACCTGGTCGCAGTCCTCACCGATTGCGAGACGACTCTCGGGCAGCCGATCTCGTTGGCGGCACCAGCCGTCGGCGGCACTTGAGGCGCCCAGTAACCGCGTCGGTCGGCGCGGAAACACAGTCAACGTAATGCGAGGCGACCGGCTTCTAGCTGGCCGCCTCGTTTCGTCTCCACTCCCCCTGCCGCCAGCCCCCACGAAGGCCCGCTTCACACCACCCGCGAAAGTGCGCTCATGATTCGATTTCACTGCGGTGGTCTCGCAATCGGGGTGCTGACCTGTGCCGCTGGCGTCAGCGCGCAACCCGACGCCCTCGATGCCTCGGAATTCGGTGCTGTTGGCGACGGCGTCACTGACGACGGTCCCGCAATCCAGCGCCTTCTTGCCGCCGCGTCCGAGATCGACGGTCCGGCCGAGTTGCGGTTCCTATCCGACAAGACGTTCTACGTGAGGACCGCTCCCGATCGATACGTCTTCCGGTTCCACGAGACATCAGGCGTCACGCTCGATGGCGGCGGCAGCGCGTTCTTGCTCGATCCCCACTTGCGCTTCATGTCACTGACCG
>CAZKUN010000486.1:0-3131 GCA_964555935.1 uncultured Armatimonadia bacterium | reverse complement strand
GCTCGCGCTCTGGCTCAGGAAGGTGATTCCAGTGACTGCAGTGCTGCCAGTCCTGTTGTGTCTCGCGGCGTAGACGCGTGCGGCGTGTTTCGGCGCTGGCCGAGGCCCAGGACGCGCGGACCGGGGCGAAGCCGACCGCGTGTTCGTGGACCGAATTATCCTCGTCAGCGTCGAGCCATGACTACTTCATTGTCACGTCCAGATACCGCACGGTTGCCTTGTCCCCGCTCGTCAGCGTGATGTCCACTCGGTTCAGCCCATCGCGCACCGATCCGGGGTCACAGGAGAAGCAGGCGTACTGCCCAGGCTCGCCAAGCGCCGCTTCGTAGGGGTGCTCGATGGGCTTGTGAACGTACGCAATTGCCTGAAGCTCGATCCCGTTCATGCGGACCGACCATTCGCACCCGCTCATATCCTCCTTCGCCATGAGCCTGAGGACGCCGTCACCGGTTGCGTCCAGCGGCGCCATGTCCAGAGCGACCGCAAGGGTGTCGCCCGCCTCGAATGTCTTCGGGAACGGCCGATCCGGCGTCGCGGGCCTGTTCCACGTCTCCGCCACCACGTAGCCTTGCGGCTGGCGGGCCAGCCACTCCGGCTGCCCAAGCCGGGGGAGGACGTGAAGCGGCGGCTCGTTGAACGGACCGCGCCCCGGCGTCCCGTGCTCGCGGAAGTAGACGAAGTTGAACAGGCTCACCCCATCGGCGCCGCGCTCATATGCCAGGTGGGCGCCCGTCTGGAACTGCTCGTCGGTGGTGCGGATGTAACTGAAGCTGTCGTATCCACCGCGGCTTGGCCCGACGCTCGTGGTATGCGTCATCTCGAGGTAGACGCCCGCGTCAGGCACTAGCTCCCGGATGATCGGCAAGTCGGTCTGCTGCTGCGTGAAGTAGTACGCCGACAGGTTCACCATGTCCAGACCCGCGTCGACCATGTCCCGAAGATCGATCCCGAGCCCGTCATGGGCCGCCAGGAAGCATGGCACCCTCGCGCACAACCAGCGGCGCTGGCCTGGATTGGCGGTTGCGTCTAGCACTTCCCGGACTTGCGCCACGAAGCCGGTGATGATCCGGCTCCGTTCCTCGAAGGTCGTTTCGTCCAGGCGGAAGAGGCTCGTGTGGCGCATGAAGTCCAGCTCGAAGCCGTCGATATCGTAGTTTTGGCAGATCTCCCGGATGAACGCGAGCTTGTGTTCCCTCACCTCGGGCTCGGCCCAATTGTGGACATGCTGGTCCCAACTCCGCATGTCCGGGCCGATGCGGTATTCCGGGTGATCGACGTAGAACTTCGAGCAGTACACGCTCAGCCGGTGGTCTGTGCCCACGTTCTCGAGGTGGTGTCCATCGTTGAGCCTGAGCGACACGAACGGCGCCTGATCCCGCTTGCGGCACTGGTCGATGAACACAGCCACCATGTCGCCGCCGTCTATCATGTACTGGCCGAACGGGTCGGGTCTGTTGCCCGTCTCGTCCGCCCACGCGAGGTAGTGCTGGGGAGCGGGATACTCTTCGCTCTTCCACCAGGGAATCCAGCCCAATCCAGGCTGCAGCATGTGCGCGTCGACGCCCTCCACCTCATTCACCGTCTCGCGGATCATCTCTTCGCTGAAGGGCTGCCCCTTATGGTGGTATGGACTGATGCACGAGAGAATGTTCGTGGTGTCGTTGCTGAAGATCACCCGGTAGGGCGGCTTCGGGCGCTCCGCTGCATCTCGCGCTTCCCGCAGCTCGGGGACGCGGCGCCTGGCCAGCCGCACGTGTCGCCGCACCTCATCGTCGTCGAGGGCCCGGTCGTAGATCCTCAGCCACTCGAGCGCGCCCCTCAATCCGTGGGCGTTCGTGGCTGAGTTGCCGCCGGCCGACGGTACCTGGATCACGCCATCGGGTGGCGCGTTGATCGAGCCGTGGTATTCCCCAAACGGCGCGTCGATGAACCGCCGCTGGAGTTTCCCATCGAGGGTGAGTCGAAGCTGGTCGCCATCGAAAGTGCCGACCGCGTGATGCCATCCATTCCGGAGTCTCGCGTCCGAGAGGGCGAAGTGCCATCTCATGTCTTGCCCGAACACGCCGAATGAAAGGAAGCCCTCGAACTCGCCGCGCTTCTCCGGAGGATGCCCGCGGATCTCAAGCACCCACTGGCGCGGGTTGCCCTCGCCGGTCGTGGCGCCGGCCGACATGGTGCCCGCGATGATCTGCAGCCCCCTCCCGCCCGCGTCATCAGCCCTGAAGAGCGCGTCAAGCGTGACGGTCTCTAGCCGGAGAGGCTCCGGTCCCCCCACCACTGCCGCGTCGCGCAGGGCCTTCGCGCTCCAATTCATCACCAGCCCATCACGCGCCACGCGCGGCGCGCAGTGCGCCGTCGTGACAACACCCGCCAATAAGCACAGTCCCGGAGCGAGGCGTTTCATCGCAACTCCACCACCATTGTCTCATGGTCAACCACGTCGCGCATCGTGAACCGCCAGTCTTCGTCTGTCCGTGGTGCACGCGCTGTACTTCGCGCAAGCGTTGGGCGATCCTCCCGCCACGCGCGCCGTCGTGAAGGGCTACGCGCAGGCGCGAGGAAGGCACTGCCATCGGCCGAGCGATGGAAAACCGCGTTCCGTCAGGCCTCGGTCCGTGACTTCCTTTCCAAAGAAGAAGAGGAGGGTGCAGCCCGCGATGGCCCCCAGACCGGAACCGACAACCGCCGTACTCGCAGCTGCCTTGGGAGCGCTGATCCTGTGCACCCATACTTCGTGCAGCGTTTCTCAGGTCACTATCGGGACCACGAAGCAGCTCTTCATTGACGACCACATCATCGGTAGCCTCGGTGGGGCCACGCGTGCCTTCCACCAAGCGCAGAAGGCGGGTCCCTACGTCTCCGCGAGTACCGCCTGGGAGAAGCCTCGGTCCCTGGCGTACCCAACCGTGCTAAGAGAGGGTCCTGACACTTGGAAGATGTGGTACAGGGCGGGCACGCCTGCCGGCGAGCAGGCGATTTGCTATGCCACGTCGACGGACGGGGTGAAATGGACCAAGCCCGCCCTCGGCCTGTACCCACACAATGGCGGCAAGAACAACATCGTCATGCTGACCGTCAATCCCAACCATGTTGATGTGCCGAACGTCTTCAGGGAGGACGACGGCTATTAC
>CAZKUN010000485.1:0-3133 GCA_964555935.1 uncultured Armatimonadia bacterium | reverse complement strand
GCGCCGGCACCGCCGGATCCCGGTCCGCCGCCAGCGGCGCCAGCGGCAGTTCCGCCAGTCGCGACGACGCCGCCGGCCACTCCGCCGGTTGCCGCGCAGCCGCCAACGACGCCGCCACCAGCCCAGACGGTACCTACCACGCGGCCGCCTGCGACCGCGATGACGCCACCCCCTAAGAAAAAGTCCGGATGGCTCTGGGCGTGCGGTGGATGCGGATGCCTCGTGGTGCTGGGCGTCATCGCCACGATCGTCATCGTCATCATGATCGCGGCCAAGGAGAACCGGGAGAACTTCATCGACCCGGGACTGGAGATCAATACCGGCGACGACACGTGGGAGATCGAGGATGGTGACCTCAACGACCTGGACATCTGGGACGACACCGAGACCGGCGGCGCGGTCGCCATGGAGCATTACTCGGTCACGATTCCCGACGGTTGGACTCGCCAGCCCGACGAAGAACCCGACCCGACCGATCTGGTCATCTACGGGCCGTCCGTCGATGGGGGCTACCTAGAGATCTGGTTCCTCGTCAGCGTGTTCGACGATCCCGTAACGCTCGAGGAGTATGCCGCCGCGGAGATCGGTGGCCTCGACTATGAGCCTGATACCCAAGACCCCTACGCTACTCTCGCCGGCGTGCCGGCCCACATGGCGACGTTTGCGCAAGATGGGCTCGACATGGTCGTCATTTCAAGCGTGGTGGGCAATGCCGGCATCAGCGTCCTCATCTCCGGGCCCACGGGGTCGTGGGTTGGGCACCGCGCGGAGTTCGACACCGTGCTGAACACGCTGGCCATCTACGAATAGAACGCCGGCTCTACGAGACGACTTGCTTCGCGACGCGGGACCAGGTTATCAACGCCTGTCCCGCGTCTTCGTTTATGGTCTGGATATCGCAGAGCTTGAGGTTGAATGGTTGATCGCCGGACGCCTCGACGAGGCCCTCAAGTTCCTCGCGCATCTCATCCTCGCCCCACAGAAGCAGCACGTTCGTCGGGTGTGAATGCACTTCCATGACGACGCGTGGCGGCAGCGCCTCGGCGCAGGCCGATGGGTCAGACCAGGGCGAGACGTGGAACTGGCGCAGGTTGGGGAGATCGCGGATGATGGGGGCCTTCAGATCCATGGTCTCGCAGGCGTGGTAGTAGACCATCCCGAACAGCTCCGCGATCGGCACGTTGTAGGGTTGGACGAACTCAGCGTAGGCATCCGGGCCGTAGCTGGCGGAGGACTGAGCGTGCAGGTACCCCCAGCTTGCTGACAGCTTCGATACGTCGCGCAACGGGGCAGGCGCCCCGTCGCCACGCGGCGAGGAGAAGTCGTCCCACGGGCTGTGAAGCGCGCACTCGGTGGGGGCAAAGACGCAGCCGGCGGCCTCGCGCCCGCTGTGATAGTCCACGATGGCCTCGGAGAGGAACGCCATCAGCTCTTTGAGCCATTCGGGCCGGTCGTACACATCCAGCAGCAGGTTGTCCATCCCCCGAAGCCTGACCGCCCACTCGAACGGACCGTTGTGCGTGGCATTGCAGTGGAATGCGAGCGGCAGCGCCTCGCCAACGAGGTCGCGGACGGCGCAGGTCTGGCGCTCGGCGGCGTCGGCGTCGTAGGAAAACTCCGGAGCGCGGAGCCTGCCGATATCAGCCGGATCCCCAAGTGGCGGCACCGGCTTGTAGGCGCCGCCCGCCCGATCGCTGTGGTCGAAGCCAAGGGGAACGCCCCACAGCTCATCCGGCGCCATCGCCGGCAGCGCGCCGAGGACGAGGGTTGGATCGAGCGGCGTGTCATCGGCGATGTGTTCCGCGCGCCACAGCGAGTGGCGAAGGTGCATCTCGATTGTCCGCGCGAGGCCTTGCTTGTGGACGAAGGTCTCCTCGGGCAAGATCTGCTGCCAGACGAGGTCCTGAGAGCCCTGGAACATCGCGCACGAGACAGGTACTTCACGCGTGCGGCCGTTGAAGTGATCCGCCCAGAGGCGTCGCCGACGTTCCTGCTCGGGCGAATCCCAAAGGGCGAGCAACTGGTCGAGGAGACTGGTCAGGATGGGGCAACGGTTGGTCATTTGGCCTTCTTCGCAAAGGGGAATCCGCGCATATTGTCGATGTCGCGCCGGCTTCTATCGATATAGTCTCGGAGTTCTTCCATGCCGTATTGCTTCGCCAGTTCCCGAGCGCTGACACCCGGGCGCTTGGCGCGAAGCACGAACCACTGCTCCCGGTCGAGCCACTGCTCCTGCTCGACGTCATCGGCGCGCTCGGCGAGAAGCTTGTCGCGGCCCTCTATGTTGAAGTTCTGGTGGTAGATGCCCCGGTCCAGATCAAGCGTCACGCGAGTGACATTCACGTCGTCGCTCTTCTCGTAGAGAATCTCCTCGCCAGTGATGTCGTAGACTACGCAGTCGCGCGTCCAGGTGGAGGTGATGATGTAGAAGTGGTTCACCTGCGCGTGGGCCTGCAGCGTCGTGCCCGCCGAATAGGCGCTCGGCCAGACCACGAGCTCCGCCCCGTTGTCGGCCAGTCGCTTCCAGACCTCCGGGAAGTTTGCGTCGAAGCAGATCGCCATGCCGATCTTGCCGAAGTCCGCCTCGTAGACAGGGGCATCCTTGCCCGGCGTCGCGGGTGGTGGATCGACATCGAACTCAGACCAATAGGGGTAGACCTTATCGTACGTGCAGGCGATCGAGCCATCCCGCTCGATCAAGACGGCTGTGTTCAGGCGCTTCTTGCCATTACGCTGATCGAGCGGGCAGACGATGTACGTGGAGTGCTTCTTCGCGAGTGCGGAGATGGCCGTGATGATCGGCCCGTCGAGGGCCTCCCAGTTCTCGCCCTGACCGTTCCACAGTTCGGGCAAGCATATGAGGTCGGCGCCCTTCGCCCCCTCGGCATCGACGAGAGCAACCACCTCGTCGAGGGTCTTGCCGTAGAAACTGAGGCTCGCGATCTCGACCGGGCGGCCAACAGGCTCTTGCGCGTCGCCACTCCCACCCAGAATCGCGGCAGCCATAACTCCCGATCCCACCAGCGTCGTTGCGCGGAACATGGTCGGGCCTCCAAATGGTCTATGAGATGTCCGGGACCGTTCGCGGCCGCGGACGCGAACGAGCCGGTCCGGACGCACGCGAGCGGCTGGA
>CAZKUN010000484.1:0-3169 GCA_964555935.1 uncultured Armatimonadia bacterium | reverse complement strand
GATCGATGGCGTCAGGTGCGCCATCGATGTCAGCGACGGGCTCGTCCGCGACGCCGGCCACATCGCCGAGGAGAGCGCCGTCGCCATCCACATCGATGCGGAATCCGTGCCTCAGTCGCCGGAACTCCGCGACGTGGCAGCGACGCTATCTGGGGACTCGCTTGGCTGGGCGCTCGCCGGCGGGGAGGACTTCGAGCTGCTGTTCACAGCCAAACCAGGCGCCGTCGACGATGTGATCGCCCGGTCGCGCGACGAACTGGACATCGAGGTCTCGCCCATCGGCGAGGTGGTCGAGGGCGAGGGAGTGACCGTGATTGCTGGGGATGGAAGCGTGTTGGAAACGGCCCAGACCGGCTGGGATCACTTCTCAGGCGACTGACTCGGCTTGCGAGCGACGGCCACGAGCGACACCCCGATCGGCAGGTTCACCCGTCGGATCATCGCATTCTCCACGTCCATGAACCAGATGAGCAAGCGGTTGATCCAGCTCGGCACGCGGACCAGCCCCGTCGCCGCCTCGTCCTTTCGGCGAAAGCTGCGCTGTGCCCATCGCAGGACCAGCGCGACCGGGAACAGGAAGCACAGGCCGAAAGATAGCTTCTCCATTTCCAAGCCTGCATCGCTCAGCATCTCGCGCAGCCGGCGCGGGCTGTATCGCCGATGGTGGCCCAGCGCCTCGTCGTGAACGCCCCAGAGGATCTTCAGCGCCGGCACCGCTATCACCAGCACCCCGCCCGGCCTTAGCAGTCGCACTGTCTCGTCAAGCGCCGCCTGGTCATCCTCGACGTGCTCCAGCACATCCAGCAGCATCGCTGCATCGAACGACTCCGCCCGGAACGGAGCGTCGGTCACGTCTGATCTGACCAGCCGCTCGAGCCCCCGACCGCGACAGACATCGATCGCGACCTGCGCTATGTCGATCCCAAATGCCGTGCCGCGCGAGCCCAGTTTCTGCAGAAGAGCACCGGCACCGACGCCGCAGTCCAGCATGCGCGGATCGGCGAGCCCCGCATCATCCAGTAGCGCCAGCGCAATCCGACGACGCGCCACAAACCACCAATAGTGGTCCTCCAACTCGCGCATCTCGTGGATTTGGGTGTCGAGCATCACGGGCCCTCGGAATCGATAAATCGAACAATTGTTTGCAATCCGCCGCGAAGTATGCTACCGTCAAACCAGGCGACACTCGGGGAGGGAGGCTGTATCTTACAATGACCAAGAAGAAGCTCACCGCTCGACGGCGCCAGATCCTCACCTTCATCGCAGAAGCAACAGTCGAACACGGTTACCCCCCGACCGTCAGAGAAATCGGCGAGGCCGTCGGCCTCAGTTCGAGTTCCTCTGTCCACTTCCACCTCAAGGCGCTGACTGAGGGTGGCTACCTCCAGCGCGATGGCTCGCTGACGCGGGCCCTCAGGCTCAGCGAGGATGGCGCAACGGCCTCGGACGCGGCGTCCCCGCCGTATCTCGGATCGGGCGATCCCAGCGATGCTCGATGGGTGCCGCTGATCGGATCCGTTGCGGCCGGCGCTCCGATATTCGCCGAGGAACAGTGCGAGGACCTCGTTCCGCTGCCACCGCGTTTCGTGCCTAGCGGTGACGCGTTCATGCTGCGCATCGAAGGCAACAGCATGATCGAGGCGGGCATCAGCGACGGCGACTACGTCATCGTATCGCGCACGAACACCGCCACTGACGGCGAGATGGTCGTTGCGCTGATCGAAGACGAAGCCACCGTGAAGACCTTCTACCGCCGCGACGGCGGGTTCGAACTCCGTCCCGAGAACGCGGAACTCTCGCCGATCTTCACCGATGACGTGCAGATCCTGGGCAAGGTCTGCGGCGTCCTGCGAAGCCTCATCTAGACGCTATCCGACTCCGCTTCATCTCCCGCCGGGCGATATGCGACCAACACGGTCGCGTCGTCCGGCGCGGCGCGTTTGGAGAACGCCTGCGCGGCATCCAGAACCGCGCCCGCAATTGCGTCCGCGTCACCCGTGACGCCTCGAACGGCCTCCCCCACCCCCCGCATTCCAAACGGCTCGTACTCGGCGTCCATCGACTCCGTCACGCCGTCGGTACACATCACCACGCACTCGCCCGGCTCCAGAGAATCCGCGTCTGCTGAGTACTCCGGTGTCTCCATGACGCCGAGAACGATCTGACCCGTGAACAGCGTCCGGCTCGGCTCTTCGCTACCGGGCGTGGTGATGATCGGCGGCGTGTGCCCGCAATTGACATATGTGACGGCTCCCGACTCGACATCAATCGCCACCACAAACATGCTGATAAACGTCTCAGTCGGCAGGGCAGCCAGCAGCACCTTGTTCAGCCGCTCCGCAACCGCGACCGGCGCGAGTCCCTC
The DNA here is from genome assembly GCA_964555935.1 of uncultured Armatimonadia bacterium. Taxonomy (GTDB): domain Bacteria; phylum Armatimonadota; class Zipacnadia; order Zipacnadales; family VGFC01; genus CAZKUN01. The sequence continues at coordinate 804 of CAZKUN010000484.1, read as the reverse complement.
CGCGATAGCCTCGAGGAGGTGACTTCGCAGCAACGATAGATGCATCGCGGCATAAACGCTCTTGCCGGCGACATCAGCGATCGCCAGGAACAACCGCCCGTCTGGCGCGGCAATGACATCGTAGTAGTCGCCGCCCACAGCTCTCGCGGGCTCAAACCGCATCCCGATCTCGTACCCAGGCACATCCGGGAAGCTGCCCGGGAGCATCTGCGCCTGCACTCGGCGGGCGACGTTCAGCTCCCAGTCATGCCGCTCCCCTTGGCGCCGCTCCGCCTCACGAGCCCTGGCCAGGTAGCCCACGATCAGCCCGATGGCAATACCGATAACGGCGCGCGGCGCAACGACCAGGTACGGGTCCCCGACCAAATCCCCCGCGGCGAGCACGAGCCACGCCATGCAGATCGCCGCGGCAAATGCGGCGAGAATCCCACCCCATCGATGGAACCACAGAGCCCCCGCGGCAACGATGATGTAGTACAACCCAAAGAACTCCAGCGACAGGTAGTGCCTATCGTGGATGATCGCCGTCACCAGGGCCAGATCAATGACCAGCGCGACGACTCGCTGCAGCCCGAGCCTGCGCTTGGCCAGCGGACCCCACACCGGGTGCGCGGCGATGACCTCGCGGGTACGTCGGCTGGTCGCTCGGCGGCTGACCAAGTATCCGATCATCAGTCCAAGCGAGTAAAGCGCGGCCGTGGCAACGACAATCGCCACCTGCACGCTGACGAGGTACACCGGTTGAGTGTACATTACGCCCGTGAAGGCGAGGATGAGGCCGAAGCGGAATAGCGCGACAATGAT
>CAZKUN010000483.1:0-3209 GCA_964555935.1 uncultured Armatimonadia bacterium | reverse complement strand
AGGCAACGAATCCATGAGACTGTGAGTGGTACCGTTAATGGGGGGAGGTCAGGACAATCCGCCAGCCGGCGCATCTGATGCGTCGGCACCAATCCTCGTCCTCCATGTACAGAAAATAGCGCTCGTCGAGGACACCGACATCGTCGATGGCTTCACGGCTGACCATCAGGCACGCGCCGCTGAGCCAGTCGGTGTCGATCGGTTCATCGCTGTCGAGAGCCGACACGTAGGCGACGGCCTCTTTGCCCGCCAACCGCGCGGCTTGGGCCTTCAGCGCTTTCGGCACGAGCCCGTCCACGCGAAACGTCGCGAAGAACACGGTCTTCCAGGTCCCAAAATGGTGCGCCGTCGCCAGTCGCGCACCGCTAGCGTCTACCATGCGCGGGCCAAGTACCCCGATGTCCTCGTGATCGTCCATGCGCGCCATCATCCGCGTGAAGGCGTCATCGCGTAGCTCGGTGTCGCAATTCAGTAGCACGATGCGCCGACCTACGGCGATCTCGATGCCCTGATTGCTCGCACGCGCGAAGCCAGCGTTGTCCGCGTTGCGGATGACCGTCACGTCGGGGTGTTCTGCTTCGAGGGACCCGAGCGTGCCATCGCTCGAGGCATTGTCAACAACGATCAACTCATACGTGACGCCGAGGGTCTGCGTCTTCACGGACCGAAGACACGCCGGCAGGACGTCTCCCGAGTTATAGGCGACGAGCACGATCGACAGATCGATGTCGGCTTCGGTACCAGGCATCACTGTGGTCCGAATTCGCCCGCGCCTGCGCCCCGCCCTTCCCGCCCGGAAGGTCCGGCCTTGCGCGCCGACCAAGGGACTCCCGCCATGACACGATCGCCCATCATCACCGCCTGCCTGCTCAGCCTGCTCGCGACATCGGGCAGAGGAGACGGTCCCTTGTATACAACCAATTCCGCGCATCCGCGACTGCTTTGCACGGCCGCTGAACTCGACGACGTCCGCGCCCGGCTCGATTCCGGCGTCGAGGCCATGGCCTACCGACAGATGCTCAAGAAGTGTGACGGGTTCATCGATCCAGCCTCCGGCCTCTACGTGGACTGGCCCGAGCGCAAGAACCACTACTGGACGACGCGCGGCGGCGCGACGTGGCTCACCAAGTGCTTCGAGGAACTCGCCTGGGCGGGAGTGCTCTCGGGCGAAGAGAAGTACGTCGAGGGCGCGAAGAACATCGTCCTGACCATCATCCGCGAGCGCGTCATCGATGGCATTGGGGGCGAAAACTACGGACAGCCGTACACCGGATGGCTCGCCCAACCCCTCGACGCCGGACACTCCAGCCGCTCGCTGGCGGTCTTCTACGATCTCCTCTATGACCACCTCACCGATGCCGAGCGCGCCGAAGTCCGCGACTACATGGCCGGCACGTACATCAGCTACCTCTACGGCTACATGGCCAAGCTCCCCGAGGGCGACAACTACCCCGGCATCCTGGGCCATAACTTCGCCCTCATCGGCAACTCAGCCGGAGCGCTAATGACCCTCGCCATGTTCGGCGAAACGGGCGACGACGAGGCCGAACAAGCCTGGCTCGACATGTTCATGGACGGCATCGAACAGTATCTCGAGATCGGCATCGGGGTGGATGGCGGCGCGCTTGAGGGGGCCGGCTACACGTCGGCGTGTCTTTACTACCTCAACTTCCCCGTCGAGGCCCTCCGCCGCGCCGGTGGCGAGAACCTGTTCGAGCATCCGCGCCTGCGGAAGGTCACCGACTACTACCTCTACGAGGCGCTGCCCGGCGGCAACTATTTCAACAACACCAATGATGCCTTCTTCCACGCGCACATGTGCTTCTTCCCGCTCTATGCGGCCCTCTACGACCGCCCCGAACTCACCTGGCTGTGGCACCACGTGACAGGCCGTCTCGACGATCCAGCGGACCTGTTCGGCGATGGGCGCAACGCTGCCCAGCCGCTCCTCAACTACACGATCCTATGGAACGCGATGGGGCCCGATCCCATCACGCCCGAGGACGCCGATCTTCCGCTCAGCAAGTATTTCTCCCGGCGCGGGCTCGTCGCCATGCGGTCCGGATGGAGCGAGGACGACTGCCTGCTGTCATTCTGCTCCGGCGGCAACCCCGAGGTCGGGCATGGGCAGTACGACGCCAACCATTTCGCTATCTATCGTGGGCAGAGCGCGCTCGCCGGCGATTCCGGCTACGGCGGCAGGGAGACTGAGGATCACAACGGGCTTCTCATCGACGGCAAGGGCCAGCAGATGCGCGCGACCGAAGGCCGCATCAGCGCCTACCAGCCGGGAGACCTCGCCACGTACACTTGCGGCGGCGCCGGCGACCTCTACAACAACCCGGCCCTCAAGCGCTTCGACCGCCATGTCTACTTCTGCCACGACAAGTCCCGGCCATATGCCGTCGTCTACGATGACGTGGCGATGGACGGCGCAGAGCATGCCTACACGTGGCTTATGCAGGGCATCAACGCGACCGCCTTCATGATCTCCGGCGACGGGATGTCGTTCGATCTCACGGGCGAATACCCGTCGATCGTGGACGAAAACACGGGCTGGACGATGCAGATCGTGCTCTTTGCGGCAGAGGATGTCGAGTTTACCACCGACCTCAACGAGACCAAGTGGAGTGCCACCGCCAACGAGGTCTACCACCCTCGCCTGCGCGCAGACATCACGACCGACGGCGCGCCGAGTTTCCTCGCTTTTCTCTACCCGCGCCGCCCGGATGAACCGGTGCCCACCGTTACCCGCGTCGCCGACCACGCGCTGCGAGTGGAGTGGGATGACTGCGTTGACCTCATCGCCTTCGGACCCGCCCAAACAGACGAAGCGACTGCCGACGGCATCAACTTCATCCGCACGTCGGTGGAGGAGTGACGCCAGTGTCAGAGTGGATCTGCGCTCTCGAACTCGATGACCAACGCCGCGTCGTGTCCGGCAGCTACGACGACCTCGCCGCCGCGGTTCGCCGCGCGGCCGACGTTCGCTGCTACACGACGTTTGACTATGCCGAGCACATGGCCGCGCCAGACTCAGAGGTCGGTCTCGTGCAGGAGATGATGAACTTCGGGGTCACCTACTGGCTTGAGGGCGATCGCTCCGCCGGCATCCAGACGACCCGCTACCCGGCAGACTGCTCGCTGGGATTCCAGGCATTTCCGTCACTCTCATTCTTCCTCTACAACGATAGCGGCGAGTCCGGCAT
>CAZKUN010000482.1:0-3278 GCA_964555935.1 uncultured Armatimonadia bacterium | reverse complement strand
ATGATTCGCGGTCGATGAGATAAACGGTGTCGAGGTTGCGCGGGCTGATGAGCACGTTGCCGGGTCTGAAACGCTCGTCGCCGGCATTAAACCAGCGGTTCTCCGGCAGGGCCTGGACCGTGTTGACATGGGTCCAATCGCAGACGGTACTGTTGTGCGGCCCCGCGAACCACTCGGGCGACGCGAGAATGCGGTCGTGGTTGAGATCGAGGTGCTCGTAAGCATGCCACAGCCAGACGACCTCGCCCGCAGGGCTGACCTCAACGATGGCATCGCCGTAGATCGTTTGGCCCTGGAAGCGCGGGTCCCGAATGCCAGCGAGGTGCTCGTCCGGGACCGCCTCGCGACAGATCGTCAGTGTGTTGCCGTCGGGCTTGCGAAAGACATCGTGGTGAGGTCCGAGCAGGAGCGAGTGAGGGACCTGGCCTTCAGGAATCCAGCGCCAGGCAATCTCGCCATCCCACGCGATCTCCTCGAGCACGCCGTCTTCGGACATCATCCCGCCCCGCTGGACGAGCACGTTGCCATTCCCAAGCAGCCGCGCCCGATCGACCGACGCCTCGGTGACGTCAGACCGCGCGTGCCACTCGTTGACCGTCCGCCCGTTCATGTCGATCAACACCACCCGACGTCCGCTCCAAAGAATGGTGTGGCCGCCGGAACACTTCTGGGGCTGATAGAGTGTTGTGCCAATGGGGTAGACCGACTTCATGCTCGCCCTCCGGTCGCCCGCACCCTCGGCCCGGGCTGAGGAGGTGCGGCGCGGGAATCCGCGGCATCGAGTGTTTGTTTGACAGCCAAGCCAGAGAATGCTACCATAGCGAACGTTTGTTCGACGATGCCCATTGCGCCAACTGAACTCACCCACCAGGAGCCCGCATTGCCCCGCCCAACGTTAGAAGTGCGCGGCGCCCGCGAGCATAACCTCGTTGGCATCAACATCTCGCTTCCGAAGAACCAACTGATCTGCTTCACCGGCGTGTCCGGATCCGGCAAATCATCGCTGGCGTTCGACACGATCTACGCGGAGGGCCAACGGCGCTACGTGGAGTCGCTGTCGGCCTACGCGCGTCAGTTCCTCGGCCAGCTCCGCAAGCCCGAGGTCGATCTCATTGAGGGGCTTGCGCCCGCGATCTCTATCGAGCAGAAAGGCGCCGGCCGCAACCCCAGATCGACGGTCGGCACCATCACCGAAGTCTACGACTACATGCGGATACTATACGCCGCGATCGGCCAGCCTCACTGCCCGGATTGCGGCGTGGCCATCGGCGCGCAAAGCCGTGAGGAGATCATCGGCCGATTCCTGAACCTCCCGAGAGGCGCGCGCGTGCACATCATGGCGCCGGTCGCGGTGAAGCGCAAGGGCGAGTTCCGGGACCTGTTCGAGGACATGCGCAAACTGGGCTTCATCCGCGCGCGCGTCGACGGCGAGCACGTATCGCTGACCGACGTCATGGAGCTTGACCGCTACCGACGCCACGACGTGGAGATCGTGACAGACAGAGGCGTCATCGGCAAAGCCGGCTTCTCCCCCGCCTCGCGCGCGCGACTCGCAGAGGCGGTCGACCAGGCGCTGGAGCTAGGCGAGAACGCGGTGATTGCCGAATGGGAGCTGGATGGGAAGACGGGCGAGCTGTCGCTGTCGAGCGAATATGCCTGCCCGGATTGCGGAATCAGTTTCAGCCCGCCGAGCCACGCGAGTTTCTCATTCAACGCTCCCGTGGGCATGTGCGAGAAGTGCCAAGGCCTCGGAACGCAGACCGAGATCCGGCCCGACCTCCTCGTGCCGAACAAGACGCTCAGCCTCGACGAGGACGCCGTGTTGATGCTGCCATCGCTACAGAACGGGTGGCGAAGGCATTTCTATGAGGGCGTCGCGAAACGATACAAGTTCAAGCTCGACACCCCGTGGAGCAAGCTCACGAAGCGCCAGCGCAAGGTGCTGCTCTACGGCGCCGGCGACACGCGCATCCAATTCCACTTCAAGCACCCGCGACACGATTGGGAGTACAAGCACAAGGGTCGCTGGCATGGGATCATCCCGGACCTGGATCGGCGCTACCACGAGTCGAAGTCACCGCACCGCAGGAAGAAGTTCGAAGCGCTAATGGCGGCCGGGACGTGCCCCGAATGCGATGGCGGGCGCTTGCGGCGCGAGAGCCTGGCAGTGACGCTGGGGGGCAAGTCCATCGCCGAGCTGTGCTCGCTATCGATCGGCGACCTGCTCGACTTCTTCAATGGGCTTGAGCTATCGCGCGAGCATCAGTTGATCTCTGAGGACGCGCTCAAGGAGATCCGCGCCAGGCTGGGCTTCCTCCTCGATGTCGGGTTGCACTACCTGACGCTGAACCGCACGGCGCCGACCCTCGCGGGCGGCGAATCGCAGCGCATTCGACTAGCGAGCCAGATCGGCAGCGGCCTCGTCGGCGTGCTCTACATCCTCGACGAGCCGTCGATCGGCCTGCACAACCGCGACAACGCGCGGCTGCTCCGGACACTCGAAAACCTGCGTGACATGGGCAATACCGTCGTGGTCGTCGAGCACGATGAGGACACGATGCTGGCGGCTGACATGGTGGTCGATTTCGGCCCTGGCGCGGGCGTTCGGGGCGGCGAGGTCGTCGCCACGGGATCGGCTCACGAAATAGCCCAGGAGCCGAGATCCGTCACCGGGCGCTACTTGCGGCGCGATCTGAAGATCCCCGTGCCAAAGCATCGCAGGCCCGAGAACGGGAACTGGCTGGAAGTCATCGGCGCAAGGCAGAACAACCTCAAGGGCCTCGATGTCTCAATCCCCCTGGGCTTGTTCACGTGCATCACGGGGGTCTCCGGCTCGGGCAAGTCGTCGCTCGTGGGTGACATCATCCGCGAGGCGCTGGCGCGGGACCTCAACGGTGCCCACACGGAGCCGGGCGACCATGACACCATCAACGGCCTCGAGCACCTGGACAAGGTCATCGACATCGATCAGTCGCCCATCGGCCGGACGCCGCGCTCAAACCCGGCGACATACGTCGGCCTGTTCACCCACATCCGCAATCTCTTCGCCCAGCTGCCCGAATCGCGCGCGCGCGGGTACAAGCCTGGGCGGTTCAGCTTCAACGTGCGTGGCGGGCGATGCGAGGCGTGCGAGGGGCACGGCGCGGTGAAACTGGAGATGGATTTCCTCGCCGACGTGTGGGTGGAGTGTGAGGTGTGCCAGAGCGCGCGCTTCAACCAGGAGACGCTGCAAATCGAGTACAAGGGCGAGAGCATCGCCGACGTGCTGGCGATGGATG
>CAZKUN010000481.1:0-3341 GCA_964555935.1 uncultured Armatimonadia bacterium | reverse complement strand
GAGGACGGTCCACTGCGTCATGTTTGCGATCTCCTGGCTGTGTTCTCAGCTGTCACTGTAGGAGGGGTCTCAACCCCGACAGGTCGTTCGCGTGAGGCCACGGCGTCGGGGTTGAAACCCCTCCTACAGTGGACAACGAAGTCGCTCCTACACGGCTACTCTACCCATCGCCATCCATCCCAAAGTGTCGTTTGACGAACTCGAAGACATCGGCGAAGTGGCCGTTAGGCGCTTCGTAGTCGGTGTCCATTTTGTGGGTGCATTCGATGCCAATCTCATCCATCGCATTCTTGAGGTGGCGGCCGAAGTTGGCGTTGTGGATGTCGCCCGGGACGTCCTGTCGCGAGCGGTGGTAGACGAACACAGGGCAGTCGTCATCGGTCAAGTGGAAGATCGGCGATGCATCATCCAGAAGCGCCGACAGCTCGTCGCTGATCTCATCGGTGTCCCAGTTCCACTCCAGCGGCACTCCGAAGAACGGCTTCAGCGCGCCATTGTCGTAGGCATTGCCGGGCACGATCTTCTTGATGACCCGCGGGTCGTACGTGCACTGCGCCTGCAGTCCGATCGCGCAGCTCAGGCGCGTTGACTGCTGGGAGATCGGGTCATCGCTCTCGGCGTCGGCAAGGTCGTCGTGCATGCCGAGCCATAGCGAGATCCCCGCGCCGGCCGATCCGCCGTAGCAGGCGATCCGCGAGGCATCGATGTTCCATTCCTCGGCCTTGCTCCGGATGAATTGGATCGCTCTCGCGCTGTCGTGCATGGCGGCCGGATACGGATCCGTGCCGGTCAGACGGTAGTTGGCGGCCCCGCAGGCAATTCCCGCCTCCTTGCACCACCCGAGGAGTTGCTGATTCACCCCTGCCTTGTCGCCGTTGCGGAACCCCCCGCCATGGAAGAACACGAGCACCGGCGCCGGATCGTCCGTGTCGCCGCTCCAGTAGTCCAGCACGTTGCGCTCATGCGGGCCATATGACACATTGGCATGGGTGGGTGTCGGCACGGGTGGTCGACCTCCTTGCGGACGATTGCCGCGCTGCGCGGCGCGCGCTTTGCGGAAGTCCAAGTCCTCCTGCGGCGTGACGAAGCCGTCCTTGTCGGCGTCGATCCGGGGGAATATCTGCTTGCCACGCTCGGGGAATTCATCGAGCGACAGCTTGCCGTCCTCGTTCGCATCGAATCGTTTGAAGAACCCCTCGCTCTGCTGCTCCGGTGTCTGCTGCGCGAAGCACGGCGCGGCCATCAGCGCGACCATCGCGACGATCGGTAATCTCATCTCAGCCTCCCGCGGGCGGAATGCTCCCATCAGATAGACGCCCGTAACAAGACATCGTTCGCGGCGACGGACGCGCCTCCCTTGCGCACCTGCCCGCAGGTGCCTCCACGGATCATCTTGAACAGGCCCCCATCAGACAATGCACAACCTAAGATGGGGGCCTGACCCATGTTCTTGCTCGCGCTCCTCACCGCACCGCACGCGTGCCTCGCTCAAGGACCGGTCGATATCGGCGGCGTGACGTATGACCGCGTCGACCCCGGCGATCCATTCACCAAGCGCGCCGTGCCCGCGCAGGATTGGCAGCCGCCCCAGCCCACCAAGGCGGAGGCAAACGCGGGCATGTTGGCCTACGTCACGAGCGACCCCGGCGACTACAAGCCCGACCGCATTCCGAAAGCCGAGGAGCACGTCGAGACTCTGACCGCCTCGCTCACGCCGGGCGAGGAGACCGCCGCGTGGATTGGCGTCAGCGCGCTCGATTCGCTCGAGGGGCTCGAGTTGACCGTCGCCACGCGCAACGCCCCGGTCTCCGTCGACATCCGCCACGAGCACTTCTGGCCGCAGCGAACCGGGTGGCGCTCGCGCGAGTGGTACATCACGCCTGAACTCCTCCTCCCCTGCGCCGAGGGCATGAAGACGGTGCCCACGCAGCGCGGGGTGCTCGCGGACGTGCCCTTCGATATCGCCGAGGGCGAGACAGCCGCCTTCTGGCTGACACTCACCGCCAAGCCCAACGCGAAGCCGGGCATCTATCGAGGAATCGCGCGCGTCAAGGCCGAGGGCCGACCGGCTCTGAAGCTGCCGCTGGCGATCCGAGTGTTCCCCTTCACCCTCGAACTCCCCGATGACCGCTGGTGGCCTCTTTACGCCGACACTGGCCGGTTCCGGACAATGAGTGACGAGCAAGTCATGGCCGAACTCCGCGACTTCGCCCGTCACGGGATGACGGGCCTCGTCGAGATGCCCCTCGGGACCGCGGACCTCTCCGAGATCGCGTCCGGTCGCGTGGAGTTCGACGCCACGCCCTTCAATGAGTTGGCGGAGATGTGCAACGAGGCGGGTCTGCCCGGGCCGCACGTGTGCGCCCTCGGCGGGTGGCCGGAGAGAGTGCGCGACGCCCTGGGGATGGACCGCAACCTCAAGGATGGCGACTGGCCCGAGGAGGTGTCGGCCGGTGTCGAGGCCGTCGCGCGGGCTGCGGTTGAGGCCACGAAGGACGCGCCGGGCAAGTGGTACTTCTACGGCGTTGACGAGCCGCATGGCGACAACACGTATGCCATACAGGACTACCAGGCGTGGCGTCGTGGCGGCGCGGAGACGTACGCGACCTTCTACAACCCGAGCTTCCTCGACGTCGCGGCGAAGTGGCTGACCGCGCCATGCTTCGTGGCGCCGCTGGTGAGCAACGCCGAGGCCGCTCTGCTGGCGCGCGAGGGATGCGAGAAGAACGGCGCCGAGTTCTGGTGGTATGGCACGGGTTGTTACGTGAACCCGTACCCGCAAGAGGGCTTCATGTTCCACAACCGCTATGGCGCGGGGTTCATGTTCTACAAGACCGGCGCCAAGGCAGGGGTGACGTGGACCTTCTGCCGACCGCACGAGGACGTGTTCAACGATTTCGACGGATCGATCGCCAACGGCGCTGAGCCGAAAGAGCAAGCGACCGTCTACCCTCACTTCCTGACAGCTGATGACTGGAGCACCTACCAGGGCGCCATCCCGACTATCGCATGGGAGTCGCTGCGCGAGGGCGTGAACGACTACTCGTATATCCACGCGCTCGAATCGCTCATCGCCGAGGCTCGCGCCGCCGGTTTCACTGACGCCGCTGACGAGACCGAGACCCGCCTCTCGAGCACCATCGAAGAGATCCCCTGGGCGAACATTCTTCACGGAGCAGGCTTCGAAACGCGCTTGCTTACCGAGGCCCGTCGCGGAATTGCGGAACTGATTCTGGAGCTACAAGAGGCGATGGAGGGCTAGTAATCGCAGTTCCCGTGCCAGCGGGTCTCCAGACCCGCTCGACGGCAGTCTCGGGGAGGTCTCTATCGGGTCTGGAGAC
>CAZKUN010000480.1:0-3350 GCA_964555935.1 uncultured Armatimonadia bacterium | reverse complement strand
CATCGAGGTGGCTGATGGCGAGTACAGTCTCGCCAGCCGATTGGAGCTGTCCGCCAAGGGCACGGCGGCCGAGCCGATAATCATCCGCGCCAGACACCGGGGAAGGACCGTGCTCACAGGCGCGTTCGAGGGGATCTGGCTTGTTTCAGCGGCGCATGTGACCGTCGAAGGCCTCACGTTCGCCCACACCGGCAAACATGCGATCCGGGCCCGCGGATGCGAGCATGTTCGCATCACCCGCAACCACTTCCGGCTGGGCCCAAGCGACTCGAAGAGCTGGTGGGTGTTCATCGATGGCGACGGCAGCCGACTGAATCGCGTCGATCACAACCTCTTCGAAGGGAAGCGCGAGCTCGGGAACTGCATCACCATCGAGGGGAGCGAAGAGCCGGAACTCCAGGTGAGCCAGCACGACCGGATCGATCACAACCACTTCCGCAACATCGGCCCGCGGCACGAGGAAAACGGACTTGAGACCATCCGCCTAGGCTGGAGCAGGATGTTCGCGTCCAGTGGCTTCACAACGGTGGAGGAGAACCTGTTCGAGCACTGCGATGGGGACGCTGAGGTCATCTCCGTCAAGTGCTCCGATAACAGGCTCAGACGCAACACGTTCATCGACTGCCAGGGCTCCTTGGTATTGCGCCATGGTAACCGGAACACGGTGGAGGAGTGCTTCTTCCTGTGCAACAACGGGAAGAGGGGCGTTGGTGGGGTGCGGGTCATCGGCGAGGGTCACAAGATCATCAACAACTACTTCGGCGGACTGACGGGCACGGGGTTCTACTGGCCTCTGGTCCTGATGAACGGGGACACCGAGCCAGGGACCTACACCGCGAGCTACCACCAGGTCCGGCAGGCGCTGATCGCCCACAACACATTCGTCAACTGCATCGGCAACACGCTCGACATCGGCAAGATCAACGGAACCGGCCAACTCCCCGTGAAGGACTCGGTCATCGCGAACAACATCGTGGTGGGCTACACGCCCGTCGGATCGGAGGACGTGCTGGTGATGTTTCGCTCGGAGCCGGAGAACCTGGTCTGGCAGGGGAACATCATGTACCACGCATCGGCGGAGCTGGGAATGACGGCGCCCGAGTCGGCCGTCAGGTGGGTCGACCCCAAGCTTGTGCGGTCCGCGGACGGCGTCTGGAGACTCGCTGAGGCCAGCCCGGCCATAGACGCAGCCGAGGGAAGCTACCCCGATGTCGCGCGCGACCTCGACGGCGAGGTGCGGGATGAAAGGCCGGAAACCGGCGCGGACGAGTACCTCCCGGCGAGCAATGGCGGCAGGCACCCTCTGACACCAGCCGATGTCGGCGTGGATGCGCCGGAGGGGGACGATGGGAAACGCGTGGGTCACAGAAGTGATCTCCGCGAGGCGCGGCGACTGCGGGTCCGCCTCGCCCAGCGTGGCCAGTCGGGGCTCGTCGACGCCGGGCACCCAGTCCCAGATGAACTGGTCGTCCTTGTCCATCCAGAACTTGCACGATTCGCGCAGCCTCTCGCCCTCCTCGACCGCCCAGTCCTCTCCCGCATCGCGAGCCGCCCGAAACTCCGCCAGCCACGCCGCATCGGTCAGCGTCCGCCCATCCTTGGCGGTCGCCGACGCCGCCAGCATCAGGGCCGCCAGAACCATGACCGCCCGGCACTCACCTGTCACGAGTAACCAACTCCTCCCGGGGCGTGGCGCGTCTGTAGACACCTACAGCACCGGCCTTCCTCGCACTTACCCCTGTTCTCTTCCTCTCCGCTGCACGAGCGGCGGACACTCGCCGGTGTCGACGCCACGCGCTGTCAGCTCCGAGGTCCGCAAGGCCGCGCCGGCTGGTGGACCTGCCAGGCGGGGCTATGCATGGACGCCGTCAGCCACTCTACGCGCCATCCGATCGCGGCGGCGAGAGCAGGTTGGTCATCAGCGTCGCGATGTAGCGGTTCGCCTTCGCGCTGTTGGCCTCGTTCGTGACTGCGACGTCCCGCCGGCCCGGCGCTGGGCCAAAGCCCACATCAGCGCGTGACATGTACTCCCGGCACTCCTGCGTTGTGTCCCACAGCACCTGGTCCACGACCACCTGCCCTCGTCCGAGTGGAACGCGCAAGAGAGCACAGACCCCCGGCACCGGTGATTCGGTCAGTTCCTCGGCCCCTGGCGCCTTGCAGTGGACTGAGTTCAGCACGAGCCGGTCGGGCAGCTCCATCTGGCCGGCGATCAGGACAACGAAGACCGTCTAGTTCAGATCGAAGCTCCCCAGTCCCGAGGTGAGCGGGTGTCCCGTCTTGGGGCAGCCGATCGCCGACGGATCGAGCCACCACCTTGGGGCGGGCTGGACGGGTCGGCACTCGATTTCAAGCCCCGTGAGTGCCCCGAGTTGGGGCGCGGTCTCAGGCGTCAGGTCATGCACGTACAGCGTCGCGCCAGCCGTCGCGTGCTGCACTATCTCCTCCCGACGATCTCGGACGCGGCTCCAGTCCGCGCGCGGGGCCTCGATGGCTGCCACCGTGGAGGGCGTGAGGGCGGCCCCGGGGCCAGCCATGGCAAACCCACGCGCGGCGAGACCGGGACACGGCGAGAGCGGGACGATTGAGCCGCTTTCCCTTGGGTTGAGCGAGGACAGGTAGACCAGAGAGCGGTCCAAGAGCGTCGCGGCCGCCGGATCGTCCGCCGACTTCTCGGCCAGCAGCAGCGATGTCACCAGAGCTGTGCCTTTGCCAAACGGCACTTCCACCAACAGAGCCGCGTTCATGCCCTTCTGATAGCCCGCGTCGACAAGACACCGGAACTGCCCTTGCTGGGGCTTGCAGAGGTTGCCCAGCGCCACCACGTTCTCCCCCGGCCACCGGATGCCGCCCGCGATCTCCGGCATCTCGAAGCCTGAGTCCCCGTGCCAGCAGCGCAAGTCCTCGTCGGTCAGGTCGCGCAGGATCGGGTGATCGGGTGCGCGGCGAAAGGCGTATGTGCTCGCCTCACCTGCCGTTGCCCCAGTGAACTGCGGCTGCCCCCCTCCGGCATGAAAGGGAAAGCGTAGTTGTTCGGCTCGGCTGCCAGCCGCCAATCCACGCCGCACCACATCTCGGGCATCTTCTCCGGTCGCAGCGCTAGCGCGCGCGCCCCATCCTCAACGAGCCGCTCGAGGCGCTCCCAGTCCGCAGCGGACTCGGGTGCGCCACGCCCGATGACAGCCACCGACCCCGGAGCGACGTCATCGAGGCTCGCGACCGGCGGCACGGCTATCTCTGCTCGTTCCAGTTGGGCCGCCGTCGTCCCGTCGGGATCCACCAGCACGGCATCCTCGCGCAACTGGCCTTACCCCCTAAAGCGAGTCCAGGTTCAGTGTTAGTATCTGGGT
>CAZKUN010000479.1:0-3380 GCA_964555935.1 uncultured Armatimonadia bacterium | reverse complement strand
GGAGGGAGGCGAGGGACGGCGACCGCGTCGGGGTTGCAACCCCTCCTACGGGGATTGGAAAGAGGCGAGGGTGGGAGGGGTCGGACAGGGCGAAAACTCAGGGACAGGAACCATGTTTCCCAACGGCAGGGAAAATGGTTCCTGTCCCGGTTTTTCGCGGGTGCTAGTGGTTGTGGATTTCCTCGACATGCGTCTCGTGGGGGAGATCGTCTGTGTGGGGGTGGGCGAGAGTGCCTGCGGCATACATGATGAACAGCCCGAGCGCCAGCGCGATCCCGTTGCGGATCGCGGCCTTGCCTTGCCACTGCGCGTGGGGGAGGACATCACTCACCGCGACGTACAGGAATGTCCCCGCGCTGAGCGCGACAGCGAAGTGCCAGACGCCTGGGTCGAGCCCTCGCAGTCCGAAGTAGGCCAGGAACGCGCCCGCCGGCGTCGCGAGCGACAGGATGCCGATGAACCGCAGCACGCGCTTCTGCCGGAACCCACCGGCCACGAGGATACTCGACATCGAGAAGACCGCCGGCAGCTTGTGAGCCACGATCGCCACGAACACGATCAGCCCCAGAGCCGGCATCAGCGCGCCGCTACCCAGCACGATGCCATCGATGACGCTGTGCAGCGTGAGGCCGATGTAGAACGAGAAACCCATCACCTGGAAGTGGTCGCACTTGTCGTGATCGTGCTCGCAGAAATGGACGGCCACGGTGCGCTCGAGGAAGAACATGAACAGCAGCCCGATGAGCGCCGCGAGGCCGGTCACTTTCGGCGCGTGGGCCGCCGCTTCGGGGATCATGTGGAGGAACGCGGCGCCGAGGAGAATCCCTCCGGCGAACGACGTCAGCAGGCCGAGGTGTTGCTCGCGCCACTGGCGCGTGAGAGGGACCAGCCCGCCGATTAGCGTCACCGCAGACGATCAGTTTCAGGATGTCCGGTGACATGCGCCCAGTCTCCCCGCCGGTAATGCAGGCGGGAGCATGTTACACCGCTATGTCCCTGAACGGCAAGCGCCAGAACTGAAACGACCCGGCGCTTGCGACGCCGGGTCGGGAGTGATCTGTCTGGTGGGTGCTTCGGACAGCCCGTAGTCGTAGGCCCCCGCCCCGAGGGCACGGGCGACGCTCCACCCGCACGATGGCAAGCGGGCCTCCGCTCCGACGGGCCGCCACAGATCAGAGAAGCGACGCGTCGGCGGATCGAGACACCGACCCTTACCGTGGCTCCAGGTACTCGGGTTTAACCGGGCTGACTCCATCTTTCCTCAGACGGGCAGCAGCCTGCTTCGCCCTCAAGTAGCCCTCGTTCGGACGGCTATGTAGTTCGGGACTGTCGATGAGATCGCTCGTACTAGGGTCAGTGGTCAGCAGCTTGTAACCTCCTAGAATGTGGTCGTACTCCCACAGCGCCTTCCCCCGGCATTCTGCCTCTTCGTACAGCATGGCTAGACCCCAACGAGTGCGCATGATGTGAGTGGTGCCCTCGCGGCCACGCTGTGCCTTCGTGGCGATAGCGGCGAGCAGAGCTCCCTCATACTGCGCCAGCGCTTTGTCCTTGTGCTCTTTGGCAGCTTCCGACGAGCGATCAACCTCGGCCTTAGCCAAGAACGCCTTCGCGAGGAGGTACCGGGAGTAACTCACCCAATCCTGCCTCGACACACTGGGAGAGTTGAGCACGTCGACAGCATCCGTCAACTCCTTGATTGCTCGGTCCGGCATGCCGCGTTTCGAGTGGATCGATCCGCTGAGGTGCGCAGCCATGCCCTTATACCAGTAGTATGGCCCATCCTCGCCCCAGTGCCGCAGCGTGGCGATGTCGGCCCTCGCGTCACGCCACGCACGCCATGCCTGGTAGGGTCCCACGGTCCGGCTGGTTGCCAGACTGATGTTGAGTTGTGTACGCATATTCAGGATGGGGCCGCACGCACCCCAGTCGTTGACGGGGCGCAACGTGCTGAGCGCCCTGTGGTAGCACTCCGCGGCTTCCGCAGCTCGACCGCACTTCTGCGCTACGCACCCCTGCAGATATGCGATCTCAGCCAGCTGGCAAGCATCGTCCGCATTGGCCGCAGATGCCCGTAGGTAGTCGAGATCGGTTGGCACTGAGAGCAGGAACGTGTCCTGCGAGAGGAGGCACCTGACGCGGAGAATGGTCGCTTGCCGCAAGAGGGCCGAGTACGCCTGCCACTCGCGCGTACCCCTTAACTCGTCAGCACTCTCCGGATCGCGCTCCGGGCAACGAGGCGAGCTGGTCTGCCCGCCCTTCTCGATCAGAGCGTTGATCGACGCCCGGATGGCCTTGATAGCCTTCTCGGCGCCCTCCCGCGCGGAGTGGTAGTGCCCTGCGTCGGCGAGAGCCAGAGCACGATGGACTAGCACGGCCTGCTTGAGGGGGCCGTCGTTCGCTTGGACAGCCGCACGCAGCGCCAGTACGAGGTCTCCGCCCGCGGCCTGCGTGAGACTGAGGTCGTGGCCGCCGCGCACGACGACATCTGCGGGGCTCAAGGCGATTCGCGCCGAAGCGCGGTACATATGTGCGAGAGACCTCCACATGAGGTCCTCCACGCAATCGTCGCCGGATTCAGCTCCCCTGTCCAGATCGGCGATACACTCGCTCGCGCGGTCCCGGCACCCTATTGGGCTCCCGGTGTGTAAGTCGAGATCGGCCCGCGTCAACAGGAGCCGACAGCGGGCGTGGCGGTCGGTGTGGTCTGTCAGGTCCGGACGCCAAACGCTATCGTCCACAAGCAATGACGTCATGTGTCTGACCCGAGCGAGGCCACCTGGGTCAGCGGCGTGTCCAGCGCTGATTCTCGCTCCTTGCAGGTCGCGCACCCACTTCACGGGTGGCGCATTGGCCAGTTCCTCGCCCCACTGCACGACCCTCGCGGCCTCGCTTGACGACTTCCCGGCCGCCATTAGTCGAAGCGACTGCTCTCGTGCCTTGGCATCGAGGCCCCTCCGGTACCCAGCGGTCGCCGCCGCCTGCGTATAGGTCAGCGCTTTCTCCCGTGCGAACTCCCAGTTGTTGAGGGCGACGCTGACCTTGTTACTCGCCAACAGTGTGAACGTCCCCAGGAAGATGCCTGCTGCTACCTTCCACGCAGAGCGCCGGGCCGACCTCGCATCGCCCCCCGTGCCCGTCCATCGGCGCATCACCAAGCCGCGCAAGCCCATAAGACCACGGAAAGACATCCTCATGGAGGCCCCCAAGGAAAAACGGATGACATCTACCTTATAAACACTATTATTCCGTTATGACGTCGTATACCCTCCTGTTCAGACCGATTATATGTATCGAGATGCGGCCGTCAAGCGGGGCCACGCGCGGGGGCAAGGGCTGTCGGGTGGTCGCCAGCCCAGGAACGGTACGCGCCAGAACTG
>CAZKUN010000478.1:899-3394 GCA_964555935.1 uncultured Armatimonadia bacterium | reverse complement strand
CGCCGGGCTTCAGGTCCTCTGACTTCGCTCGACCGTCCGCCGATCCCTCCGGCGCGGTGCGGCCCACGGCATTCCGGCCGGCGCCAACGAAGGTGCGCGCGTCCCCCAGGCCCAAATCAAGGGTCGCCGACAGACCTGCGAGTCACTAGCGGATCCGAGAAGAAGGAGCGATAGCATGGCCAATGTCTGCGCCTACAAGTTCCTGGTAATTGACAACGCCGATCTCCTCGAGGTCAGCAACCTCGACCGCGTCGTGAACGAGGCCGTCAAGCATCCCGAGCCGGTGATCCGCATGGACGCGCCGTGGGACCAAGACAACGAGATGTTCAACGGGATGAACGTGATGTACGACGAGGAAGAGCGCGTCTTCAAGATGTGGTACGGCGTGATGCGCTACGAGGGGCAGCTCTCGGACGGCTCGCGCAAGTTGGCGTATGCCACAAGCACCGATGGAATCCACTGGGACAAGCCCAACCTCGGATTGCTTGAGGTGAACGGTTCCAAGGAGAACAACTACGTGGTCCCTGAGATGGGGTCCTTCTCGGCTTCGATCATCAAGGACGCGACCGACATCCCCGCCCGGCGATACAAGATGATCTTCGCGGCGCTGGGGAGAGAAACCACTTGGGCCGGGTTCCACTCGCCACTGTCGCTGGCGTACTCTCACGACGGGAGCAGTTGGCTGCGCCCGCCCCATGTGAATCCGGTCATCCGCGGGATCAGCGACGACTGCTTCTCCCTCCTGTACGACCCCGACCGGCGCAAGTACATCCTCCTGACCCGGCGCGTTCCGAACCTGCCGCGAGACATCTCGCAGTACGAGAGCTACGACCTCGTCAACTGGGAGGACAAGGGCCGCGTGGTGGTGCCGGGGGATGAACTCGATCCACCCGGGATGCACAACGTCTACTACATGGCGCCCTTCCGCTATGAGGGTTTCTACTTCGCGATGCTCAACACGATGTACACCCACGCCGACTCCGAGTCGTATGAGAGCTACCACAAGTCGCCCACCTACCCGGACGACCACATGGGTCATCTTGACATCCAGCTCGTGCATAGCCGCGACGCGCGAAGCTGGCAGCGGCCCGCGGACCGGTCGCCCGTGGTGCCCTATGGGGAGCCGGGCGCTCCCGATTGGGCGGCCATCTACCCGGCGCTCAACCCGTTCGTTATCGATGGCGAGACCTGGATCTACTACACGGCGACGACGCAGCTGCACAGTTGGTGGCACGTGCTTGAGGAGTACGAGCGGGACCCATCCGTCCGCGATGTCGCCTGCGGGATGCTCGCCAAGATGCCGGAGGACCACTGGGTGTCCCTCGACGCCGGCACGGAAGAGGGCCATTTCTTGTGCAAGCCATGGGGGCCGCCGCACGAGGTCTTCGTGAACGCGGACGCGGCGGGCGGCTCCATCGAAGCTGAACTTGTCACCCCGTATGGCGAGGTGCTACCGGGCTACGGTCGCGAGGACTGCATTCCCGTCACGACTAGCGGCAAGCGCCAGGAGTTGCGGTGGAAGAACGGCCGCCATCCGTGGGACCTCGCCGGCGAGTACCGGGGAGGCGTGCTGGTCAAGTTCTACATCAAGAAGGCCAAGCTCTACTCGTACACCTTCACGCTTCCGGATCCCGACGGTCAACTCGAACGGGATCAGCTCAATGCCCGTTGGGTCGATGCAATCAAGCATCGCTCCGACAACTGGGATCGGTTGAGCACTGAGCCCGCTGACGGCCTGCCGCCTCACGCGGGCCCCGGGCCCGAGAAAGGCGACGAGAAGCCCGGGCAACCGGCGTGGGACGCCTGAGCATCATCAGCGTGGCCCACGTGCTCAGAACCATTCCGGTCGTTGGGGCTGGCGCGTCTCGATGCTCTTGAGCGCCGCCTCACACACCGCCACGACGCGCGCCCCGGCTTGCAGCGGAACGGGATTCTCGATCTCGCCCGACAGCAGGGCCACGAAATCACGCACCGACCCACCCCAACCATGGCCCCCCACCACCGTGTCTTCCTCGGCCTCCTCCACGGGCTCCGGTTCTGATCCGCGCCGGATCTTCTGGCCCTGCCACAGCGTCGCCTCAGTGCCGTAGACAGCCAGGAAGCCCTCGCCCATACCATGGCCTGAACAACCGCTCGTTATCAGCACCTTCGCCAGTGTATCGTCCGCGAATCGGAAGGTGACGATGTAGCAGTCGTCAGCCGGAAACTCGGGGATTGAGAGCTTGTTGCTGAAGGCGTGGACCTCGACCACTTCCGACGCGACCGTGTTCAGGATCAAATCGATCGGGTGGCAACCCCCGCCCAGCAGGATGTTCTGCGGATCGATGGGGTCGGTGCGCCACGGCGTGTGGTGTTCCCCGTCCTGCGAGTAATGTGCCCACATATCGTGGACGTAGCTGCCCTCGATGTAGAAGATGCGCCCCACCTCGCCTCGGCGGGCCGCCTGGGACATCTCGCTCCACGGCGGCACGTAGCGGAGCGTGTGGTCGACCATG
>CAZKUN010000478.1:0-889 GCA_964555935.1 uncultured Armatimonadia bacterium | reverse complement strand
CGCCTCCTGCTCGGAGATGATCCGCCGCGCGTCCGCGACGGTTGTGGTCAGCGGCTTCTCAATGAGGACGTGCCACCCACGGGCCATCGCGGCCGAGGCCTGCTCTGCGTGGAGATGATCGGGCGAGGCGATCACCGCGGCATCCGCCTCTATGCGCCCGAGCAGCGCGTCGAAGTCGGGCTGAATCTCAGCCCCCGGGAACTGCGCGCTGATCTCGTCCCACTGCTCCCGTCGGGGCTCGGCGATCCCCACGACTTCCCCATGCTCGTGGGCATCCAGGATGGAGCCGACGTGCCTGCCCGCGCTCCCGCCGCCAGAGATCACAAACCGGTATCGCTGCATGTTCCCCTCCTTGCGCACGCGCGCGTGTCGCTTGGGCCCGAATCACCCGGCGACCTGCGGATGCCCGCCGCCGGCCCCGGTGAATCTCAACGTCATCGAGGCCAACGAATTCCGCCTCGTCGACAACCAGAATTGCCCGCGCGGCGCCTTGCGGATGAACGCTTTCGGCCAGCCCGAGCTAGCTCTCTGGGACACGAGCCAGCGCCCGCGCGCTGTTCTGGGATTGCAGGAGGACGGCAACCCGCAGCTTGATCTACTCGGCCCCGACACGAACACGCGCTTGGGGCTGACGATCGCACCCGACGGCAGTCTCTCCATTGCCATGATCGACAGCAATGGCACCTATCGCGCGCTGATCGGCCTGGAAGCCGATGGATCGCCGAACATCCAGCTCCTGGACCAGAACCTCGCGGTCCGAGCGGCCCTGGGCCTGGACGCCAATGGCAAGCCAGAGCTGATCCTCAAGAACGACAAGGGTAAGAAGCAGTTCAAGCCGGGATTGCCCATATGGAACTGGGCGCCCCGGCGTTGGCTGAGCAGTCAGCTG
>CAZKUN010000477.1:0-3404 GCA_964555935.1 uncultured Armatimonadia bacterium | reverse complement strand
GTGTCGGACACTTGTTTTGCCGCCGTCTGCAGAACGGGTGTCTGACACTAGAACGCCCACTCTCGTCTCCTGCGGTCTTGCGCGTCCCCAGCCGCAAGGTCGCGAAACATAGTAACTGTCCCTGAGTTTTCGCCCTATCTAGCCCTACCACTCCCCCTCTGAAGGCCTCCCGTCCCACACCCGAGAAGCCTCCTCCCATGCTCCCAATCTCCCTGCCCGCCTCGCGCGTGATCCACGCGGCGACGTTAGCTGCGGCACTGGGCGCCGTAGCCCATGCGCAAGGGCCCCCGGTGGCAACCTTGCACCCCGGCGAGTTCTACTTCCGCATCGGTGACCGCCAGACGTTCCTCCTCGGAAAAAACCCGACAGGCTGGCAGGTCGCCCAGTTCGAGCCACTTCTCGACTGGGCTCAAGGATCGGGCGAGCGCATCGTCCGAGTCCAACTCACCACGGGCTTTGGCATGGGGGTCGCGCGGGGCGAGATTGACGAGCAATGGGCGGCGAAGTGGGAGAGCGTGTTCGACCTGGCCGAAGAACGCGAGATCCTGGTGCTGCCTGTCTTCGGCGTCTGGGCCGACTGGAATGACGGCAGCGGGGACGAGCCATGGCACGCCTGGCACAAGAATCCCTATGGCCCCGAACTTGGCGGGCCGGCGGCGAGCCCGACGGAACTCCTGCGCGATACCGAGTGCCGGCGACAGTGGCTCAACTGGTTGGCAAGGCTCGTCGAGAGGTGGTCCCCGCGGACGAACATCCTCGGGTGGGAGGTCTTCTCCGAGCCAAACCTCGTCACCGGCGCGACCGACGCGCCAGCCGTTGAGTTTGTGGCGCGGGCGGCCGAGGTGATCAGACAGGCAGACCCCCACCAGCGCCCGATCACCGCCTCGCTGGCCGGGGCGAGGGCCTGGCGCGGCGGCTCATCGATGATGGACGGCGTGGCCGAGATCGTCGACATCCTCCAGGTGCATCCATATCACGCCGACCTGGACGCTCGGATCATTCGGGCCGTCCGAGCGCTCCGGTCCCGGTACGAAAAGCCCGTCATGATCGGCGAGTGCGGGCTGTCGGCCGCGCCGCCGGGGAACCCGCTCACCACGGCGCCGCGCGCGCATATTGGCATCAAGCACGCCATCTGGGCGGCGATGGTTTCGGGCGCGATGAACGGTCGGATGCTGTGGTGGGAGGATGGCTACGACCAATACGACCGCCTCGACATCCGCACTGCGTACAAGAACGCGTCGGTGCCGGTAGCCCGGTCTGTGGAGGGCATCGACTTCGCCGACATGGCGCCGCTGGAGGTCGAGGCGAGCGAGGGCCTCTTTGGCGCGGCGCTGGGGCATGAGCATGCCGTGCTCGCCTGGTTCCGGGACGCCGACTGCGTGGCCCCCGAGTGGCCGGTGAAGCAGATCGACCGTGCCGAGCTACGCGTGCGCGTCCTGGGCCCGGCCGAGACCTGGACAGCCGAGTTCATCGACACGAGGACGGGCGACGTGTCGACGGTGAAGACCGTGTCGAGAGACGACGACTGGCTGACGGTAGCGCTCCCACCCTTCGAGGACGATATAGCAGTGCGGCTGACCACTGATTAGGACTCCCAACTGGCGCTGCCGCCCCTCACCGGCTGAGTTCGCATGGTAACTGTCCCTGAGTTTTCGCGGAAGGCCCCCCGTTCGACCCCGTTGAATCACCTCCGCATGACGACCCCAATCTCCCTCGCAGCCTCCCTCTTCCTCGCCGTCGCCTCTCCCGCTCCGGCCCAACAGCCCATCGAATCCCACAACCCCTTCGAGCGTGAGATGGGCCGTGGCCTCGCTCTCGACCAGGAGCACCTCGGCACTGACGTCATCGGCGGCAGCCTGAGCTGCCAGGTCTTCACGCCACTTGCCGGCCGCCTTGAGCGGCTCGATATCGTCACCAAGAACCGCACCGATCCCTCCCCCGGCGATATCCGCCTGTGGGAGTGGCATGGCAGCTACGAGACGACCGTGGCGGGCGAGCCGGTCTGGGAAGACAGCCTCCAGTTCTCCGGCCAGGATTCACCCTACGTCAGGCACTACTTCCCCCGCGTCGATGTCGAGCCCGGAGAGCAGTACATGATCGAGTGCTCCCGCCCGAGCGAGGGCTTCTACGTCGCGGGTTCTCAGACCGACGAGTACGCTGATGGCTTCATGATCGCCGGCGGCCGCGAGCGCCCTGACTGGGACATGTGGTTCCGCACTTTCGGACCGGGCGAAGACGAGGCGCTCCAGCCGCTGGCGCTTCCCGAGATGCCCGACGTGACCCCAACTCTTCCGCGCCCGCCCGCCGAGGTCACCCGCGACGTCTACCTCGATACCGTCAGCACTTACGTCGAGCGCACCTATGAGCATTGGGAGTCTGAGCGAGGCCGCCGCGCGAGCGAGTTGATGTACTATTGCGGCTTCCTCTACCGATTCGCCGACGATGCCCGCTGGTCCGAGCGCGTCTCCCTTTGGCTCGCCGACGCCAAGACATACCTCGACGAGAACGAGACCTTCGGCGGCAGCCCTTGGTATGTCGACCAGATGGGTCTGGGGATTCTCTGGCTGCGTGGCTGCGAGCATTGGGACGATGGCGTCGAAGCCCTCGCCCGCGACGTCATGCTCGCGGCCACCCGCCGGCTGATGGAGACGCCCGAGCGCGGCGCGATGAACCGCACTGTCTGGGACGTTCACGGCGCCCGCCTGGCGTCTGACCTCTTCCCCAATTCCCCGGAAGCCGCCGAGTGGCGCGCCTACAGCGATGAGGCCTGGCGCGACTGGGCCGACTTCGACGATACCGAGGAGGACAGCTCCCACTACAACGCCGTCTTCCTCCACTTCATGCTGGCTCATCTGCACGTGACCGATCGGCAGGACATCTTCAAGCGCCCCGGAATGCGCGCGCTCGTGGATCGCTGGCGCGAGACGATTCCTCCCGCCGGGATGATGGTCGGCTGGGGCGATAGCGTCGGCATGGGCGCTGACTGGGGCGCGTGGGTGGCCGCCTTCGAGACAGCATCCACTGCCACTGGCGATGGCACGTACAAGTGGGCCGCCCACCGGTTGCTCGACGGGCACCGCCGTCGTTACCTCGACGATGATCCGCTGCAACAGGGCTACGAGGACATGCGCAGCGTGCCCCTCGCCTACATCGGCGCGGACGATTCCATTACTCCGGTCGAGCCCGCACCAAAGAGCGGCATCCACACCACCACCTACCCGCGCCTCAACCCGCCCGCGCTCCGGAGAGATCAGGGGATGCCCCACTTCAGTCTCGAGGACCGCCAGACGCCGTGGAAACTGGTCATGAGGGACGGCATCGGCGACGATGCCTACTTCTCCCTCTTCGGCTTGCTGCCCGGCGCGGGACACGGGCACAACGACGCCCCGGCGCTGCTCGGCCTG
>CAZKUN010000476.1:0-3409 GCA_964555935.1 uncultured Armatimonadia bacterium | reverse complement strand
CGAGGCGACCGCACCAACATCGCGGGCGACTGGATGGACATCCACCACAACACGTTCCAGAGCGCGCACGCGCATGTCGTCATTCGCGGCGTCCCCTGCCAGGGCGTCGACGTCCACCACAACTGGTTCGCCCGACCGGCCGCGCAGTCTGTCAGCAGCGGCGGGAACACTCGCGTCTACCAAAATGTGCATGGTCCCGACCGGACCTTGGAGGAGTGAGCGATGCGACCGGAGATGCTCGTGATCGCCAGCCTCGTAATTGCCGCCTCAGCCCTGGACGCCGCCGGCCAGGCGCTCGACAGCCTTGGCGATCCACTCCCCGATGGCGCGACTCAACGTCTCGGCACCTTGCGCCTGAGCTACGGTTCGGTTGGCGGCTTGGCGTACCTCGACGATGCCCGCGCCGCCATCCTGACGGGCGGCGACATCGACATCTGGGACCTAACCGTTGGTGAGCGCAAGTCCCGCACGAAGGTCTCTGACTCAAGCCTCACCAGCGTCCAGTTGCGCGCGGACGGCCAAGTGCTCCTCGTCGCCGATTCCGCCGGGACGGTACGCGAGCTAAGCGCCGCCGACCTGACAGAAATCCGCGCGTGGGAGACGGGAATATCCAGTCTCCGGCGCGCGCGCTACTCTCCTGATGAATCACGCGTGCTGACGGCGGGCGGAGTGCCTCCGGTCATGAAGGAGTGGCACCAGGCCACCGGCGACATGCTCGTGGAAATCCACAGCGAGATGGCGACCACCCGCTGCGGGGCGATCTATGGGCCGGATGGCAAGACCGCCATCCTCGGCGGCGGGTACGGACACCTCCTGGAGCACTGGGACCTGGGGACAGGCGACCTGATCCACAAGTGGTACACCGTCTACGAGACCAAGGATCTCGCCTTGTCCCCGGACGGAAAGTCGGTCGTGGCAGGCGTCGAGACTCACGCGGCCGAGTGGGATCTTGCCACCTATGAGATGCGGCACAAATACGCCCACGCCCCGGCCGACGGGGGCCGTGTCTTCTCCGTCGCCTACGCGCCGAATACGAACGAGGTGCTCTGCGGGGCGCGCGACGGGCTGATCTATCGGTGGAACCGAGAAACCGGCGAGCTGGCCTTCCGCTGGACGCCGCATCAGGGCCCCATCTACCAACTCGCCGTGTCGCCCGACAAGACGCGCGTCCTGAGCTTCGGCAGCGGGCAGATCGTTGAGAGCGACATCCAGACGGGCGCGTCGCGCCTCCCCTGGGACCGGCACGGTGGCTCCGTCGAGGCCGTCGCATTTCTCCCGTCCGGCGACCGCATCGTCAGCGCCTCCTCGGATGAGAGCCTTCGCATATGGGATCTCGCGACGGGCAAGTCCGCCCTCCGCATTCCCGGCTGCACGCTCGGAGCCTATGCGGTGGACGTCTCGCCTGATGGCGAGCGCGTCGCCGCCGGCTGCAAGGACGGCGTCATCCGCGTGTTCTCCCTCTCCGATGGCGCGCCCATCCGCGAGTTGAAGGGCCACCTCGGCTTTGTCCGCTCGACCGCCTACACGTCGGACGGATCGCAGCTCCTCAGCACGGCCGATGACGGCTCCGTAGGCGTCTGGGGACCCGATTCCGTCGAACCGACCGCCCGCCTTGAGGGACACCGGGGCGGCGTCCTCGCAGTCGCCTCTTCCCCCGGCCGTCAACTGGCGTTGAGCGGCGGCCGGGACGGCAAGGTCGTCATCTGGGACCTGGCAACCAGGGAACTCCTCCGGCGCTTGGATGGTCATCGCGGATGGGTCCAGGCAGCTGCCGCCTCAGCCGACCGTGCCGTCACCGGCGACCGCGCCGGGCACGTCCTCTCGTGGGATGTCAGCTCCGGCGAACTGCTCTCGGAGATGCGCCATCCGGGCGCCGTCAACGCCCTCGCGCTCTCGCCTGACGCCAAGACCGCCTACTCCGCCGGCGAATCCGGGGCGGTTCTCTGCTGGGATCTGGATCAGGGGAAGCAAATCGCTGAACTCGAAGGCCATGGCCACGCCATCCACGGCCTCGCGCTATCGCCCAGCGGCGACCGGCTCGTGACGGGCTCGGCGGATACGACGTTACTCGTGTGGGATCTGCCCGCACGATGAAGGGAGTCGCGCCAGACCATGCGCTACCGCAAGCTTGGGAGATCCGGCGTCGAGGTCAGCGAGATCGGCCTGGGCACGGAGTATCTGAAGGACGTGCCACGTGAGACCACGCTGTCCGTGATCCGTGAAGCCGTCGATCGCGGCGTGAACTACATCGACATGTTCTACGCGCACCCAGAGATGCGCGACCGCTGCGGCGAGGCTCTGGAGGGTCGTTGGGATGATATTCTGTTCGCCGGACACCTCGGTGGCGGGCTCCGCGAAGGCGAGCACAGCAGGATACGCGACCTCGATGAATGCGAGGAGTATTTCGCCGACCTTCTTCGCCGACTGCGGACGGACTGCATCGGCGTCTGCATGATCCACCATATCGACGAAGAGGCCGAATTCGACGGGGTTTTCGAGCCGCTGGCCGAGCTGGCGCAGCGCTACCAGCGCGAGGGCAAGGCGCGCCTCATCGGTCTAAGCACGCACAAGGTGCCGGTCGCCCTCAAAGCCGTCGAGAGCGGCGTGCTTGACTTGCTGATGTTCCCCATCAACGTCGCCGGCAATGCCATGCCCGGTAGGACGCAGTTCCTCGCCACCTGCGAAAGCCATGGAGTGGGCCTCGTCGCGATGAAGGTCTACGCCGGCGGGAGATTGCTGCAGGATCCGAAGGCCATCGAGGTCCACAGCATGGTGTCCGGATGGAAGAGCATGGAGAAGAGCCTCGCTGATCCCATCACGCCGACTCAGTGCCTCAGCTACACGCTAGCGCAGATCGGCGTCTGCACCACGGTCCCAGGTCCGGCAAGCATGGAGGAACTGGACGGGACGTGCCAATACCTGAGCGCGACCGATGAGGAGAAGGACTTCTCGTCAGTTGTATCGGCCTTTGAGGAGTACCACGAGGGCGACTGCGTCTACTGCAACCACTGCCTGCCCTGTCCCGCCGAGATTGATGTGGGCCGGACCATGCGGCTTCTCGACAGCGCCGCGTACGGAGTGTCGGACGAGCGCCGAGCCGCCTATGACGCGCTTCCCGCCCAAGCATCGGACTGCACTGAATGTGGCCTGTGCGTTGAGCGATGCCCGTTTGGCGTAGACGTGCCGCCGAAGATGCGCCAAGCCGCCGAGCTGTTCGAGACGGGCTCCTGATCACGTCTCGGAGCGAGGGAACGGCGAACAGAGCCATGGCCTCACTCCCCCTGATGACTGCCGAGCACGCCTCGCGGGCGACCGTCGCCATGCTGCTGCTCGCAACCACCGGCGCCGCGCGCGCGGCGGATGAAGACCTCATGATTGTCCGCGTGACTGCCAGCCAGAATCCCCGCGT
>CAZKUN010000475.1:0-3420 GCA_964555935.1 uncultured Armatimonadia bacterium | reverse complement strand
CGCTTCGGGAAGACGCGTGGTGGAGGAGCCCTCGATGACCTCATCGGGGTGACCACGCCCACACCGGGCTCGACAGCCGCCCAGCCTCTGGAGCGAGCCGTCGCGCGCCTCTTTGGGATTGAGCTCAATGTGACGCCGCGCGCCGCCACCATCGCTGAGGGCCTCGGCGAATTCGAGGGCTTGGAGACCCAGCCCTGCGCCAGGCGGGTGGTCGGCAGAGGGGACGCCATCTTCCTGAACTTCCTGTGGACCGGCTATCGCTCATTCCGTTCCGGGGGCGTGGGAGGGGAGATCACCCACCGCGTCTCGGCCGACGCCGAAACCGCGGGCGCCTACTGGCATCTCATGGAGGAGCTGCTGGCGGGCACGGGCATCGAGCCTCCCGCCGCCGTCACGCACGACGGTAGGTCCCTGCGGTACATCGAACAGGTCGTCTACCGACGGGGCCCCATCACGTACGTTGGCATCTTGCCTCGCTACTTCGGTGGTCGTTACGCCCCGGCGTTGCTGCGAATGCGCGATGGACAGCCGACCGACCGCGTTCTCATCGAACCGGAGGACTTCGTCACGGCCGAGGTCTCGCTCGGCGTCCCGGGGCACGTCCATGATGTGCGCGCCCGCAAGGCTCTGGGCCGCGTCCAGTCCGTGCAGGCGCCGGTCACCGACGGCGTGGCTTTGCTCTACGCCGTCACTCCCTACGAGGTCACCGGACTGCAACTGTCCGCGCCCTCCAGCGCCCTTCCCGGGGAGGCGCTGAAAGTCGCCGTGGCCGTCCGAACGGACGCGGGCAGTGCCGGCGACCATGTGGTCCACTTGCGCCTGGTGCGGCCCGATGGCGGCGAGGCCGTCTGGGCTCGCGAGAACGTGCTGACGCGCGCGGGCCGGGTTCTTTGGAGACTGCGGCTGGCGCTGAACGCTCCCGCCGGGGCGTGGCGGGTCGAGGCGCAGGACCTGATTAGCGGCCACACTGCCAGCGGCGAGGTGGTTGTGGGCGTGAAGTGATCCATCTGGTGGCCGTACGTGTTGCTCCGGGACACGACGTACCCGTGGGGTCCCACAGTTGATCTCCGCAGTCCATCCATCTCAAAACTCGGGGCTTTCTTTCCGTGTGGTTCGTAAATTCATCGTCCCGGAATCTGGGGGAATCTGGGGTGGCAGAGCTTGCGTCCCTTGCATTCGGTGATTCCTCCAGCCTCCGCGTGCATCCCGACTCTCCTGAGGGGACACGGATGGTAGTGTCCAGATCCCTGGTCCGAGCAATGCCCGGGGAGCGATCCATTCTACTAGCACTTGAGCTGGCTCCGCCCATCGCTGTCGGTTGGTAGAAAGAAAGTGCGCGGAACCCGTTACCGCTGTTACCGGGCAGCCCGGGCGGCGCTGCAACTGAATGGCGTCAATGGGCAGAAAGGCCTGACTCCCGTGGCGCAGCGCGAACGCAGATCAACTGCGGGACCCCACGGGCGTTCGCTTCCCCGGTCCGGTAGGTCAGGCGGCGCTCGGCGGCGAACGTACTCGCCTCGCAAGACGAATCCATGTCGTAGCGAACACAGGATGGAGCTTCCTCGATGACCATGCGCGCAACGCCCCTCGCGACCATCATCTGCCTGGCACTGCTGGCACTCACATTGGGCTGCAACCCGCCCACGAGTGACACTGGCGACTCTTCCTCGACGGGCGGACCGACCTCGACGACCACGGCAGTGCCCGATGAGATCGTCCTGGGCGCCTACATGCCCAATACCGGACCCTTCGCGACCTTCGGCCAGTCGTCGACGAAGGCCATGCGGATGGCCGTGGAGGAGATTAACGCCGCCGGTGGCGTGTTGGGGGCGCAGATCAAGCTCATCGTCGAGGACGATCAGTGCAAGCCCGAAGAGGCCGCGAACGCGGCGCAGAAGCTGATCCATCAGGACGAGGTGCTATGCGTCATCGGCGAGGTAGCCAGCTCTAACAGCCTCGCGGCCGCCCCGATCTGCCAGGACGGGAAGACGCCGATGGTGACGCCGTCGTCGACCAATCCCGAGGTGACGCGCACGGGCGACTACATCTTCCGGGTCTGCTTCACGGACGATTTCCAGGGCCTGGTGATGGCGAAGTTCGCCTTGGACGACCTGAGCGCGCGCACGGCCGTGATCTTCTCCGATATCGCGAGCGACTACTCGAAGGGGCTGAGCAAGGTCTTTCGCGAGACGTTCACGGCCGGGGGCGGAGAGATCCTGGCGGAGGAATCGT
Source organism: uncultured Armatimonadia bacterium (assembly GCA_964555935.1). Taxonomy (GTDB): domain Bacteria; phylum Armatimonadota; class Zipacnadia; order Zipacnadales; family VGFC01; genus CAZKUN01. Next base: position 1,188 of record CAZKUN010000475.1, on the reverse strand, counting down.
ACAACCAAGGCGACCGCGACTTCCGCGCGCAGCTTACGAAGTTCAAGCCGCTCGCACCCGATGTGATCTATGTCCCCGGCTACTACGGCGAGGTGGCGATGATCCTCTCGCAGGCCGACCAACTGGGGCTGGACGCCGCGCTGATGGGCGGGGACGGCTGGGATTCTCCGAAACTTGTGGAGATCGCCGGCGAGGCCGCCGAGGGCACGTACTTCTCCAACCACTACAGCAAGGACGACCCGAATCAGATCGTGCAAGACTTCGTCGCCAACTTCCAGGCCGAGCAGGGAGAAGTGCCCGACGCCTTGGCCGCTTGCGCGTACGACACGGTGCGGATCGTGGCCCAAGCCATTGAGACCGCCGGCACTGTCGATAGGGACGCGCTGCGCGATGCGTTGGCACAAGTCAGCGACTTCGACGGCGTGACCGGCACGATAACCATCGACGACGAGCGCAACGCGCTCAAGACGGCAACCATCCTGACCATCGAGAACGGCGTGCAGACCTTCGTCGGCACCATCGACCCGTCCGGTTAGAGCGACAGGCTTCACCGCCCGCGCGGAGGTTGTTCAGCCCGGTTTGGGGAGCCAACCACGACTCAATGCAGCAGGAGCCCAGTAGACCCAGGTCACGAGTTGTCCTACACGCTCTTGTCGCATCGGCGTGCGTGTTGGGGTGCGCGCTCATCGCTGCGGTGTTGGGCGTCAACCCTCAGCAACTGGTGAACGGGATCTCGCTGGGCGCCATGTATGCCCTGATCGCCCTGGGCTACACGATGGTGTACGGCGTGTTGAAGCTGATCAACTTCGCCCACGGCGAGATCTTCATGGTGGGCTCGTTCGCGGGCCTCGCGTCGTTGACGATTCTCCACCTCCCGTTCGCCGGAGCGCTCATCGTCGGAATGGCCGTCGCGGCAGTCTCCGGGGTCATCATCGAGCGCTTCGCCTATCGGCCTCTCCGCGGCTCCCCTCGACTGGCAGCCCTCATCACTGCCATTGGCGTATCGCTCCTGCTGCAGAACGTTGGCGTCATCGCGCTGGGCGCGGCTCCGCGCGCCTACCCGGCCGCCATTCCCGCCGATCCGATTCCCTGGTTCGAGAACTCGCTCAGCGTCGTGGTGACTCAGCAGCAGGTCGTCATCCTGGCGCTCACCGGGGCGATCCTGGTGCTGCTGCACCTGATCGTGTC
>CAZKUN010000474.1:0-3420 GCA_964555935.1 uncultured Armatimonadia bacterium | reverse complement strand
AGGACCGCTCCCCGTCCGTTCTAATTCCTTTTTGACGGCGCGCCTGCTACGCTCCGCCCCGCCTCACCACGGGGGCTCTCGTCGTCCTTCTCGCGGAGCACCACGTCAACCGCGCGCGTCACCTCTTCACGCTCCGGGTCCACTCCCAGTTCCGCCAGTTCGATCAGCGACGATGCCGTGAACTGATACCGATGCCGCTCATCATCGCTCAGCGTGCCGTCCTCGTTCTGTGCCGCCAGAATCTCCTCAATCCGCCCCATCAGAATCTCAGGATCGCCCGGCTTGGCTCTCCCAATCGTGCGACGCGTCATCGCTCCCTGCAGCGCCTCGTCGCCCTCGACGTACGTCATCGGATCGTGCCTCAGCCCGTATCGCATGGCCACCCCCCTGTTCTGATTCTCACCGGCCTGGCGCGCCCTCGCGCGCCCGATCCTATACACGTGCGATGCGCCCGGCCCGTACTCGTCAACGATCTTCCCGTCCACCACGTCGACGCTCCGTTCCTCGAAGAGAACCTCCGCCTCGCCGCTGTCGGGCAGGCCCGCCACATCCAGCTCCACCGTGCCCGCGTCCTCGTTCTCAGCGTTGACCGTGATCACGTAGAGGTCTCGTCCGTCGCGCGCCGCGAGGCCGTGGATGATGTCATCCTCGCCGGCGCGGAACTGCACGCCGTCATTGGCGGGCCCGAGCAGCACGGGGCTCAGCGCCTTGACCTCAGCCACCAACTTCTGCATCTCCGCCCACAGCTCGGGGTGTTCGAGCACGTTGAACTTCCCGTCCTGGTACGTGTACCAGATCAGCCCGTTCGCGCCGTGAATCAGTGCCTGGTACGTCATCGCCCGCTCCTGAATCGGCGTTGGCACATCCCACGAGCTGTACCCGCCGAAGCACTGCGGCACGACCCACAGCGGCTTCGTCCCCTTCACCGAATCCCGCGCTCGGTCGACGCACTCGCCGACATACGGGAGATTGTGAGTTCCCCTGTTCACCGGGTACGGGTCCAGCGAGAACACCTCGGTAACCGGTGCGTACGTGTGGTACTGGTCCGGAATGCACAGCGTGGTGTAGGTGACCCGGTTCGGATCGATCGCCTTGATCACGTCGATGCGCCGGCTGACCTCGCTCGGGGCGACCCCGGCGCCGTCGGGCTCATCGCCGGGATTCCACGCGAGTATCGCCGGGTGATCCTTGAACCGCTCCACCGTCTCCATGTCCCGAAGACCCTCAACGATAACCTTGATGTCCAGCCGCTCGGCCTCGTCGAGGATCTCCCGGAAGTCGTCGAAGTCCTTGCAGCCCAGGTGCGCCGTGTTGAACCCCGCCTCCGCCAAGTTGCGCACGCACTCCAGCACCTGCTCCTTCTCGTACTGCCACGTCACCATATACATGCCGAGCGGGAAGAACGGCTCGCCGTTCACAAAGCACGTGTTGTCGGGCTCGATCCGCACCCACGGTTCCGGATGCAGGACAATCGGCGCGCTCGCGTGGTAGTCGTGCCCGCCCTTGCCCGTCAGCCGCGCGACGAGTTCATACTCCCCCGGCCTCAAATTCGCCAGCGGGAGCTTCGCATCTAGCACATCCTCCGGCGACCGGATCACGATTCTCTTGCCCTTCGCAGCCTCGCTCACGAGCTGCAGCGTCAGGCGAGTGTCCCGCAGGTCTAGCGGCGGGTCCGGCGCCAGGCGCACCTTGGGCTTGAGCGCCACATAGTGCGGGTAGTGATGCCTCGTCGACAGGTCGATCGTGATTGCTTCGGGGATGACGAGCGAGTTCCGCGAGTTGAAGAACGCCCCATCCGCCTCGCTGGCAATAGTGACGGATACGGAGTGGGCGCCGCGGGCTGTCGTCTCGTACGGCAGCTCGAACTCGCGCGTGGCTCCCGGCGCCAGGTTGCCCGTCGCATCGCTGGAGCGCGCGGCGTCATCGCCATGCTGGACGCTGATGCTGGCGGTCAGGTCGACTGCGGCCTCGCTGATGTTCCTCAGTTCCAAGACCACGCGGTTCGGCCCGGGAGCCGCCTCACCGTACGTGAGCCGGGCCATCTCCACCCCACCACGGCGGGCCTGCGCGCAGATGAGCGCGTTCTCGAGGAGGCCTCTGCCCAATGACTCGGGCCTTCCGCCACTCATCCGGAAGAAACTCGTGACGACCAGCAACCCCTTCCCCACCGAGCGATACGCAAGCAGCGGCTTCTCGTCGTAGCAGTGCACGGGGGTCTGCCACCCGGGGCCCAGCCCATCCATGTGCCCCCAGTTGGTCTTGTTGCGCATGGCGGCTCGCAAGTCATTCGGGCACCGCAGGATGGCGTTGTCGTCGTCAAACGCGCGCGCCTTCGTCTCGGGCGATGGCATCAGGTGCTCGCTGCACGAGCCGCTGATCATCTTGAAATCCGGATCGATCTTCCCGATCCACTGACCCCATAGCTGCACGTACGACGCGTCGGTGCAGATGACAGTGCCGCCGCGATTCAGGAACGCCTTCCACCGCTCGGCATAGGGCGCGAAGTCCTGGGGATTCTCGTAATTGCAGACGCTGGAGCCGATCACGATGTCGAACTCGTCGAGCCTAGCGCTCAGCTCCTCGGCCTGGATGTTCTCGAACTTCGTGACGTCCCACGCGAGCGCCTCAAAGGCATCGTCGTGCTCAGTCATGAACGACTTGGCGCCCTCGTTGAACGCGCTGTACATGAACGCGACCTGCACGGCCTCAGCCGCGCCGGCTCGCGCGCAGGCGATGGTGACTATCCCGCAACCGAGTGCCGCCATGATCGCAAGTGACTTCATGCTACTGCCTTTCTTGCGCATTGACTTTCATGCCCCCCGGCGTCTCCCAAGACCGCCTCCACCACCGTCCCTGTCTCCCGGCCACCCCCGTAAGAGGGGCTTCAGCCCCGACGCCGTCTCTCTGCACCCACCTCGAAAACCACTTTAGCCCGCCGAGGGGGTTCTCCTGCCTCCCTCGGCGGGCCTTATTCGCGGATCGCGACACCTTTTCGCTCCTACTAGCGTTAATAATAATGCAGCAGGGCGGTATCGCCCCGCTGTGAACCCTCCCTTTGACGCACGAGCCCCGGCAAGGCCCCCGGAATCCGAGCCGGGGCTCAACCTATTCAGTCCCTGGCTTCCCCCAGCGCGCGTATCTCGTCCAACTCCTCCCAGTACTTCGCCAGCGCTTTCGTCCCCTTCGCCGTCATCGAGTAGCTCGTGTGCGGAAGCTTGCCGCGGAAGGTCTTCCTTACGCTGACATATCCCGCGTCCTCGAGCTTCGCCATGTGAGAGCTGAGATTCCCCTTCGTCAGCCCGAGCGTGTTCAGCATGAACTCGAAGTCCGCGCTCGCCACGCCTTACAGCACCATCAGCATCCGCAGCCGCACGGGTTGATGGACGTTAATGTCAAGCTCGCTCATCCGCCTCACCCTCC
>CAZKUN010000473.1:0-3444 GCA_964555935.1 uncultured Armatimonadia bacterium | reverse complement strand
GCGGATCTTGCCGTCCCCACACGCCACGATGATCTCGCACAGGCCGTCGCCATCGACATCGGCTACGACGGGCGACCGGGCGACAGGCGTGTCGACCCTCCACAGCAACTTGCCGCTTGTGGGGCCCGTCGCCTTGTAGGCAGACAGACCAGTCAGGAACTCGGGCAAGCCATCGCCGTCGACGTCGGCAGTGACAACGTCTGTGACCTGAGTGACGCCTGGTACCTCCCACCTCAGCTCGCCGGTGGCGGCGTCGTAGCATCGGAACACGCGGTCCTCGTGGACCACGCCAAACTCAAGCCGTCCATCTCCGTCGACATCGCCGATCCCTGCGGCGAGCCGAGCCATGTTCCCCTTGCCGGGATCAAACGTCCAAATGAGTTCGCGATCCAGACTCCACGCGCCCCACTGCCCCCAACTGCCCGTCAGGAAGATCTCCGTCTCGCCGTCGCCGTTAATGTCCACCGGCACCGACAGGCCGTAGGCCGTCCAATGGACCCCGGTCTCCGATTGCTGTTCCCAGATCCGGTCGGCGATCACCGGCTCGTGCAGGAACGTACCGTCCTTCCCGTTGAGCACGCCGCAAAGATCCAGCGCGGTGAATATCACGTCGTCGCATCCGTCGCCATTCACGTCGAACACGGTCGCCCGTCGGTGGCTGGGGCCGACGTGGTGGTGCCACACGACCTCAGCGGAGCCGTCGTTGTGCCACAGCACGCTGCCGTCGCGACCGTTCAGGGCGAAGCTCTGCCCATTCTTGCCGACGCTCCGCTCCGATGCTGTCAAAGCCGCACCGTACACGTCGAGATGCCCGTCGCCATTGAAATCGCCAAACGTCGCGGTAGAGAACGGAATGTCGGTCTCCCAGATCGTCTCGCCACGCCAATTCAGCAGCCTGGCGCCCTGGTCTCCGCCCGCCGTCCGACAGGTGATGAGGATCTCGTGCTTCCCATCGCCGTTCACATCCGCACAGAGCGGAGTCTGCAGGCCGCCTCCCGTGTTGTGCCACATCCCGGTCGGAGGCTCCCCCGCGTCCACGGACCACACCTCGCGCGGCTCTGACTCGCCGTCGGCCGGTGCGCGAAGAGCGACCGCCTTCTGCTCAGCCCGGTAAACGAGCACCTCATTCACGCCGTCGTCGTCAATGTCGGCGACCACTGGTTCGGAGATGAAGGTCGTCCCGCATGGCCACGAGGCGGTCGACTCCAGCCCGGGGTCCAGCACGTGCATCTGACCATCGGCGCTGACGGCGATCAGGCGGTCTCCCGATCCAGCGAGGACGCTCACGTATCGATCGTCGGGCAGAGCGCGCTCTTCGACCTCGAGCCCGCCGTCGGCGGTTGCGCGCAGGAGGACCAGCGCATCAGCTCGTCCATTGCCGTCCGTGTCCTTCCAACCGACCCACGCGGGCTCCCCGTCGACTTCGACACTGACCGGCCGGTGTTCCATTGAGTAGGGCCCGGCTCTGAGCTGCGGATCGATCGGTCGCTCCGTGTAGGCCATGTGGCACTGCGGGAGTCGCAGTCGTTCTACCCACGCGCCCTCACGCAGATTGCCGATGACCAGCTCACCCGATTCCCGCGCGACGATCTCGGGCATGCCGTCGCCGTCCAGATCGAATACCGCCTCGGCCTCCGCATCGGGGAGTGACAGCTTCTCTGCGCCGGTCATTCCGTCATAGACCTTCAATTCCCAACGCTGGCCGCCGACGGTGCAGATGACCTCTTGGGTTCCGTCTCCGTCCACATCAGCGATGGGTGTGGGGGGGATCCTTAGGAGGTAGTCCTCGGTCGGATAGTTCGTGCCGAAGTACCGCTGCCACACGAGCGGACCATCGGCGTACGCGGCAAGCTCCGTGCGGGGGACATCAGGCGCCGGAACGGGCTTTGCCTTGTCTGCGTGCTCTCCAGGGCTGCCGCGCCACAGGGCGACCATGTCGAGGTGCTGCGCGATGTTCGTGGCCATCACCACGTATTCAGAGCGACCATCGCCATCTAGGTCGGTTATCACCTGATCCGTGTACTGTCGCAGTCCCGATATCCCCGGCGCGCCCTCCCAATACAGGCGCATCAGTTCGGTTCCATCGCGAGCATCCATGGCGCTGAACCCGCCCCAGGTCGGGGAGATCACGCAGTTGCGCGTCTCGTCGAAGGCGCCCACGGCGATGCGGGAGTGCTCCCAGGTATCGAAGTCACGCCCCCAGACCAGCTCGGCCGCGTCGAACCCGTTCGCGAAGCTCCAGACCTGGGCGTGCTTGCTCATGGTGCCGTAGTCAGTCGAGACGGTAGCGATCTGGAGTCCCTTGACATCCGGCAATAGCTTGGCAACCTGCAGGCGCCCCGCAACCCCGCCGGGCCCCGTGCGACTCCACAACACCCCTCCGGTGCGCCCGTCGACCACCACCGCGCTGTCGGTTAGCAGTTCCGCCCGGCCATCGCCGTCGATGTCGGCGATCGCGATTACTCTCCCGAGTCCGCTCCGCCATAGCTCCTCACCCGAGAGCTTCTTGCAGACCAGCGGCGAGGCTCCATAGATCACCTCATCCTCGCCATCCCCATCGACGTCAGCGCACAGCGCAGCGCCCGCGGGGACGCTGCCAATATCGTAGGACCAGACCTCTTGCGGGGCGCTCGCCATATCACACGGCAGCTCGGCTTGAGCGAGATGTCGGTTGTCATGACCGGGAAGCGGCCACTCGCCCTTGGGCGGTTTGGTCTGGCCAAGGGCCGCCAGCGCGACCAGAGCGACCGCAGCCATCATGTAGTTCGAGAACATGCGTGTCTCCTTGCGAGGTTGCGGGCCGGCAGGCCGTCCGCGGGCTCGTTCCGGCTGGCCAGGCCCACATCCTCCCGGCGGCGGAGGGGAGCGCCCGGCTTACCCCGAACTCTTGGGCGTCCAACGCCGGACTACGGAGGGCGAGTAACGATGACCGGGCACCGCGCGCTGATTGGTGGACTGCTGCTGTTGGCGGCTAGCTCGGGGTGTCTGGCGCAAGAGACGCCCGAAGCAAACATGGAGAAACGCTGGCTGTTCGTCTGGCGAGACCTTAGCGACCCCGCCGAAGTCGACCGCATGATCGCCCGGTTCCCACGCGCGAAGGCCGCGGGGTACAACGGCGTGGTATTCTCGCACCGCATCGCCGAGGAGAAAGGCGAGGAACTCCGGCAGGCGGCCAGCGACCACGGGCTCGACCTCATCGCCATCGTGATGGGCGGCTCGCAAGACCGCAACTACATGGAGGGCGTGCTTTGCGAGGATGCGCTCTTCGTGGTCGAGGCCGACGCGGCAACGCTTCGGCAGGACCACCCCACGACGGTCGTCAACGGCGATTTCGAGGACGTCACCGGTAACCACTTCAACGGGTGGGGATTCCAGGACGACGAGGGAGTCACTGGCCTTACCCCCTAAAGCGAGTCCAGGTTCAGTGTTAGTATCTGGGTGTAC
>CAZKUN010000472.1:0-3459 GCA_964555935.1 uncultured Armatimonadia bacterium | reverse complement strand
GGCGCCGCCGGCGGGAACCGCGACGTCAGCCTGGATGAGTCCGTGGCCGAACGTCGTGTCGTAGCCCGCGGCGCCGAGGTCTTCGACCGTGGCGATCATGCGGCCCAGGACGGCTGTGTCCGTGTTGTAACTCGCGTGCGACCACAGCAGCGCCGCAAGGCCGGCCACGTGCGGCGACGCCATCGACGTCCCCTGCAGGTAGTGGTAAGCGAAGACGTTGTACGGTCCGCCGCTCGCGAACGTGTTCTGCAAGACGCCGTCCGCGGCGGCGGATGACATATCGCCGCCCGGAGCCGCCAGCGTCGTGCCGGCGCCGTAGTTTGAGTATGGCGCCTTTGTCTTGGTCGGCCCGACGGCCATCACGCCGACCGCCTCGGAGTACGCGCCGGGGTAGCGCCCGCCGGCGGTCGATGATGAATCGTTGCCCATCGCGGCGATGAACAGGACTCCGTTCGTCTCGGCGTATTTGACAGCGTCGTGTTTCGTGCTGCTGTCTGAGCCGCCGGCGCTGTAGTTGATGATCTCCGCGCCGTTGTCGACGGCCCAGTGAACGCCGGTGGAGAACTGCGCGTGTGAGCCGCCTCCGGCTCCCAGCACGCGGATGGGCATGATGGACGTGCTATACGCTACGCCCGCCACGCCGACGCTGTTGCCCGTGCGTTGGGCGACCGTTCCGGTAACGTGCGTCCCGTGGCGGTTATCGTCGTTCGGGTGCGCGTCGCCCGCGATGACGTCTCGGGGGAAGACGAAGGACACGCCGTCGAGATCCGGCGCGAGAGCGAAGGTGTCGGGGCCATCAACGTAGTTCTCGAAGGACACGCCCGTGTCGATCACAGCTACGACGACTGCAGACGAGCCTCCGCCAACGCGATCCCACGCAGTCTCGCAGCCAATCTGCGTCATGTGCCACTGGAGGCCGAAGAGCGGATCGTTGGGAGTGAGCAGCGGCGCGTCGGCGGGGTAGTCCAGGTACGTCGGTTCGGCGTACAGGACGTCGCTGCGCTTCGAGAACTCAGCGATCATCTCCGCAACCGTCTTGCCGGCGGGGATCTTGAGATCCATCAGCTCTGGGATGGCTGGACTGGCGAAGGCGACCTTGCAGGCCATGGCCTGAACGACGCCGGCCGCTCGCATCCGCGCGGTGGTAGGTCTGAACCTGACGGTGACTGAATCGGGGACGGTCGCGGGACGGACCGCCAACGCTTGGTTGAGCTGGAGAGTCAGCCCTTGTTCGAGAACGGCGAACGCCTGTCCTGAGCAAAGTGCGAGCACCGTGATGACAATTAGGGTGCCTATGATCGCCCGGCTGGTTGGGTGTCCTGCTGCTTCGCGGGTCATGAAACGAAGGCTCCTTCCGTCGCAGTCTCCGTTGTCGGGTGCCCCCAGACACGTCCGGACAAGGGATCTTGAATTCGTCGGCATGCGGCAACTTCCCTGCATTCGGGCATGCGGGTACGTGTTTGGTCAACTGCCGGCGCGTCCTGACCCGCCCGTCCGGCGCGGGTCTGTTCATCAACGCCCCATCGCGTATGCCTGTCCCGGCCTCGGCGACGCAGCGCCCGCCATCTGCCCCGTCATGGGACTGATCGTGCAGGCGAGAACGCCTCCGTGGCTCCATGAACCATCAACAGCCACTTTGTGGCCACGCGCCTCCAACTCGCGCGTTACCTCTTCGGGAATCCGCGCCTCGACGCTCATCTCTCCTGGGTGGGCGTCATGCGGATAGAAGCTGTTCGCGAAGTGGCGTGAGTGGAAGGTCGCGGCGTCAATCGCGGCCTGGATGTCCATGTCGAAATGCACTGCCGCCAGGAAGAACTGCAGCGTCCACTGGTCCTGGCAGTCACCGCCGGGTGTGCCGAAGGCGATGTGTGGCAGCCCCTGTTTCTCCGCCAACGCGATGGACGGCGTCAGCGTGGTGCTTGGACGTTTCCCGGGGTCCACGCGTTCCGGGTGGTCCTCATCCAGGTAGAACATCTGTCCCCGTGTCCCGAGCGGGAAACCCAGACCCTCAACAACTGGCGAGCTCTGGATCCACGCGCCGCTGGGGGTCGCCGAGACCATGTTGCCCCACCGGTCGATGACGTCGAGGTGCGTCGTGTCGCCGATATGTCCATCTCCCACATCGCCATCGTGAGCCGAATCCCCCGATCCGACCGCCGCATGGCCCGGCCTGTCCTCCATCGACGCCACCGCCATGTCGACGAGCTGGGCGCGCGCCTTCGCGTAGTCCTTGCTCAGAAGCACGTCCAGCGGCACGTCGGTGAAGTCCGGGTCGGCGTAGTAAGCCTCGCGGTCGGCGAAGGCGAGTTTCGCGCATTCGATGACCGTGTGGATGTAGTCGGCGGAGTTGTGCCCCATCGCCGGGAGGTCGAAGCGCTCGAGCAGATTCAGTTGCTGCAGGAAGACGGGGCCCTGACACCATGGCCCGCACTTGTGGACGCGGTAGCCGCCGTACGTCGTGCTCACCGGCTCCTCGATGCGCCCCTCGTACTCGGCCAGGTCCTTGGCCGTCAGCAGCCCGCCATGCTTCTTGCCGGAGGCATCGCGAAACGCGTGGTCGCTGCACCAGCGGGCGATCGTCTCCGCGATCTCGCCCTCGTAGAAGGTCGCTCGCGCCGCGTCGAGGGCCTTCTCTCGGCCTGCTCCGCGATTCTGAATCTCGGCCGCGAGCAGCTTCTTCATCGTCGCGGCCCAGTCCAGATTGTGGAAGACATCGCCGACCTCGGGCACTCGCCCGCCCGGGAGGTAGACGGCGGCTGAGGTTGGCCACTCCTCCTCGTAGCGTTTCTGATTGCCCTGGATGGCCCCGCGCAGCCCGGGATACATCGGGAAGCCGTCTTCGGCGAGTTCGATGGCGTAGCCTAGCACGTCGGCCAGGCGCATCGAGCCAAACTGCTTCAAGGCGCGCACCCAGGCGTCAACGTTTCCGGGAACGCAGGCGCCGAGCAGACCGTCGCCGGGGATCATGTCGATGTCGAGGCTCTTGAAGTACTCCATCGTGGCCGCCTTGGGCATCCAGCCCTGGCCGACCACGGAGTGGACCTTGCCGGTTGCGGCCTCGTGGACGAGGATCGGCACCTCGCCGCCGACACCGTTCTGGTGGGGCTCAAGCACCGACAGGCAGAAAGACACGGCCGCGGCGGCGTCGATGGCGTTGCCACCATGTTCCAGCACGGAGAATCCCGCCGCGGTGGCGAGGTAGTGCTCGCTGGCGACCATCCCGTGCGAGCCTCTCACGACCGGCCTCAGCGAGGTTGATGCATCGTGGATGTTGCGCGGATACTCGGCTCTTTCTGACACTGCTCAGCCTCCTTGCGCGGGACTGGAAGACTGCCTTCGGTGTGGGTCCGCCGACCTCCTCCCACGAAGGAGCCCGGATCGGGGTCTCGGGACGACTGGCGAATTAATCCCGCATTGCCCATATGAGCAGGGAGGTTTTCGGTAGAGGTGCCAAGAAAC
>CAZKUN010000471.1:0-3487 GCA_964555935.1 uncultured Armatimonadia bacterium | reverse complement strand
GCCAAGGTGCTCAACATTATCAAGATACTCACCGCCCACCGGGGACGACTCCCAACGCGAGGTATTCCCAATGCTGTTCGAGCGAACGCCGCCGCGACCCCGCCGCCCATTCACACGCGGGGCAGTTCTCCCCGCCCCGTAGAACGCGCTTGAGAACACGCGCGCCCTCGTCCAAGCCCATACCAGTGCGACCACCGTCGGCGCGCCTTAGAATGGCTCTGCTTCATCGTCCGCGCGTCACCGCCAACGCCCCGCGTACCATCGACTCTTCGAAGGCGTCCTCGTCCACCCTTGGACCGCGCAGTGGACTTGTCATTCCATCTTGGTTGCCGCAGCAGCCCACGCTCCCGACTGTTGCGGTCAGCCGTGAAGGCAGCGGCAGACCGACCGGCGAAGCGTGATCGGAGGTCGGAGGGACCGACGTCGGGTAGCAGTGAACGCATCATGCGATAGGAGCCGAAGACTCCCAATGAACCACGACGACGACCGCTGGAAAGCCATGATGTTCGAAAGCCCCGCGTTCGTTCCCGTTTCCGTGGGTTTCCTGCCCGCGACTTGGATGAAGTACCGCGATGACCTGGACGCTCTCGTCGCGCGCCATCCCGTTCTGTTCGGCGGGGATCAGCCCGAAGATCGCGACTACGACGCTATCTGGTCGCCGACGTATGGCGAGGGCCGACACGTGGATTTCTGGGGATGTGTCTGGGACAACGTTGCCCACGGCGCTGAAGCCATCGTCACGGAGCACCCCGTACCCACCCGCGAGTCCGTGCGCAGCCTGGAGTTGCCCGAGCCCGGTGGCGGGATGCCCCATGGTTTCATGTGGCTCCGACTGGCCGACCTGCGTGGGTTTGAGGAGTTGATGATCGACTTCGCCGAAGAGCCACCTGAACTCCAGATGCTCATTGACACCGTCCTGGGATACAACGTCGGTGAACTCGCCCCCCGGCTGGAGAACCCGCAGTCCGTCATGTACTTCGGTGACGATCTTGGGATGCAGGACCGGCTGGCGATCAGCCATGAGAAGTGGGTTAAGTACCTCAAGCCATGCTACGCGAAGCTCTACGGCATGGCGCGCGACGCCGGGAGCAAGGTCTACATGCACACCGATGGGCACACAATCCCAGTCATTATGGATCTCGTCGAGTGCGGCGTGAATGTCATCAACCTGCAGATCCGCGCCAACGGGCTTCAGCGGATTGGCGAGATCTGCAAGGGCAAGGTGTGCGTTGACCTCGACCTTGACCGCCAGCTATTCCCATTCTGCGGTCCCGACGACATCGACGGGCACATGCGCGAGGCGGTCGAGACGCTCGGATCCCCCGAGGGCGGCCTGTACCTGTCCGCCTCATGCGGTCCCGACGTCCCGCTTGAGACCATCGAAGCGATCTGCGTGGCGATGGAGAAGTACCGGGCGTATTACAGCTAACGAGAGCGATGAACTACGCACCACTGGGGGCGACAGGGCAGGCGCGGCGTTGAGCGTGTTTGGGGCTCAGTGCTCCGCCACACCCGCGCGGCCTGCCGCATAGTGCGTAGGGGCAAAGCGGGGCTACGGGGCGCTACAACCACCGTAGTGGGCACGGGCAGATATATTGTACTTTAGCTACGAAACTAATCCCACGGACACTGGGATGAAATCCGGGCCCTCGAACGCCATGGCTTTCCAGCGGTCGTCGTTCGTGCTCATGCGTGCCTACTCCACTTCTGTTTCCATGGGGTGCGGACCACCACCGGCGGTACCCAAGAGCACGTCAGCCACCGGGCCTGAGCCGAGGAGCCTGGACATGCGACAGGCAGCCTCGGGCGTGGCGTGATTGAGCAGATCCTCATACGACGATGCATCTGCCAACGCCGGATCGATGTCAGCGGCGATCCAGAGAGGCACGCCGCGTTCCCGCGCCATCGGTCGGATGAGGCGAAGGGCCGCATCAACGTGCCCGCCGCCCAGATCCGCGCAGCCCCGGTCAGAGTAACTGTCAAAGAGCAGGACCACGGGGACTGACTCCGCCTGAGCGATGTCAAGCGTGGCCTCGAACCAGGCAGGCATGTCGTGGGTCCGGAAGCTCTGGAACTCGGCGCGGTAGACAGCGAGGCGCTTTTGGTAGTACTCCTCAGTTCCGGGCGCGACCTCCCGCGCGTTCCTCGCGGCGGCGTGCGCCGGATCATCGGGGCTGTAATGCCACCGCGAGCCGGATCTCGCGGCGACGTCCGCCACGCTGTAAGATCCGCTCATCAGGACGTGCTGCAGACACGCGGACGCGCCCCGCGCGAGCGGCACCCCCGCCAGGCGCCACCGACCGAGGACATCGCGGCCGACGAGCCGGAGCGCGTCGCCCAGGCTTGCCACTCCCGCGACGTATTGCTCGATGTCCTCACCATCGGCATCAAAGGTCCGTGGGGCAACCTGAATGACAACGAGCCTCGGTTTGCCGTGGCGCAGGATGAGGTCGCGCATGGCCGTGTAACGCGTCGCCGCATGCGCGCCGGCCAACCAGAGGACGCACGCCTCGGCCTCGATTCCGCGCTCGGCCAAGCCCTCTTCCACGCGGTCGGGGACGATCATCGACCCGCATTGCGATGAGCCCAGGAACACGATCTCATCCGTATGATCGCGCTGCTGATAGGCCACTGCGCGGTCGGTCGCCCGCGCGCGCCCGACCGGCTGGAAGAAGCGCCGGCCGCCCGTTTCGGCGTAGAGCACCATCGCGCCCGCGATCAGCATGACAGAGAGCTGGAACAGCGCAGCCCAGCGCATCGCGGAACGTCGGCCCTCAGAATTGGAAGTAGATGAACGCATTGGCCTCCTGTCCAGCCAAGGCTACCAGTGCCAGTATCAGGACGGCTATGGCGGCCTGCGCGATGATCGGCATCCGGAGCCAGACGCCGACGATGCGGTTCTTCCACGGTCCATGACCGAAGTGGAGCGCAAGCCCCAGCGCGACCGGCCCCGCCGCCTTGATGGCAACTTCGGCGGAGGGTCTGGCTAACGCTTCCAGGACATCCAGCGCGTTCGCGAGGTCGGTCGCCCGGAAGAAGACCCAGCCGAGGCATACGAGGTGGAAAGTTGCCATCCGGCCGAGCCAGAGGGCAGCGCGGCTGGGTTCGCCGGGCTCGGCACGGCGGCCCTGCACAAGACGCGTGAGAGCCAGCATCACTCCGTGGATCGCTCCCCAGACAACGAATGTCCAGTTCGCACCATGCCACAGCCCGCCGAGGAGCATCGTCACCAGGAGATTGACGTGCGTGCGGACCGCACCCAGCCGCGATCCGCCGAGGGGAATGTAGAGGTAGTCTCGCAACCACGTCGATAGAGACATGTGCCACCGATGCCAGAACTCGCGGAGGTTCCCGGCGAGATAGGGGTAGTTGAAGTTCTCCGGGACATGAAGCCCGAAGAGTCGGGCCGACCCAATGGCGATGTCGGTGTAGGCGGAGAAGTCGCAGTAGATCTGCACGGCATAGCCGTAGACGGCAACAAGCACAG
>CAZKUN010000470.1:2011-3539 GCA_964555935.1 uncultured Armatimonadia bacterium | reverse complement strand
TCTACTGGGCAACGAGGGCCGATTCGGCGATGAAAGAGCCCATGTCGATCCGTTTCCCTGTCATCGCCGACGGGAAGATGCACGCGTATCGGCTGGAACTACATGAAAACAGGCTCTGGGCAGACCAGGAGATCACGCAGGTGCGCTTGAACCCTGTAAGACACCTGCCCGCCGAGGGCACGCTCGAAGCCGACTGGGCCATCGACCGCATCGGCCCACCCGCGTGACCCGCGCAGCCGTGAGGTCGCGTAGCGACGGGCTTCCAGCCCGTCGGCAATTGCCGTCTTGGACCGCGAGCTTCCAGCTCGCACCGACGTGCCGTTCACTGGAGCGCGGACGCCCTCGTCCGCAATGATGGTCGCCGTCGCCCACGGAGGCACCACATGCGCCGCACCTGCCTACTCACACTCATCCTCATCACCCTCACATCCCTCGCCTCAGCCGACAGCATCACCGTCCGCTGCTTCGAGTTCGACCGGGGGAACGTGAAGGTCTTCGATGTTGGCACCGGCTACGCCGACACCGAGCCCGTGGTCATCAACGGCGAGAAATACCCCAACACGATGGAGTATGACCTCGACATCCCGGTCACGGCGAAATACGAGTTCTGGGCCAAGTACGCCGCGCTCCAGAGCCGTCCCGTCGATGTCGTGCTCGACGGCGAGACGCTCGCGACCGGCTACAAGGGCATCACTGGCAGTTGGCAAGCCAGCACGGGCGAGTGGGAGAAGCAGGTCGAGGTGGAGATCACCGAAGGCAAGCACACGATCAGCCTCATCTGCCGCGAGGGCTGCATCCCTCACATCATCGCCTTCCGTCTGGATACCGACGCTGCGTTCCCCGATGGCTTCCGTCGCAAGCCGAAGTCCATCGAGGATGTCATCCACATGACCTGGAGCGGCGATCCCGAGCCCGGCAAGTTCGGATACGCCGCCTACGTGCGCGAGGATGGCTACGTCGACGCGCCCGATGACTACAACCCGATGATTCCTTACGAGCGAGTCCCCGCGCCCACGCCTCGTGGCGAGCGCATCCTCGAGTACATGCTGATGGGCGATCAATACGACGTTCAGGCCGAGGTCACTCAGGACGAGTGGGAGGAGAAGTGGCTTGCCAAGCTCTCCGTTCAGGTCACGCCCGACCGCACGGAGACCGAAACGCTGATCCTCGACCCCGCGCGCATCGAGAAGATGCTCAGCCACGCGCGACAGCTCATCGAGGACTTCGGCTCGGGTTCACTGTCCGCCGAGGATGCCCAGGCCAAGCAACTCCTGTCAGACCTTCCCGGCGCCGAGGGGCAGAAACTCTACGACCTTTACGTCGCCGCGTACAAGCTCAAGAACAAGGTCGCGCTCAGCAATCCGCTGCTCGATTTCGAGAAGCTCCTCCTCGCCAAGCGGCTGACGTACAACACGAGCCACATCTACACCACCTACTTCGACGGCAGCGATCGCTACCAGGAGGGCGGCGGCGTCTACGCGCTCTCGGGGCTGCGGCCCGACGCCGAGGCGACGCCTCTCGCCGCCGA
>CAZKUN010000470.1:0-2001 GCA_964555935.1 uncultured Armatimonadia bacterium | reverse complement strand
CCTGTCCTTCGATGGCGAGCGGATCATCTTCTCATACAAGCCCGACAAGCCCACTCCCTGCATGATCTACGAGGTCAATGCCGACGGGACGGGGCTGCGTCAGCTCACCAGCAGCGAGTATGACGATGTCGATCCTTGCTACCTGCCCAGCGGCAAGATCATGTTCGTCTCGACTCGCTGCCGCCGCGTGGTGCTCTGCCACAACGCCTTCACGGTCTCCGTGCTCTACACGATGAACGCCGACGGCACTGACATCCGCTGCGCCAGCCGCAATACGGTCAATGACTTCACCCCCAGCGTCCTGCGCGATGGACGCGTCGCCTACACGCGCTGGGAGTATGTCGACAAGCAACTCGGCAACAACCAGAGCATGTGGATTACGAATCCCGACGGCTCCGTGCCGAACCACATCGCCGGCGAGCACTGGGGCCCGATCACCCTCTGGGAGCCGCGCCAGGTCCCCAATAGCAATCTAGTGGTCACCACCCTCGCGCCGCACATGCCTATCGCCGTCGGCCCGATCGCTCTCGTCGATCCCGCCGACACCTGCTCCAGCCCAGCCGTCTATGAGAGCCTCACGCCCGAGATCCCGCCGCCGCATCACTTCGGCTGGCACCGTCCACAGATGGGCTACTACTGCAACCCGTGGCCGCTGTCCGAGGACTACCACATCGTCAGCTATGCCTACGGTCCGGGCGACCGCGACCCGGCGGGCTATGGCATCTACCTGCTCGACCGCTGGAACAACCGTGACCTCATCTACCGCGATCCGAGCATCTCATCCTTCGAGGCCATTCCCCTGCGCGCGCGGCCGAAGCCCCCCATCATCCCGGAGAAAGAGCGCCTCGCCGAGAAGCCCGTTCAGTTCTCCGTCCTCGATATTTACCAGGGGCTCGACGGCGTCGAGCGCGGGTCGGTCAAGTATCTCCGCGTCGTTGAGGACATTCCAAAGCCCGTCGCCGCGTCGTGCAGCGGCTATGGCCTTCAGTACCCGGTCATCAGCAACTACGGTCACCTCGCCATCAAGCGGATATGGGGCACGGTTCCCGTTGAGGACGATGGCTCCGTCTACTTCGAGGCGCCTGCCAATTCCGCGCTCTACTTCTCCGCCCTCGATGAGGATTACCAGGAAATCCAGCGCATGCGCTCCTTCACCCAGGGCGAGCCCGGCGAGGTCATCTCCTGCGTGGGCTGTCACGAGCACCGCTCCGACGCGCCGATGAACCGCCAGCCGCTGGCCATGCTCCGAGCGCCCTCGCGCATCCAGCCGCCGCCCGATGGCGTCCACTCGCCCGACTTCGCCTACGATGTCCAGCCCGTCCTCGACCGTCACTGCGTGTCATGTCATGGGGAAGACTCGCCCGACGGTGGAGTCGACCTGCGCGGCGCGCCGACGAACCTGTTCAACGTGGCCTACGAGACGCTCACCAACGGCGACTACGTCAGCTTCGTCAAAGCCAATTTCTCCAGCACCTTGCCGCTCCGTCCGGCGAAGTACTACGGCTCCCACGCCAGCAGTCTCATGGCCCTCCTCCGCGCGAGCCACGACGAACTGGTCAAAATGCCGACCGATGACTGGCGTCGGCTGGTCACGTGGATCGACTGCAACGCGCCATACTATGGCACCTATGACTTCACTCGTCCTGGCACGATTGGGGGGAGGGAGTTGCTTACGGGGGGCATCAAGAACCGTCTGACGGAGGTCTTCAACAAGCGCTGCGCCGATTGCCACGGCGCCGATGTTGGCCGCGCGCACCGCATCGACTTCTCCGAGCCGCTGCAAAGCGCCGCCCTGCTCGCGCCTCTCTCCAAAGCCTCCGGCGGCACCGATGCCTGCGGCGAAGCGGTTCTAACCGACCTCGACGATCCCGACGCCGTCGAGATCAAAGCCGCCCTCACCGCCCTCGCCGCGGAGATCCGCGACAACCCGCGCATGGACATGCTGACTCACCGCCCGCGCATGATCGATCCCGACGCGCGCTACGTCTTCAGGCCCTGATC
>CAZKUN010000469.1:0-3598 GCA_964555935.1 uncultured Armatimonadia bacterium | reverse complement strand
CATCAGATCCGGCGCGTCGCAGCTTGAGCAGCTCCTACACGGAGGCTCTCCCTCACGGACGTAAGCCCGACGTGTAGGAGCGGGTTCAGCCGCGACACGTTCAGCCCGGATGAGCAGCACGAAGGCCGCAAGTGGCGACAGGCCACGACCGGGGCTGACGCCAGGAGCGACATTGGCGCAAGTCATCGCGTCTGGCGTGTCGCAGCTAAAGCAGCTCCTACACGGAGGGCTTCCCGTACGGCCGTGGGACCGCCCTGTAGGAGCGGGTTCAGCCGCGACGGATTCAGCCCCGGATGAGCACTACCAAGGCCGCAAGTGGCGCCAAGCCACGACCGAGACTGACGCCGGGAGCAGCGTGGGAACATGGTTGCCGAGACCGGCATGTCGCAGCTGAAGCAGCTCCTACACGACGGGTTTGGTGTACGGCGCGGCGACACCGAGGCAGGGGCTTCGGAGTGGTGAGGCGAAGACACTCATCACTGACCGCGTCGGGAGACGACACCAGGAGGCCATGATGGCAGACCACAAGATGGGTCGCAGGGATTTCCTGGCGAAGACCGCGAAGACCGCCGCCGCAGCCGCCGTGGGAGGCGCCCTGGCCCCGGGCATGGGCCTGGCCGCGTCCGAGGCGGTTGACACCCTCAACTTCGAGTCGGGCATGCGCTACCGGAGGCTCGGAAAGACGGGGCTTATGATCTCTGAGATCAGCCTCGGCGGCCACTGGCGCACGCGCGAGGGCGCGCGGTACTGGGGCGACTTCCCCGGTGACATCCCTCCCGCCGACGTTCAGCGTGACCGTGAGGACGTGGTGGGGCGAGCGATCGATCTGGGCGTCAACTACGTCGACATCACCACCCCCGCCGAGGCGACCGTCTACGGACGCGTTCTGAAGTCTCTCGACGAGGAGATGTACGTGGGTTACTCGGACTACCGCCTCTGCATCCGCGACCCGAACAACCGCACGGCCGAAAGAATCATGTTCGAGGTGGACGAAGGCCTCCGCCGGCTGCAGATGGACTGTATGGATATCTTCCGGCCGCAGGCGCTGACCAATGGCGCGCATACGGACACGGAGATGGATGTCGTCGTCGAGACGATGCTCAAGGCGCGCGACCAGGGCAAGATCAAGCACATCGGGATGTCATCCCACGATCGCCCGTTCCTGATGCGCGTGATGGAGAAGTACCCCGAGTTTGAGATGCTGATCTTCCCGTACACGCCGATGTCTGAGCCCGATGAGATGCACGGCGTCTTCCCCATGGCCAAAGAGAGGGACGTCGGCGTCGTGACCATCAAGCCCTTCGCCGGTGGATCGCTCTTCCGAGCCGCCAAACGCGCGGGCGACGACGTCGATGACATGGAGATCGCGGCCCTCAGCGTTCGGCGCATCATCGAGAACCCGCATCTCACCTGCAGCGTCTTAGGCATGACGACCATCGATGAGCTGGAGAACAACCTATCAGTGCGCCGCGAGCCACAGCGACTCTCGCAATCCGAGAACGCGATTCTCGACCGGCGCTGCCACGCGGCATACGCGCATCTGCCGCCTGAGTACCAGTTCCTACACGGCTGGCTGAAGGTATGAATGAGGAGTTAAGAACCGTGCATCACGCGACGCTTCGCACCGGCTCCTGGATCGCTCTGGGAGCCGTCTGCATATTCGCCACCGTCTGCATCGCCGTAGCCCAGCAGGATGGGCCCGTCACAGAGCCACGCTGGACGCAACTCTTCAACGGCGAGGACCTTGAGGGTTGGGAGACCACCGGCAACGCGAAATGGACCGTCGAGGACGGGGTCATCGTCGGCCAGCAGGACGCGGGCAAGGTGGGCGATCTCTGGACGGAGGAGCTGTTCGACAACTTCGAGCTGAGCGTCACATTCCGAATGGTGTGGCCCGGCAACTCGGGGATCTGGTTCCGCTGCCCGCCAGACACGATTGGTTACCAGTACGACATCCTCGACCTGAAGGAATATGGCTGCACGGTCGGGACGATCTACTGTAAGGGGTTCCTGTCGAAGAACGAGGACGAGTCGATCGTCAACCTCGAGGACTGGAACA
The DNA here is from genome assembly GCA_964555935.1 of uncultured Armatimonadia bacterium. Taxonomy (GTDB): domain Bacteria; phylum Armatimonadota; class Zipacnadia; order Zipacnadales; family VGFC01; genus CAZKUN01. The sequence continues at coordinate 1,539 of CAZKUN010000469.1, read as the reverse complement.
CGGCGACGATCGTGGCGGATGGCTCGCACATCACCGCCACGCTGAACGGGCATCCGGTCGCCGACATCACCGATGAGCAGTTCACCGACGGGCGGATCGGTTTCCAGGTCCACGCGGGGGATCACTACAAGGACTCCAAGATCATGGTCAAGGAGGTCAAGATCCGCCGGATCCTGGATGACTCCGAGGCCCAGGCCGCCGCGAAGAACGAGGAATGCTACGTCTGCCACATCGACTACGCCAAGGAAGAGTTGACCCTCACCCACCAGAAGCAGGGGATCTCGTGCGCTACGTGCCATGGCGAGAGCAAGCTGCACATCGACGACGAGGACCGCGTCACGGCGCCCGAACACGTCGTCGCCCACCACCGAGTCGCGAAGTTCTGTCGGGGATGCCACGTGGAGATCGGCGAGACGTGCCCCAACCGCGAGACGCCCGAGCGCGGCCCGGATAAGCCCTGCACTGAGTGTCACGGCAAGCACAAGCTGGAGTTGGGAGAGTAGGAGGCTGAAATGGCAACGAGAACCGGCCTCGGGAAGCAAGACATCCAGCCGATCCTGGACGAGTTGAAAGTCGGCCTCAAGCGGATCTACGGCGACCGTCTCAAGCAAGTCATCCTCTTCGGTTCGTTCGCCCGAGGCGAGGCCGAGTCCGACTCAGACATCGATGTCGCGGTGGTGCTGGACGACTACGAGAGTCCGTTTCAGGAGACGGAGAGGCTTAGCGAGTTTGGGGGGAGAGTGTCGCTGGACAACGACGTCGTGGTGCAGTTCATGTATGTGAGAGAGCGCGACATATCTGACCCGCGGGAGCCGCTTCACCACAACATCACTCGCGAAGGGGTGTCGGCGTGACGCGGTGCATTCCGAAGCTCTTCGAGAGGGCGAGAGAGAACGCGGCGGTGGCGGAAAAGCTGGTCGCCGACGGGCACACGGAGATCGCGGTGTCCAGGGCCTACTACGTGATGTTCTACGTCGCCGAGGCGCTCCTTGCTCACGTAGGCCAGTCGTACTCGAAGCACTCAGCGGTGATCGCGGCATATGGCAAGGAGTACGCCAAGACAGACCTCCTCGACCCCAAGTTCCACCGATACCTCCGAGACGCGTTCGAGTTGCGGGGAGATGCCGACTACTCGCTGAGCGTGGAGTTCGCCGCGGAGAAGGCGTTGGAGGTCGTACAGTGGGGGAATGAGTTCCTCGAGGCAGCAGAGACCCACATCGATCAGACCCCGTCTCAGCCGGACTGACGCCTCGCTACGACCGCTCCCATCTCCGTCGTATCACCGTCAATATCGAATCGGCTGCAGTGAGAGACGATCTCGAAGCCGGAGGCTTCGAGGATGCATAGAAGATCTTGGGGCAGCATGATGCGGCGGACCTCGGTGGCCTCAACCTCGCGAACGACCTCACGCCCCTCCATGAACTGATACGTGATGCAATCGGTCGAGAGCTGCGCGCGCCAATCGACCGTCGGTCGATGGTGCATGACGAGTTTCTGCCCGCGAACGCGGCAGCGCTCCTTCCATCCCGGCGCGAGCGC
>CAZKUN010000468.1:0-3603 GCA_964555935.1 uncultured Armatimonadia bacterium | reverse complement strand
CTTGAGGTTGAGCCGGCCTACGTCATGTTGGCGGCGGGCAACGCTCTGGACGTGACGGTTCGAGCGACCGGAACCGACACGGTCAGCGTCATCGAGAACGAGATCACCGAACTCGCTCTGTCGGATGAGGGCGAGGCGACTCGCGCGGTGACGGCCGGAGAGGAGACGGGGCTGCAGATGCTCCATTTCGCCTCCGCCGAACTCGGCGAGGCGCGGACGGTCTACGTTGATGTCGTTGACGCGGCAACCCACGACGCGTTCAGTCAGGCCGCGGCCGCGACCGATGTCGCGGATGGCTCGCGCTTGCTGTTTCTGGGCGACAGCCTCACCGATTTCCACCGCGGCTTCAACTACACCGACCAGGTGGCTGGATGGGTGAGTCGAACGCACCAGAACACCAGCTTCCGCAATGCCGGTGTCGGGGGCGACTTCATCACCCGCACGCGAGACAGGATGGACGGTGTCGCGACGGTCTACCGACCGGGCGCCTACGAGGGGCTGTTTGAGCCCGTGCCGACGCATGTCTTCATCTCCCTCGGGCACAACGATTCAAAGCTGAGGAGCAGCACGGAGTGGACCGAGAGCGTCGTGCCTCCGGCGGAGTTTGAGGCGACCTACCGCGAGGTCATCAAGCGCATTCAGGATGAGACCGGCGCGAAGGTCGTGCTGCTGTCGAGCACGTCGTCCGTCTACGAGATCACCGAGGCGAACGCCAAGAAGCAACTGGAGAGTCGGGGCTCGGCATCGCTGTTTGGCAAGCCGGACGTGCTGGAGAACTACAACGCGATCATGAAGCGCCTCGCCGAGGAACTGGGTTGCGGATACGTCGACATCTACGACCCGACGCGCGCGCACCCGGACAAGCCGAGCATCTTCATGACTGACGGCGTCCACGTGAACCTGGAGGGCAATCACGTGCTCGCCCTCGCGCTGCTCCGATACCTGGGAGAGTGACCATGCGCGTGACCACAGCGTGCCTGCTGGCGTTCGTGTCGATTTGCTCGGCTCAGGACTACGCGCCGCCGACCTTGCGCCACGTCAATGTCATCGCGATCCACCCGACCCGAGGGCAGACGCTGCAGGTCGGCGCCTCGTGCGAGACGCGCGGCCCGTACCAAGACGCGCTGAGCTGCCGCATCATCAGGCCGGATGGATTCGTGGCGTCCGCGGCGCGAATCGAGGCAGGCGACGGGCAAGCGTTCGCCGCTGATGTTGACTGGGACGACCTCGCCGCGATCCACGTCGCGTCCGGCTGGAATGCCGCCGACGTAACCTTGCCCGATGACCTGCCTCACGCGTACCGTAGCGAAGTCGGCGCGCCGCTGAAGACTATCCGCGCGTGGGGGCCGCTGCATTTCCAGGTGCCGGAGGGGACGACGTACTTCAACGTGTGGATCCACGCGAGCGTGACGAGCGAGGGCCTGCACTACGTCATTGCGGACGCTGACGGAAACGTCGCCGCCGAGGAAGACGGCGACTTCGATGATCGGACGAAGGTGCAGATTCGGGTGCCCGAGGGAATGGCGGGCAAGGCGTGGTCGATTGGGATCACCGACCCGGACACGCCGGGCATGAACCTCGACGACGTGTACGTCGAGTTGGGAAGGCACTTGCCGCCATTCCTCGCGCCGAAGGCCGAGTGGGCCGCGCTGTTCGGCGGAGCCTGGAGCTACGATCCTGACGCGCCGAAGCCGCCAACGAGGTTCGAGCCGACGGAGCCGACGGTCGAACCGTTCCATGGCCGCGAGGGCCTCGACCAGGCCTTCGATCGCGATCCCGACGACGGTTGGGCGACGTCACTACCGTTCACGTACGTGCTGGACTACGGCTCGAAGCATCTGGGCAACCCCGACTACGTGCCGACCGTCGCGACCGCCCCGCCGACGCTTCTGCACCTGGGCAAGGACGTCCCGCTCAACCATGGCTGGGGACCGGTTCAGGCGCTGGGTGGTGAGAACCAGGCCTACGGATTCGGCGACCACATCCGACGTCTGTCGCCGGACGAAGTCGCGGAACGCATAGCCGGCCTGCGCGATATGGTGGACCAACTCCACGAGTCCGGCGTACGCTGGGTGACGCCATATGTCTGCGGGATGACGGTCAACGGCGACATCGACCGGCGCTCGGGCTTCTGGGAGTTCTACGACCATTGGGAGGACTACCGCAAGACCGGGCTTGGGCCAAAGCCCGCGACCGACCCAGCCGAGTGGCTGCAGCTCACCCCGGGCGGCTTGCCCGCGCGCTACTACGGATACACGGAAGGCTTCTACCCTCCCTTCAAAGACAACCATCGCTACGCCGCCTGCTGGCGAAGAGCGGGCTGGCGCGCGTGGCTGGCGGAGGTGGTTCGGTTCGCGGCGCGGTGCGGGCACGATGGCGTTTTCGTCGACAACGCCAACAGCCAGCGCTGCCTCTGCAGCCACTGCCTGAGCGAGTTCAGGGAGTTTCTCCGCGGGCGCCATCCCGCGCGGGAAGCCGAGCAACTGTTTGGCATGCCCATCGACGGTGTTGCGTTCCCCGTCGAGAAGAACACCGAACTCTACGCCGAGCTATGCCGCTTCTGGTGCGAGACGATTGCCGATGAGCTAGCGACCATCAAACGCATCGGCTCGGAGGTGCTAGGCCGCGAATTCATCGTCTTCCCGAACGGAGGCCGACCGGCCTACATCCAGCGCGGCACGCCTGACGCCGACTTCGTGATGTTCGAGAAGTCGGTCGCTGACTACGGCACGAATCCGGGCATGGTCCTCAGCCCGGTTTTCGAGGGCGTGACGCTGCGGGTCTGCAATGACAACATCTTCGAGCACAAGTTCGTGCAATCGCTACGACGACGCGTGCGGCCCATCATTCTGAGTCGCGGCGGTTACCCGAGACGCTTGCCCCACTTGATGATGAACCCCAACGCCGCGCGGCTGGGGATGGCTGAGTGCGGCGCGTTCAGCGGTGGAGGGGGATTTCTGCTCCGGCCCGACTTCGGCGTCTATCATGATGCGATGAACGAGTACCGGAGGTTCTTCGAGGAGCACCCCGCCCTATACGCGGGTCTTCGGCCTTACGCTCAGATCGCCGTGCTGGCGCTCCCCGAACGCGGCTGGGCGGGCGATTCCGGACACATGGCATCAGTGAAAGCTCTCACGACCGAGCTCCATGAGGGGCACGTGCTCTTCGACTATGTCTCCGAGGACCGCTTCACGCCGGAGATCGTCAACTCATACGACTCCGTGGTCGTGACAGGCATCGAGGAGCTGACCGACGAGCAGAAACGCGTGATGGCGGACGTCGAGAGCCTCGTCGTGATCGGCATGGACCGGATGCCCGACTCCGCGCCGGCGCTCATCTGCCCGGATGACAGCATTGCGCCCTACGTGAAGATCAACGCCTACCGGGATGAGTCGCGGATCATCGCGCACGTGGTGAACTACAACGTCCCGCTCGGGGTGATCGCCGACGATCCGAAGCCGATCGAGGGCATCAAGCTGAGCATCCCGCTGCCGGATGGGGCGACCGCGACGAGCGCCACGGCCTTCGCCCCAGGCGAGGGGGATGTGAGCCTCGAAGTAACGGTCGTCGATGGGCGCGCGGGGATCGCCCTGCCGCCGCGCA
>CAZKUN010000467.1:0-3672 GCA_964555935.1 uncultured Armatimonadia bacterium | reverse complement strand
CACCAAGAGGGAATTCTAACTGTCGCCAGCAGGGAAAACTAATTGTCGCCCATCATCCGGGGTATCGAGGCGGGAAGCCCGGCGGGGTGAGTGCCGTGATGCCTGCGATAGTACCAACCACGACCAGCACCGGGAGATATCCGATCTCATGCATTCCTTGCTCGTCCTGTCTTGGGAGCCGCATCCAAAGCGGTCTTCGCTGAGAGCGAGCGCCATGTCGGGGAAGGCGCCCACCGATCGTGCTTGCCGGCTGCTCCAGACACCATGCGAGGAAATCGCGCACCTCACGGAGCTGTTGCGCGCACCTTTCCGTTCAGGTGCAATTGGTGCAGCACATGGGCGCTACGAGCTGACGCATTCGTCAGCTCAATCTTGAGCCAGATCGATGACTCGCGGCGTGCGGCCAGACTCAGGTCAAAGGCGACGGTGGCGCCGCTGGCGGTGTACTCCGCCGGGCTCCATGGCTGGTCGGGGTCCGTGCGAAGGTAGAGCCGAAGCGGATTCACTGCCGTGGGACTGGTCAGCACGAGTGAACCTGCGACCATCTCGAAGTCCCCCGCCTGGGCATCGAAGCGATACACCAGCGTGCCGGAGCCCTCGGCGTCGAGCGACAGGCCATATTGGTCGTCAACGAAGCCCACTTTGCTCTCGGCGTCGATGAATGTGCGGCCGCCTAGGTAGTAGTCCTCATAATACCTGAACTCGCCGGGCGCGAAGGCGGTGCCCTGGCGATACTGCTCGTAGATTTGCTTGATATCTCCGAGCAGCGCGATGCTGCCCTTGGCGATCAGGCCCCTCTCAAATCGCGGATCCTCGCCGATCTCGACGACGCGCTTCATCATCTCAACCATGCGCGGGCGGATCGTTACGTCCTTCGTAGCCGGATAGGTACGCATCAAGTGCTCGGCGGAGAAGTAAAGGTCACTGATCTCGAAGCCGGCTCTTACGAACGCGAACCGCTTCTGGTGGACCTCGTCCTGTCCACGGACAATCTTCCCCGCCTGCTGGATGCGCTGGCGCAAAGCCGACAGCACTGCTGGCGTGAACGTAGGAATCAGCGTCTGGCGATACTTGAACTGGGGCGGGCCATCCCCAGCGGCCTTCTCCAGAAGCGTGTAGTACTCGCGCATTGGCTTGGCCGCGGGACCGTAGAACTTCTCGCAGAATTCGTCGATAAGTGCGTCGACATCAGTGTTGACGTCCCACAGCAGGCGTGGGTAGACGATGTAGTTGAGGTGCTGAGCGCCCCAGTTCTCATGGGTTTCGGAGTAGAGGCCTACGACTCCCTTGTTGTGGTAGTGGCGCACATCTTGACCCATGGCATGCACGAGCGGCCAAAAACCCCATGACGTGTGGCTGCCCCAATACGAGTACACCACCATCGGCGAGTCGAAGCGGCCCCAGTTCGTCAAGGCCTTGCCCAACCGCGTCGAATCATCCTGGCCATGGAACTGATCCCCCTGCCAGTGAACGGCCCAGAACGCGCTGTTGGGGGCGGGGGTGGCGATACTTGGGAAGCCCTGCGAGTGGTAATCCACATAGTACACGACACGGGAGTTGGGGTAGTCGTCGCGCACCGCCTCAGCGAAGTAGTTTGCGTACGCGATGATCCGGTCGTGCCCCTCTCTGAAGTTCTTTGTTCCATCGGGCAGCGTCGGCACGAGCTGGTGACAGGTCTCGCACTGGCAGAATCCCTCGGCGCGGGTGTCATCGGGACTGATGCAGATCAGCTCTGGCGGATTGTCGCCATAGCCGACCAGTGCCCTCCGAACGGTCTCCAGTGCGAAGGCTCGACCTTCGGGGTTGGTGATGCACAACTGATCGCGCGTGCGCTTGCCGTTCACCAGAGCAAACCACTCCGGATGCGTCTCCATATTCTCCTTGGGGATGAGGAAGCGATAGCTGTGCCCGCCACCCCACCAGCGCCAGCCGCCGAGGTGATTGCCGCGCCCCCATTCGTAAGCAGCCCAAGAAGCATCTTCGTCGAGGTCCGTCGTCGCATGAGTCAGTCCGCTGCGGAGCTTGAAGCTGGGGGCGCGATAGGTCGATTGATCCTCGATGACCAGTTCTGAAGCCCGAGGGATGATCGTTCCCCACTCCGCGGGGATGTACCATCGGCAACCGAAGTCTTCGAGCAGGAAGTAGGTTGCATGCAGCGTCCCGATCGGGTCGATGCCCGTAACAAACGTTGTATCCCCATCAGCAGCAACCAGCGACGCCTCGGCCGGCGCGTTGCGCTCCTCCAGAGACTCCAGCACGTGGCTGGCGGCGCGGGTACTGCCGATATGGATTCGGGCAGGGGGAGCCGGACGGCTGGTGAGAAGCTGCGGCTCGCGTATAACCTCGAGACGCACACCCGTGATCTCCTGGACGTAGAATTGCAGGCGCTCGGCGGCCAGCGCTTCCTCGACCGTGGGGTGATCGGGGAGCACCACAACCGCGCCCGCAGTCGAGTCCCGTGCGACGACGAGACCGGCTCGGGCTGGTTGAGCCACTGCAAGCGCAACCAACAACGGCGCCAAGATGGTCAGGCCAATCCGGCGTCGTAGTGCGCCATCCCGCGGGCCGGCCAGTTCCTGACCGAGGGGACGACCGGGCGCGGTCGCCAGTACCACCAAGCACGGCGACGTGAGACACTCAGCATGCAGTTCGCGCAATGCGTAGACTCCTCATTGAGGCGCCGCGGCGCGGGCCCATTACGGCCCGAATCACTCACGCGAATCGAGTGTGCCGGCATACGACGGCTTACTTCCGCGGGAACGCTGCTGCGCCTCCTCGTCCGGTCGTGTCGACAGGTGTTCCTCCGAAAAACTCCATCCAGCCCATGATCTCGGGGTTTGCAGGGGTTGAGCTCATCACGCGAGGACCGCGTTCCTACCAGCATGAGTGCCGCCAGAACTACCCCTGAATTCACCCTTGACCTTCCGACCGCAATGCCTCCTCCCCGCTGCTAGGGCCAGCCAGAGCCGTACCCTCTCCAATCTGGTCTGAGTCGGAGGATCAGTGCGGGCAGGCGGAGAACAACGGGTCACTCGACGCCGTTTCGATCGGCAGACTGAAGACAGAAAAGGTCTAGCCCGGGTTACTCGCCCGTCAGTCGATGTCTCTCTTCGTGGTGTTACGGGACGTTAGTGTAGCCAGAATCCGGCTTATAGGCCCACTCTCCGCGACTTATAGCCCTGTTTTGGAGGTCTCGACCGGGACTAAGAAGGGCACTGTAATTATACCTATAGTCCCGTTCGCCATCGGAGGACGTGAACGGCTGGTCCGTCGTCCTGAAGTTCTATGCGCGCTTGCCCCATTCCTTCTCAGGCCTCGCCAATCGGCGGGGCCATTCTTGTTTTCGGGGAGGTTGCCGGTCATGGGCCTCGCCCGGCCTCGCCTCTGGCGACCTCCCCGACTAAGGCGGAATGGGCGACATGACAGACGCAATAACGGATCAACACGCAGAGCATAAGCACGGGCAGCCAGACGACTTGTCCTCCGCCGCCCTCGCTCTTGCTGAGGCTGGCATCGGCGTCTTTCCACTCGCTCCGCGAACGAAGGTGCCGCTTGCAGACAGCAACGGATGCCTCGACGCCACAGCCAACGTCGAGCAGGTACGCGCCTGGTGGGAGTGACCTCCCCCCATTAACGGTACCACTCACAGTCTCATGGATTCGTTGCCTTCAG
>CAZKUN010000466.1:0-3754 GCA_964555935.1 uncultured Armatimonadia bacterium | reverse complement strand
CTTGGCGAATTTCTCCGCCAGCAGGTCGAGGATTTCGGCCGGCTCCACGCTCACCTCAGCGGCGATCGCCGAGAGCACGTTCTGCGTGAAGTCCGCCGACGGTTCGACATCGGGCAGTCCGGCGAGCAGAGCCATTGTCGAGTCGAGTTGCGCAAGCTCAAGCGCGCACGTTTCGCACGTCTCAATGTGCGCGTCGATGCTATTGGCCTCATCGGCCGGGACGTCGGCGTCCTGGTACTGGGGCAAGAGTTTCTGAACTGTCTTGCAGTTCATACCGCGCTCTCCTGAACATAGGGAATCAGGAACCGCTTGAGCGTCGTCTTGGCGCGATGGGCGTGGGATTTGACCGTCCCCACAGGCTGCTGCATGACTTCCGACGCTTCTTCGTACGACAGTCCCTGGATCTGAACGAGGGTGATGGCGAGTCGTTGGTTCTCGGGCAAGCGACCCAGCGCTGTATGTACGGCCGCCTGCGTTTCGCTCCGATCGGCTGCTTCCGCTGGATCGGACTTAGTGTCATCCGATGCCACGGGCCGCCAGTTCGGATCGTCAATCGATGCCGAAGCGTGCGGCCGCTTGCGGAGGCGGTCGATGCAAACGTTGGAGGCAGTTGCGAAAAGCCAGGATGAGAATTTGCCGCTGGGGCGGTAGTGTCGGAGGCCCTTGTAGGCTCTGATGAAGGCCTCTTGGGCAGCGTCCTCCGCGCGCTCGGGGTCTCCAAGCATCCGGTACGCGAGGTTGTAGACGCGCCGACGATACCGATCCACGAGTTCACCGTAGGCTTGCATGTTGCCGGCCAGCGATTGCTTCACCAGCCGGCTGTCCACATCTGTCTCCATCGCCATCCCCTTCCAGGGATACTATCGGAGAATACGGGACTCGTGGGTGCTCAGTTGCAGTCTTTTTCTTTGCGCAAGGTGGTACGTGGATTCGCCCTGAAAATGCGCGTCTATTGGGCCCAACCCCGCGCCCGATCGACGGCGCGACTCCATGAATCTCGCAACGTCTCGCGCCTGTCGAGCGTCATGCACGGCGCGAAACGCCGATCTTGCGCCCAATGAGCTGACAGCTCATCCGTGCTTGACCAGTAGCCGACCGCCAGGCCGGCCAGATACGCGGCTCCAAGGGCCGTCGTCTCGACCACCTCCGGCCGCACGACGGGAACCCCCAGTATATCGGCCTGGAACTGCATCAGGAAGTCGTTGACCGCCGCCCCTCCGTCCACGCGTAGCTCTGGGAGTTGGTTGCCGAGGTCAGCTTCCATGGCTCGGAGCACGTCCGCCGATTGGTATGCGAGCGATTCGAGCGCGGCGCGCGCGACGTGTGCCTTGGTGACGCCGCGAGTCAGGCCGACCAGCGCCCCGCGGGCCGAGCTGTCCCAGTGCGGCGCGCCCAGCCCGGTGAAAGCCGGCACGAGATAGGCGCCGTGCGTGTCGTCGACGGAAAGCGCCAGCGTCTCGCTCTCCTCCGCTGTTGAGATCAGGCCCAACTCGTCGCGCAACCACTGGATCGCCGCACCGGCGACGAACACGCTGCCCTCGAGGGCATATTGCACGCCATCGCCGATATCCCACGCGATCGTGGTTAGCAGGCCGTTATCGGACGAGACCGCGTCAGGTCCCGTGTTCATCAGGAGGAAGCACCCCGTGCCGTACGTGTTCTTGGCCATCCCCGGCCCGAAACACGTCTGCCCAAACAGCGCCCCTTGCTGGTCGCCGATGGCCGAGGCGATGGGGACCTCCGCGCCGAGAATGTCGGCGTCGACCGTCCCGTAGATCGCGCTTGACGGCCTGACCTCCGGGAGCATTATCAGGGGCACCCCGAGTTCGGCGAGAATCTCCTCGTCCCATGCCGCCTCATGGATGTCAAGCATCATCGTGCGCGATGCGTTGGAGACATCGGTCGCGTGTATGGCTCCACCGGTGAGATTCCAGATCAGCCATGTATCGACCGTGCCGAACAGCAGCTCGCCCGCTGCGGCGGCCTCGCGGGCCCCGGCGACGTTGTCGAGGATCCATCTGACCTTTGTGCCGGAGAAGTAGGGGTCGATGATGAGGCCCGTCTTGGCCGCGATCCGGTCGGCGTAGCCCCGGTGGGTAAGGTCATCGCAGATCTCGGACGTGCGTCGGCATTGCCAGACAATGGCGTTGTGGATCGGTTTGCCCGTCCTCTTGTCCCAGACAACGGTCGTCTCGCGCTGGTTGGCGATCCCAACGGCCGCGAGGTGCGAGGCATCGATCTGAGCAGATTTCAGCGCATCTCGCGCCGCCGAGAGCTGCGTTTCGATGATCTGAGCGGGATCTTGCTCGACCCAGCCGGGCTTGGGGTAGATGCACGGCAGTTCCCGTTGGCCGGTCGCCACGATGCCGCCCTTAGCGTTGAAGATGATCGCCCGCGAGCTGGTGGTGCCCTGGTCCAGCGCCATGATGTAGTCGGCCATCGGTACGTGCTCCATGTGCGTGGGTGGCGTCCTGTATCGGTTTCGCGGGTGGCAGGCGAATCCCTTGACCCCGGCGAAGCGCAGGCAACCCCCGTACCGGAGTTTGGCCATGGGCTCCATCCCGTTTCTCGAGTTCGCGAAGGCCATGCTGGAGCGCGACCCCGGCTTCGCCCGGCGCGTGGCATCCTTCGAGGAACGATTCGGCCCGGTCAGCGATGACATGCTGGCGGTCTTGGCCCAGGCGGCGTACCTATGTTGGGGTAACTTGGAGTACCGGGAGAATCTCCGCGAGGTCTGTCGGGCGATTGGCAGCGGCGAGCCCACCTCGCTGCGATACCACCGACAGATTACGCCGGAGCGCTGGCGCGAGCTGCATGGGTACCTGGTGGGCGGCTGCGCGTGGCTTGGGAATCCGCGTCCAATCCCAGCCGAGGTCGACGCAGATATGGTGGCCTTGGTTGGCGAGTGGCTGAGCGAGCCGACGCCCGCGAAGGTCGCGCTGACGAAGCTCTTCGCGGCAAACCTCACTGAGCAAGTCACGCAACTCAGGCGAGGCAATCTGGGCGAGGAGCGGGAGTCCATTGCGTGGGGCGACTTCTCCGCATGGCACGAACACCCGCCGACCGCAGACATCGAGCATTCAGCGCTGACCGCGTGTGCCGCGGAGACAGGCCGTGAGTCGGCATCCGAACTGGTCGAGGGCATCACGCAGCTTAGCCCGCCACCGTGCGTGCATCGCTACGCGCGTTACCTTGAGATTCGGCTCACGAGCATCGGAGCGTTGAAGTGGCGCGGGGCCTTGCCGCCGGACTGCGCGCCGGTGGCCGACTGGCAGGCGATGCTGGCGGACGTGTCGGCGGAGTGCGAGGCGTGGGCGACCGGACAGCCGGTCGGTGGCCCGCTGGGCGAGGAGATCCGCCCACTGCTCGGCGAACCGACCGAGTCCAAGGTCGCGGTGGTGCGTGATTTCCTGCTCTCGGAGAACCGTGGAGACGAAGCGGCGTGGCACTGGCTGGAGGAGGCGCGATGAGTGACAGCGGGCGACGCGGCGAGCAGGCCCGAGCGCTTGCGTGGATGGCTGAACGGGGCCCATGGCTCGTGGTGGGACTCGCGGTGGTCTGGCACGTCGTCGTGGCACTCTCTTACGCCGTGACGCTGCCGCTGGACATGGGGCCGGACGAGGCGCAGCATCTGGCGTATGTGGATGTGATCGTGGTGCAGCACCGGATCCCGATGCTGCCTGGGCACGGCGCGGCGCCGGAGCTGGAGGTTGGGCAGGCGCAGCACCCTCCGCTGTATTACCTCCTGATGGCC
>CAZKUN010000465.1:0-3757 GCA_964555935.1 uncultured Armatimonadia bacterium | reverse complement strand
TCCCTATCCCAACCGAGGCCATTGACCGGGATCCGGGACCGCTCCCCTTCCCGCCTAAGCAAGGTGCTGACGAAGGCACGCCTGGATGGCCGGGTGGATGACAGCCGTATGGTTGACCGCCTGCGAAGCTCCCACCGTGTCCCCTGTTGGGGTAACCTCCGGGACTTCCTCGAAACTGTGCGCGGCTCATACCGCCGCGAGAAGTGGACTCGTCAGCCTTCCCACGTGGAGGTTTGGTGCGAGAAGGACGCCGTGGCCGGCGTACTTGAGCCGGTCGCCAACGAATACGAGGTCACGCTGTACCCAACTCAGACCATGACGCCATGACCGCCGCGACTGTCTCCGCGCCACCATCCACTCCGCAACGGACGACCACCTGCGAGCCGCCGTACAGCGCGTCACCCACGTCCTGACCGACTGGACTTCCTTGGGCATCAGCTGGGTTGATGACGTGCACGCCCCGACACGCCCCCGCCAGATCCGGCAGATCGTACCGCCGCAGGATGCCTGGGATCATGATGCTCTCCTGCCACGAGAAAGGGAACTCCTCCGTCAGCGCGCCATAGTGGCTGAGCCCCTCCAGGCAGATGACGCGGTCGATATTTCCGTCCAGGACGGCGGCGTGAAGCGCGACGATCGCCCCCACGCCCCTCCCGCCGATGATCAGCCGGTCCAAATCGACCTCCGGCCGCGACCGCAGGTAATCCAGCCCTCGCAACGCATCCCGCACCCGCAGGCCCATAATCGGCCTTGAATTCGCGACAGACAGATGCGTGAGGATCCGTTCGATGTCGTTCCACCCGGCGAGGTCATAGGCGGTTGGCTCAGGCGCCAGACTACCCAGTCCCGAGACATCCATGCTGAGAATTCTCGGCTGATTGGGCAGGCAATCGGGCTCATACATTCGCAGCGCGTTGCACAGGAACGCGCCATGTCGGAACGCGGCCCACTTGCCCTGATCGTCGATCCACAGCATCCCCGGGCGCGGCGACTTGTCCTCAACATGCGTGAACATCAACGATGGAAGATGCGTGCCGTCCGCGGGCTGAATATCGATCTCCTCAACCAGCGCGTGCCAACTCGTCTTGGGCTCCGTCCGCGCCTCCGCCCGCACAAGCTTCGCGTCCCGCGATGTGCCAAGGGCCGCTTCCACGCTCTCCCGCAGCGCTTCGCCTGTGAGCCCAGGTCGCTCATCGGCCAGACGCCGCCCCTCATCTCGGTTGATGGTGAACATGTTCACATCGTTGCTCGGATGGCAGAGCAACAGGCTCCCGTCGATCATCAACACGTCCGCGTCGTCGAGCGATAGCGGGGCATCATCCACGCCTTTGATGACTCGGTTCATCCAGCGGACCATCTCATTCGCCATCGCCACCGTGTAGGCGTGGCCGCTGTTCTCGTCGATGAATAGCCCACATGAGTCCGGCGCGCCCGCGACCCGGTAGATACGCTCCACATCCCGGTAGATCCGCTGCGTGGAGCGGTAGTCGAACACCTCATCCGTCTTGCCGCCCGCGATCAGACACGGCGTCGGCGCGAGCGCCGCGATGTAGTCCACGTAGTCCAGCCCGCCCGCGATGTAGCCTGGCCCGAACTGTTCCGGACAACTCGTGTAGAGCCCCGTCAGATGTAGCGATTCATGCTCCGCCAGGCAACAGACCGGTCCCACGAACTTCACGCGGTCGTCGACCAGCGCCGTCGAGAAGCTCGTGATGCCTCCCCCCGAAACGCCCGTGATGCTCAGCCCGAGATCGTGGTCAACGTCCTCGCGGGAGTCCAGGTAGTCCAAGCAGGCAATCGCGTCCGCCACAAAGTGCGTCTGTGACCAGAACCCCGTTAGGTATCCGATCAGCCCGTTCGTGAAGTGGTCGTTGAGGTGCTGGATCTCCCCCGCGCACCCCGGCGGGTCGAACGAGATAGCGATATAGCCGTTGCGGGCGAAGACCTGCGCCGACTGCTGGTATGATTCGTTCTGTTTGGAGCTGTGCCCCGTCGGGCAGACGACACCGGGATACTCGCCCGGTTCCTTGGGCAGATAGACGCTGCCATTGACTTCCCAACCAGGCAGCGACTCAAACAGCACGTTCTCAACGCGGTAGTCGTCGAACTCCTGGCTCGACACGACCCGCGCTTTCAGATCCCGCCCGCGCTCAAAGAGCGCGTCAGGGAAAGCCTCGCGAAACGACGCTCGCACCGACGCGCGCCAGGCGACCCAATCGCGCTCAGTCTTCACCGTCTTCCGCCGCGCCGCGCCGTCACGCAGGGACCGCCGACACGCCTCCACCACCTCGTGTTGAAGCTGCAACTCAGGGCGATACATGGGCATCTTCCTGTCGGCGGCGACGGCGGCCGCGGCGAGCAGCGCCACAGCGTGTGCAAGCCACCGGGTTCTCACAACGCGGTCCAGAAGTGGTTTCAGACCCCGCGTAGGTCGGATCTCCAGATCCGACAGGTCCTGGTGTTCAGGCATTGGAACCACTTCTAATGTGGGCATCACTGGTCACGCAGCACAAACAGTCGCGTCTGGGCATCAGCCGGCAGCCTGACCGACAGACCCTCTCGTCCATCGAAGCTGTCCAACGCGATCACCCTCGGCTCGTCTTGTGTCCGCCATGCCGGATCGTATGTCACCAGCACGTGATACCCGTCGAGCTTCACGCGCCGCACGATCGGCAGCGTCTCAGCGAACTGCTTCTGAGCCGACACATCAATCTTCACTTCGCCGTGCCGCAGCGTGTACTCCAACGGCTTCACCAGCGCCATCCCCTCGATCATCGCCGCGACCGGCGCCGACTGGGGCCGAAGCGCGGGCGTCAGTTCATCTTGCCCCATCGAGTAGACGGGGTAGTCATCCCCCACTTGGTAGTTCGCCTTCGAATCGCCCTTCGCGATCAACTGAAACCTCGCGGTGCCTTCCTCGACGCTCAGAATGTGCAGCGCATCATACCGCGCGAAGGTCTTCGGCTCTCCCCCACCCTCGGGCGCGCAGTCAAACGCCGATCCGACGATCACATCCGCCTCGGCCTCGACTTTCGGGTGATGATGCGTCCCCGTCCCAGACCAGTTCCACGAGTCAAACCCGTCGCACCCCGTGAAGAAGCACATCGCGGTCATCGCGCGCATGTCCTCGTCGCGGTTTGGCTGATTCTTCCACCATCGCCACCCGCCACCGCCTCCGTGCAGCAGCGTCCAGTAGTACGGCCGGACCGGCTTCCTCGTTGGCATGCTGTCGACGAGTTGCATGTTCAAGTCAATCGACGCCAGCGTGTACGCCACGTTCTGCGGCGACCAGTAGAAGCAGTAGACTGACGGATTCAGGATGTCGACCGACTCGTAGATCGCCTTCCCAAAGGCGTTCCAGCCGAAATCCGTCGCGGGATCGGCCGTCTTCTTCTCCAGCCCATGCCACGTGCGCGGCACGGGCTCCCATCCGTACACGCTGATGTTCGTGTACCCGACCGCGCGCGCCGCGTTGACGGGCCCGGTATACGTCTTCGCGTACCCGTCGTAGTAGCGCTTCTCAAACGCCGACCGCTCAGCCTCCGTGCCCTCGGCGGGATACCATTCCTGCTCGCGGAGCTTCTCGGGGCCCAGCCGACCGTGCTCCATGTCGATCATCAGGTGGTCGTAGCCCGGCTTGCGTTCGAAGGTGCCCTCATCCGCCAGAATCTGCTCCACATCAACGTCCACGAGCAAGTCGTAGCGCCCATCCTCCAGCCCATGCTCAGGCATCCACTTGTGCCAGTTCACGTGTCCG
>CAZKUN010000464.1:0-3765 GCA_964555935.1 uncultured Armatimonadia bacterium | reverse complement strand
GACCAAATGCAGGCGCTCACTCACGCCGCCGCTGACATCCTCCGCGCCTATGACGGATCGCTCTACCTGCTCGAGCCCGACCGCCAGACCCTCGTGCTGACCGCCTCCGAAGGCCCGTTGCGCGACAGGATCGGCATCGCGGATTACCACGTTGGCGAGGGGCTGACGGGAACGGTCGCCGAGCATGGCCATCCCGTCCGGCTTGAGAACGTAGCTGACGACGCCCATTGGGTCGGCAAGTACGAGGAACTCCCCCAGGAGAAGATCGCCGGCTTCCTCGCCGTTCCCGTCCTGGGCGAGGACGGCCTGGTCGAGGGTGTCCTGCGCGTCATCCGCGACAAGACGCCCAACTCGCTCCCGAACGCCTTCGATGCCGACGACGAGACCATCCTCTCGACTGTTGCCAGCCAAGTCGCCGTCCTCCTCCGGCGTCAGCAGCTCCTCAAGCGCCTCGTTCAGAGCGAGCGCCTCGCCGCATGGGGCCAGCTCTCCGCCCGCGCCGCCCACATCATCGGCAACAAGGTCTTCGCGATGAACGGCGCCGTGAGCGAGTTGCGCTACATCTTCCGCGACGAGCCGGCCTGCACGCCCGACTGTTGGGAACTCATCGACGCGATGGGGCGCTCGCTATCCGAGATCGACGGCACGGTCCAGAGCTTCAAGGATTTCGTCGCTGCGCGCGATCTCAAACGCGTTCCCCTCGACGTGAACCAACTGCTTCAGACCGCCGTGAAGCAGTGCTGCGCGGCATGCGATGGCATCGAGTTCTCAGCCGATCTGGCCGACGATCTGCCTCTGATCATGGGCGACTCCGCGCGCCTCTGCGAGTGCTTCGGCGAGCTGATCGAAAACGCGGTCGTCTGGCAACCCGATGGCGGCGCGGTGCGTATAACCACTTCGTGCGTGTCGTCGGCCGACGCGGCGGGCGTCGCCGAAGTCGGCCGGGCTTCGAGGTACGTGCGCGTTGATGTCGAAGATGACGGCCCAGGCGTCGCCGATGATCTGAAAGAGAAGATCTTCGACCCGTTCTTCAGCAGTCGCGGGCGCGGGCTGGGTTTGGGATTGCCCATCTGCCGCGAGGTCATCCGGGCGCAGGCCGGAGAAATCGTTGAAATTGGCGAGCCCCCTGGGGCTCACTTTGTAGTATTATTGCCTGTGACCGAAACGCGTAAGGGAGTTCTATAGCATGAGCACGAGCAAGATCCTACTGGTGGATGACGAGCCCGACGTTCGCGGGGCGATCGAGCGCCGCTTGAAGCGCGAGGGCTTCGATATCGACATGGCGGCCAGCGCGACCGAAGCGGCTGAAAGTATCGCCGCGGCCGACCCCTGCTTCGATGTCATCATCGCCGACATGAGCATGGAAACCGAGAACAGCGGCCTCGATGTCCTCAAGGCCGCCTTTGCCCGCGACATCTTCAGCGAGGTCATCGTCCTGACGGCGTACGGCAGCATCCAGAACGCCGTCGAGTGCATGAAGCGCGGCGCGTTTGACTACATCGAGAAGAACATCCCGGGCGTTGAGGTGCTCGACCTTCTCGTCCTGAAGATCCAGAACGCCATCGAGCACCGCTCCAGCGCCGCCGACGTCGTCCGCGCCATGGAACGCCGCCAACTCGCCGCGGATGAGTGATCCCTGTCACTTCGGCCAGGGGCGTCACGCACGCGCGCCGAACGTCAGCCGCATGAACGGTGGATGTCGAGGTGACAGTGAGGTGAGACGCACAACCCATAGATCGACAGAAGCCCGGCACCGCATAGCGGTCGTCGGGCTCTTGTGTGTCGGTTTGGCATCGATCTCAACCATGGCGTCGGCCGGCGTGGGCGCGGGGGGGCGCTTCACGGGTTCTTCCTGACCCCTGGCGGCGATCTGATCACTCGCGACCTCCCCCTCTCCGATCAACGCGGCGCTGATGGGGAGGCGCTGCACCCTCTGTGGGGCCGCTACTTTCTCGAACTGCGCGTCTCGGGTGACCGACCCATCCGGACCGTGCAGGTCGCGTCAGCTCGCGGCAAGGTCCTGTACCGTACTGACCTGCTTGAGCCCAGCCGCGCTGTGCGGATCCCGAAGGACGAGAAGCACTTCATAGGCCTCCATAGCCGGCACGGTCTCCGTTGCGCTGTGAGCGTCAGTTACGATGACGCGACAACTGACCGCACCATCCTGCGCCCCGTTGGTGTCCGCCTGCTTCACAGACTCCAGCCGAGGATCGATTGGCTGGATTTGGTCAGAATCGTGGAGGTCCGCCGTTGGCTCCGCGAGCGGGGCGACGAGATCCTGCCCGGCCTGCGTGCCGACGACGTGCCCTTCGTCCTCGTTGGCGATGCCGGCCAGGTCGTGTTCGCTGACCATCCCAACCCGCCCGACGGCGCCAAGCGCTACCGCGGCCCAAGCCCAGTCGATCTGGACCTGCACATCGGCCAAGGGGCGGCCGACCTCGGCATCGCTGCCGCTGCGGCCACCCGGATCGGATCGATTGCGTCGGTAGTTTTGCCCTACAACGACCGGTGGACAGCGCTGCCGTTGGGAGGCGTCTCGCCGTCTGCATCGTGGGCGTCCGGGAACCGCATCAACACCATCGTGCATGAGGTGACGCACGTCGTCGCCGACAGCCACGGTATCCCCATCGCAGGACGCATGACGCTTGCCGGCATGGGCCTCCAGGATGTTGTGTATCGGGTCACCGAAGCCGCGGAACGTGAGGCCCTGCGCGCCGCCCTCGATGCCCCCGACGCTGACCTCTCGGACCGCATCATCGACTACCTCGCCATCGCCGACGCCCGAGCGGGTCTAAGCGAGGCCAGCCGCGAAATCGCCGCGGGCCAGCGGCTCGAAGAGACGCAGGAAGGGCTAGCATACTACGCCGGGTCCCGTGTGGAAGACGCCTTCGACGGCTTCGCGGCGGATACCCGACTCGCGACCGTCGACCCCTTCTTCTCCGGCTTTGTTGGGCTGGACGTAAGCGAGATGCTAGATGGCCACTTCGAGGATAGCCCCCCCCCGAGAAAGGCTGGGATTTCCTGGACCTCATGTCCCTTCAGCCGGCGTACCACGGCTACGGGCACTGCGAGCTGCTCTCCCATGACCATCCGGATCGGCTCGCAGACGTCTGGCGCGGACGCATGTCGAGCCGAGAGGCCCTCGCCGCCGACTTTGGATATGCTGACCTGTCCGAGGCTGCGAAACTCTCTGCACAATCGGCCGCGCTGGCCCGAGCGGGGGTCGCTGAGCGAATCGAGGAAGAGCGCGTCTTGGTCCTCGCGCTGCGCTCTGACCACACCCAGAAACTGCGCCGCATGCGCGCGGAGGGGCGGGGGCCAATGTGGGTCACCGCAAGCACCGGCCGCACCGGATCCGCGACCCGCTGCCCCTCATTCACCTACGTCGATCACTACACCTATGCCGGCTCGGGTTTCGTTGTGCGGGCGGAGGGGAGCTGCCTGGTCCGTGATCGGTTCACGCGCGACTCCACCCGCGTGGATGTCCGGGATGCGCTCGCAATGAACCAGCGCGCGTACTTCATCCTGCGAGACGCCGGGGCCACGACGGTCCGCGGCGGGGGAGTGGAAGTCCAACTGCCTCGCGGCGTTGCCGAGTACCGGCGCGGGTGGCTTCGAGTGACGCAAGAACCGCGCGGGAATGGGCTGCCGGCTCTCGGCGGCCCCTCCGGACGAACAGTGGTGCCGCGCGACTCGCTACGCCTGGTCGATCCCAGCGGCCCGCTACCTGAACGGTGTCTCCCAAGCGCTGCACGAGTCTGCGGT
>CAZKUN010000463.1:0-3797 GCA_964555935.1 uncultured Armatimonadia bacterium | reverse complement strand
GAATCAAACCGCCTCACCTTCGGCGCAGCCGACCTCCCCGAGGCGCGCATGCGCGTCGAGGTCGCGCTAACAGATCGGGCCGGCGAGGTCTTGGCCGAGACATCCCACCCCCTTAGGAAGCTCGCGCGTCAAACGGGCGAAGTGTGGCTCGACCGGGATATGACCTGGCGCGTAGACGGAGAGCCGTTCTTCCTCAACGGGGCGTGGAACCACGAGGACGGGTTCGTTCCAGGCTACAACGCCTTCAGCGGAGCCCAGCCCGGCGACGTGAAGCTGCTCGACACCGCGATCATGAACGAGGTGTACTACCACGTCGAGAGCCTCAGGTCCGATGCCCTCAGCGCCGAGGACGCCGAGATGCTCCGTGCCTACGCGCGCGAGGCTCGGGAGAACCCAAAGCTCTTTGGTTACTTCGTGAGCGACGAGCCCGAGGTCTCGGGCATCAAGGCAAAGGTGCTCGAGGACATCTACAACGTGTTCGCTGATGAGGACCCTTACCACCCCGTCATCATTAGCAATGACTCCATGCACGGGCTCCATGCCTACGCGAAATCTGCTGACATCAACGGCCTGCACCCATACCCGGTCACCCTCCAGACCGAGCGAGTCAACGACCTGAGTTCCGTGGCCGTTTTCACCGAGGAATCCGTTCGGTTCTTCGAGGGACAGGCCCACAGACAGACCATCGCGTACCTGCATCAGGGCTTCAACTACGGCGACTACGGAGCCGTCAACAATCGCATCCCGACTTACGTGGAGTACCGCGACCAGAATCTCCTCGCCCTCGCCTGCGGCGCCCGGGGTCTCATTCAGTTCAACCGCCTGGTGGCCCATTACCCCGAACTCCACATCGGCATGCCGCATCTCACGAATGAACTCGCCTCCCTCGGCCCGATCATCGCGTCACCCACATCCGAGACGGTCCCATTGGCGTCGAGTGACGCCCTGAAGATGCTCCTCAAGGAGCGCGACGGCCATCTGTACCTCCTCGCGTGCAACGCCGACACGGAGCCGCGCGACGTGGAGATCACGATCCCCGGCATCGGAGAGAGGGGGCCTGCGCTTCGAGTCACCTCCGAGGGCCGCGAGGTCGCGCTCGACGGGGACAAGTTCACCGATCGCTTCGACGCGTGGGAAGCGCATGTCTACACGACAGGCGACGATTCCGGACTGCCGACAGTCGCTGAGATCGTCGCTGAGATAGCCGAGGCCAACGCGCGGCGGCAGAAGCCCGGCAACCTCGCCTTCCAGGCCTCCGAGGGTGACGGCGTGGTCCTCACTGCATCATCCAGCAAGGCCGCCAAGTTCCGCCGGCCCGACACCGGCCTCTGGCACGTCGTCGACGGGGTGATCGACCAGATCGACCGGTACAGTTGCCTGACGTGGCAGGACGATACGGCTGACGAGTTCCCGGATTGGCTGGAGATCGCTCTGCCCGAGCCCCACGCGATTGGTCGGGTCGTCGTCTACCCATTCGAGAAGAGCCTCCGCGACTACGCGGTTCAGGCGTTCGCCGATGGCGAGTGGCGCGATGTCGACGAAGTGTCCGGCCAGAACGCAGACCAGATCACCCACGAGTTCGACGCTGTCACCACCGACCGGATCCGTCTGATGGTGACGGCTGCGAACGGCAGCAATTCGCTGGTGACGGAAGTGGAGATCTACGAGAAATGAGAAACGCGACGCTGTTGAAGAAGTATTCGTTCCGTTCGGGACTGTCCAAGCAACGCGATGTTTGTGTTGCGCAGGACTGTCCCCTGTGGTCCTGGCTTCCTCAACGGCCCCACGCAATCGGACTGCTGATGCTGCTGGTCTCCCTCCCCGCCATGTCTCACGGGGCTGAGACATCGCTCGTCGGTTACTGGCCCTTCGACGCGACCGAGGGCCTCGCGGTGATCGACGCGTCGGGCAACGGGCGACATGGCGAGATCCTCAACAACTCTCTCGGCGCGACCCGCGTGACAGGGCGAAGTAGTGGGGCAATCGAGTTTGACGGGGGCGATCAGGACGCTCGCGGTGGAGCCGGCTGCGTGGCCATTCCCGGCCTCGACGCCATCGATTGGTCTGAGGGGCTGACGGTGGAAGTCTGGGTGCGATTCACCGATCTGCAGCGCCCAAGCACCTACGAGATCGTGTCCAACACTCAGGACGACCGGGGCAAGGGCTTCCGCCTGATGCTCTCGTGGGCGAGTCTGTTGCTGCGTTCGGGCGAGGGCGGCGCGGGGGAGACGTGGGGCGCCGGGTCGGACCCCACCGGCACGTCGATCCGGACGGACGAGTGGTACCACCTCGCCGGCACCTACGACGGCTCCGTCTTCAGAGTCTACGTGGACGGCGCGCTGGTGGGCGAGAGCGCCGAAGGACTCGATCTCACCCAGGGCCAGAGCACGATCTACGTCGGTGCCTACAACGGCGGATACGCCTACGGGCTCCATGGCGTCGTCGACGATCTGCGGCTCTACAATCGCGCCCGCTCAGCCGAGCAGATCATGATGGACGCGAGACTCCGCGACTAGCTCAAGCGGCGCCGTCCGTCGTTGGAGCGCGGACGCCCTCCATCGGAGGGGGTCTCGGGGGGACGGGGACGTTCGTGGCGCAGGCATTCCTGCCTGCGAGCGCCCCATCCGGCCCGCGCCGTCCTTCTTCTCACTCCCTATCCCCGCGTAGCGACGGGAAACTCGACGTCTGAGTTTCCACTCCCGCCCCGTCGAGTGCCGTCCCTCTCTCAACTCTCACCCTCTCCCACCCGTGTCGGACACCTGTTTTGCCGCCGCTGCAAAACGGGTGTCTGACACTATGACTCCCACTCCTCATCCCTACGCCATCGCTCGCACTCGCCCCGGGATCTACCCGCCACCCACCCAGATCGGGCTACTCCACGCCATGTGCCCATTCGCTTGCGTCACCCGCGCGTAGTAGTAGTCTCCCGAATCTCCGCCCTCATCAGCGCACGAGTAACGCGCCTTGCACATTGGCTCCGGCACCAGCCGGTGGACGACGATCGATTCGCACGGGAAATCGCCGGTGAACTCGATGACCGAACTCCGCGCGAGGTCGCCGAGCTTTAGCGAGAGACTGATCGGCGCCGGCGACTCGAGCTCAAGCTCCAGCGTCGCATCCGCGTCCCCCTCAAGCTCCAGCACCACTGCATTCGTCGGCGTCTCGGCAAAGCTTCCCTCACGGCAGGTATACGACTCCCACCGGCAGCCGTCGGGCGAGAACTCGACAACTCGGTTGCGGCGTTCCTCGTCAAATGGCCCGCTCTGGAAGCATGGCATGTGGCGCAGCATCCGCCCGCCGGGGATCCTCGCCTCGATTCGCCAGTCGGCCGTGCGGGGAATCCCCAGGGCGGTCCATGGCCCCCAACCGAACTCGACGCGGCACTTCACGGGTCCTGCGAGCGGGTCGCAGTCGGCGGCCTGGTCCTCGGGGAAGAACCGCTCGATCACGCGGCCATTCCTCAGCACCTCAATCATGGCGATGTCGTCCCACGCGTCGACCGATAGCTCCATCTCGCGCCGAGGGTCGTCGCTGATTTCCGAGCCCATCATCGCGCCGTTGATTCTGAAGTCGAGACCGATCCGATCGCCCGTCACGCCATAAGTCCGTCGCGCCCAGAGCGCGTCCCAGATGTCCGCCCGCGTGTTGCTCTCGGCGTAGACGCCCACCAGCCCCTCACCGTACGCGCCCGGATAGCCATGGTGGTCGTCGGTCGAGCAGACCACTCCCAGCCGCTTCCCGAGAGCCAGACCGTGCTGGAGCGTGTTTCGCGTGGTGCGCGGTCCGTTTGTGTGGCG
>CAZKUN010000462.1:0-3811 GCA_964555935.1 uncultured Armatimonadia bacterium | reverse complement strand
AATCGGTCCTCGTGCAACTCCACGCGACGCGGGAGTGTCCGGATACCGCACCAGGCGTACCAGCCTAGCAGGAGGCCACACAGTGCCAGATACGCCGCCGCATACGGTCGCCCACGCATTCCGGCTACGCAGACTAGCGTGGCGATCGCCAGTACCATGGCCACTGGACCGGCCGCCTGTGCTACGCAGCGGGCCGTTCCCTTCTCGAACACAATCGGCGTTTCCCCCATGATGCCCTCCACTTCCCCATGCGTCCGATCACTCGCCGATGGGCGTGGTGGCGCTTGCCGTGCTGGCGGCGAGCCCTGCCGCCGCTCCGACGGTTGCGCCTGCCGTGTACTTGAGGAAGTCGCGACGGGCCATCTCACTCCGGTCGTGCTTAGGCATGGTAGGCCTCCTCGGGCTGGTGTTGCCTCGTCCGCGAGTACTACTGGACCTCGTCAGGCAGTACTTCGGCCATGGGCACCGGTCCGCCTGCCTTGACCGAGGCGTATCCGGCGAGAGACACCGCCAGGCTCTTGACGCCCTCTATATAGGGGACGCTGGGTTGCCGACCGGCGATGACGTTGTCGAGAAAGTCGTAGAGCACGTTGAGCGCCCACGTATCCGCCGCGGTCGCCTCGCCCGTTTCGTCGCCCGTCCAGCTTGCGCTGGCCTGGTCGATGGTCACGAGCAGGCCGTCGGCGACGACCTTGAACCCCACGTCCCAACTGCCTTGTGGTACGATTGAGCAGCTCAGCGTCCCCATGGCCCCCGATTCGTACTGCATGACCATCCCGACGGTGTCAGGGATGTCGAAGTCAGGGGAGGCATCGTACATGCCCTCGGGCCTCTCCCACCCATCCTGTGGCGTCCAGTCGCGGACGCGGGCAGTTCGAGCCGTCACCGACGTCACGTCGCCCGCCAGGAAGCGCCCGAGGTCGAGGATGTGAGTGGCCTGTTCGACAAGTTGCCCGCCGCTCTTGGCGAGGATTGGGTACCACGGGGGCGGCGGGAGGCCCGGCATGTAGAAATGGGCCTGGACCATGGCGATGTCTCGGCCGGAGAGCAACTGCTTCACCTGCTGCAGGGGCTTCGACATCCGATACATGTAGCCGACCTGGGTGAAGACGTCGCTCGCCTCGACCGCCCGGTGAACGCGCATTGCGAGGTCCATGCTCACCGCGACGGGTTTCTCGACGAAGAAGTGGATCCCGCGCTTGCAGGCCTCTTCCTCGATCTCACCGTGGGCGAATGGGGGAGTAGCGATGACGATGGCGTCCGGCTTCTCGGCATCATATAGGTCGACGCACGAGCTGTAAGCGTTTCCTCCGTACGTCTTGGCGACTTCCTTGACGCGGGCCTCATTCACATCGCAATGTCCGACGATCGTAACGTCATCCCTGGCCTTGGCGCCATCCAAGTGGCGCGTCGCGATCCCGCCAACGCCTACGAACCCGAGCTTCAGCGACATTTGGTGATTCCTCCCGGTGATTCAGACTTGAGCATCTCTGGCATAGTCAAACATCGCCCGAACATTCTCGACAGGCGTGTCTGTCGCGATCTCACACCCCGCATTGACAATGAACTTGGGGCCAAACGCCTCGTGGCAGCGTCGGCACGCCTCGGTGACATCGGCTGGCGTCCCGTCCTGGACGACCGAAACGGGGTCGAAATTGCCGGCAATCACCACCTCGTCGCCCATCGCCGGCCGCACGGCTTCGACGTCAACGGCGTGGTCAAGGTCTATGATATCCGCGCCGGTGGTCGCCATGGGGGAGAGGATGTCGTTCGTGTTCCCGCAGATATGGAGCCGCACGAGCGCGCCCGCGTCGTGGATGGCCGCGATAATGGCCTGCTCGCGCGGGAGGATGAAATCCTCATAGAACCGGGGCCCACATAACGATGCCGCCGCGTCTCCCAAGCCGATGATGTCGGCTCCCGCCTTGACTTGCGCCAGCGCGAACCGCGTGCCCATTTCGGTGCAGAAGTCCAGAAGATCGGCGGCGAACGCCCCATCATCCATCAGATCCAACATGAAGTGGTTCATGCCCCGGAGGTTGCAGGCCGCGGCGATGGGACCCTCAATCCAGCCTGACACGGGGACGCGATTCTCGCTATTGGGTCCGTAGAGGGCGTTCAGACCCGCCACGGCCAGCACTCGCTCCGACATCCGGCTGCCGGGCGCGTCCGGTTTCGGGACGCTGAGGCCGCCTAGGACTGACTTACTGCTCAGCAGCGGCACCTTGCCGGCCGGCGGCTCGTTCTCGAACTCGACAAGCTCTGCCCCGCAATCCGCCGCCTCGCGCCAGGCGTCGGATATCGCGCAGACCCAGTCGATCCCGTACTCATCGACGAGGTGCTGCTGGCCAGCGATCAGGTGATCGTGGCCATCCAGGCAGTAATCGCGGTAGCTGCAGCCGATTCTGGGCCCAAGCCAGCGCATGAATATGGGCATGGCGGGGAGGCGGTCGACTGGCCGCCCCTCAATAACGGCAACGGTTCGTTCGTAGGCGGTCATCAACATGCTCCTCCGTAGCGATGGACGGCAGGTTCGCCACGGCTGGCTGGAGCCCTTGTAGCGCCTGTTGGCACAGTCGTGTCGGTCCGAGAAAACGCGCCTCGAACGCCCACGAAAAAAGTCTCATCCGACTATTGACACTGGGTAGCGCGCGCAGTATACTTGCGCCCTGTTGAGCCCGCAGTAAGCAGTGGCCCAACCAACCGGTACCGTGAGGTACCAGGGCCTGCTGAACTGCTGTGGCGCTCGCTTTTTTGTGTTCTGGTGGCGGAGGGGTTGTAGGACGGTGCGCAATCGTCTTGTACCGGCGAGTGACGCTTACGTTCACGAGGGGCCTTCTTTGCGATACGCTTTCCGCTGACGCAAATGCCCATAGAGCTTGAATGCTCTCACCGCAGCATGGTGAGCCCCTCGTGTGGTCCCGAGGGGCTTTTTGATTCTACCAGCCCCCAAACGTCTTCCGAGGAGTGGTTCTTTGCCAACCATCAGCCAGCTAGTGCGCAAGGGTCGCCAAGAAAAGCAGAAGAAGACCAAGGCTCCGGCTCTGAAGGTTTGCTGGAACGCCATCAAGCGCAAGTCGCACAACCTCGATGGAGCCCCCCAGCGGCGCGGTGTTTGCACCCGCGTCTGGGCGCTCAATCCGAAAAAGCCGAACTCCGCGCTTCGCAAAGTTGCCCGCGTCCGGCTTTTCAACCGCGAAGAACTCACCGCCTATATTCCCGGTGAGGGACACAACATCTCCGAACACTCCGTTGTCCTCGTTCGTGGCGGGCGTGTAAAAGACCTTAACTCCGTGAAATACCACATCGTCCGTGGCGTCTATGATGCGGCGGGCGTTGACGGACGCAAGCGCGGTCGTTCCAAGTACGGGACGCGTCGGACGAAATAGCAGAGCAAACGCGAACTGATATAAGAGGTGCGGACGAATGTCGCGCAAGGGACCTGCAACCAAGCGAATTCTCGATCCCGATCCGGTTCTCGATAGCCGGTTGGTGGCCCGTTTCATCAACAAGCTGATCATGGGCGGGAAGAAGAGCGTTGCCGAGAGGATCTTCTACGGCGCGCTCCAGGAGATCAGCGAGAAGCACTCCACGAATCCGTTGGACGTTTTCGAGCAGGCAATTCGCAACTGCATGCCCCAGCTCGAGGTCCGCGGTCGTCGTGTTGGTGGCGCAACGTATCAGGTGCCGATGGAAGTCCGCGCCGATCGCCAGGTGAGTCTCTCGATCCGTTGGATCGTGGACTTCGCTCGGGACCGTTCCGAGCGCACGATGCAGCAACGTTTGGCCGCCGAACTCTGGGCCGCCTCAC
>CAZKUN010000461.1:0-3852 GCA_964555935.1 uncultured Armatimonadia bacterium | reverse complement strand
GGTGGGTGGCCACGGACCAACTGATGCCGGCGGGCGAGTGGCAGCGGTTTGGGTTGCAGGTCGACCCGAGGGCGGAGACGTACCGCGTCGTCACTGGACCGGAGCTAGGCGCGCTCGTTGGCGACGAGCAACCGTTGGTCGAGAACCCGTCATACAACATGTTCGTCGTCTCGCCCCAGGGAGCCGAGGGGACGAGTGTCTATGTCGATGATGTCCTGGTAGAGGTCCCGAACGCCGCGGCCGCGAGGTAACGATCGCCTCGTCGGACAGGCGCTCCTTACCAATCGAACACGGGCACGTCGCGCCAGTTTCCGTCAGCCATCGCCGACTCGTGGGCGATGATGCCGGGGACGGTGAAGTCCATCGACCGCATCACGTCGATCGGCGGCTGGGTTCCGCTCTCGATCGCGTCGAGGAAATCGCGGATCATGTAGTACTCCGATGTCCCGTGACCGCCATGTCTGGCTTCCTCGGGAGCATCCGGGTCGACCACCGAGCAGTGGATGGTCTCCGCTTTGCGGTGGCCGTTCTCATCGTCGGGCGTCTCGCCCTCTATCCACAGGTAGCCATCCGTGTCGCTGCCATCACGCCCGTTCTCGACGTAGCCGTTCGTGCCGTGGAGCGAGTAGTAGACCACGTGCGGGTAGCGCGGAGCGACCTGGCTGCGGGCGATCTTGATCAGCGCGTTCTTCTGCGTGCGGAACAGGCCGATTTCCATGTCAAGGAATCCGAGGTGGTCGCCGTATTCGGGCCGCTTGTGGAAACCGGCATGGCTGCCGGAGGCCGCGACGATGCGGTCGTCCATCAGCGTCAGCAGGGGGCCGAGGCAGTGGGCGCAGTACCAGATCGGCGGGCGTTCGTGCCGCCAGAAATACTCGCCGGTCTTCTCGTTCACCAGCAAGTCCTCGATCTCGTGGATGTACTCCGCCTCGGCGTAGAAGATCGGCCCGAGCTTGCCCTGTTGCACCACCTCCTGCCACTGGCGCACGTAGTGGAAGTAGCAGTAGTTTTCGGCCATCATGTACGTCCGCCCGGTCTGCTTCACCGCCTGCACGATCGCGTCGCAGTCCTCAACCGTATAAGCCGCCGTCTGCTCGCACATCACGTGCCTGCCGGCCTGCAGCGCCTTGATCGTCTGATCGGCATGGAAGCGGATGGGCGTGGCGATCATCACGATATCCATCGGCGCGGACAGGAACTGGTCATAGTCCACGTGCAGCGCGGCGTCCGGCAGCTCGAAGGCGGCGCCCAGGTCGGTCAACGTGGTTGGGTCCAGATCGCATAGAGCCGTGACATTGAGCCGGGGGTGCGCTGAAAAGAGGGACACGAACCCTCGTCCGCGTCTCAGCCCCGCGATGCCGACGTTCAGCTTCTGCGCGCTCATGTTGCTCTCCCTAGTTGTCGGGGTCAGATCTCGCCCAGCATGTCCACCAGCTCTTCGACCAAGGCCTCCCCCGACCCCGGCACGACCCTCGCCCACCGCGACCGGAACGTCTCGTACCCGCCTTGCTTGAAGGCCTCCATCGTCGGGATGTAGCCAATGAAGTCGTTGCACAGCTCCGCCACGGCGGTCATGGCGTGAGGCGATCGATGCTTGATGTCCAGCCCGAGCTGCGCGAACGTTTCTCCAGGCGTGGCGGCGAGAGCGCCGTCGCCAATCCGCAGCGCCTGCACGACCGTGGCGACCTCGTCTTGCGGGTCGGCCTTGAGCAGGCGGTCCTCGTTCTCGAACACCTCGAATCCGTCCGGCCACTTGTCGCGGATCTCGGCCTCCTGAAATGGCTCGCGGTCCCGCACCCCCAGGCGCAGCTCCCGCCAGGCGGCGCCTAGCGTATTGCTAGTGCCTGGCGTTGCCTGACGCACGACGTCCCGCATCGCCTCGGACAGACGCCGGCTGACCTCCTCAAAGCCAACGGTGTGGTTGATGTCCCCACAGGCCCCCGGCAGGAACAGCGAGAAGAAATCGGCGCCGAACGCCTCCCGTAACGAGGATGCCACGCGACCCGGGTAGTCTGCCGAGAAGCTCGTCCCGAAGTGGGAGTTCACGTGCAGCGTGTAGTTCCACAACGTCGCCGCGGGCGTCTCCTCGTGGAAGAACACCCATGCCATCAGGTCCTCGTCATCGAGTCCGGCCAGAGGCAGGCTTGCATTCTCCTCGGCAGTCGCCAGCCACGCGTTGATGGCCGCGCCGTCCGGGCGCAACAGTCGCCTATTCCGCCCCACGCTGGCCAGACTCGTCTTCACCGTTCCGACGGTCACCCGCGCCAGGTCGCCCGCCGCCTGGTAAGTTGCTTCGCCAATTGCCGCCTCGACTTGGGCCAGGTAGGCCTCGTCGATGCCCCCCGCCAGGTCGATGGATTCATCCGTGTAGGGGCCGGAGTGCGTGTGGGAGCAGTTGATCAGGACATGCTCCGGTGGAATGCCCGTTCGCGCGGAGATCGTGGCTCGGGGCGCATCAGAGCGGCGCCGTGTCCAGGCGATGAGGTCGAGCGTCACCAGGGCGATGCGCGTTTCATCGTTGCCGAGAACCATCGCCTCGCACAGCAGCGGGTCATCAGTGCCGACCGACGCGCGCGGCTGCAAGCTGCCGGCCATGGGCGTGCCCACGGGCGGCGTGATGTCAATGGATGCGGTGCCTAGCAACATGGCGAGAGTTCCCACCTTTCACTCCGGGCCGCCGTCACGGGACCTCTTGGCTTCCCCAGATCTCAATCTCCGACAGTTCCATCGTCACGCCGGGCAATCGACCCGCAAGGTCAATCCGCACGAAGCGGGCGGCGCCCTGCAGCGGCACGGTCGCCTCCTCAACATCCGCCGTCACTACGTTCCCGGGCTTGGAGCCAATGGAAGACCACTCGGCGCCGTCGGCGCTCCCCATCACGATGACGCCCGGCAGCACTCCCGAGTAGATCAGCCGGATCGCCTCGAGCGATGCGGGGCGTTTGAGGTCGAAGGTGATGCTGACGGGCTCGGCATCGGTCCAACTCGCGATCCATTTCTCGAGCGCCGCCGGGTTGCGCGCCCCCCCTCGCTGGCGCTCTGCGAAGGCTGCCTTGCGGTTGGTCAGGTGTCCGTCCGCGAAGGCGATGTCGCCGGCGTCCGCCGCATCGGCCAAGCCGGTGGGGAAGCGGGTGTAGGTATACGTGCCGCCGCACTGCACGTTGTGGCCCGGCGTGGTGTCGCCATCGGGGCCGAGAACGACCTCGTTGTCGGTGAGGCACTGAGCCCCCGGCGCAACTGGCGCATCGACCTCCGCGAAGGGAGGCAGCTTGAAGCGCCAGATGGGCTGGTCGAGTTCGGCTCCCGCAGCCTCCTGAATTGCCCTCACCAAGGCGATCACCGTGCTGTTCTTGTCGGGGGAGGCGAAGGGATTGGCGGCGAAGCAGATCACCCAGCCCTTGCTAAAGGGGCGGATGGTGGCGGCCGGGGCGCCGTCCGCGAAGACCGCGAGGGGCTCCACGGAAGCGTCGATCGGCTCGAGAGACACGCCGGCCTCAGGCAGCCGTAGCATCGCCTCCGGTCGGCCCTCTAGCAAGCCGTTAGGCACGGTCTCGGCGAGGCTCGCGGCTGGGCGAGCCGCGCCCCGCTTGACGCCTGTGAGCTTCTCCCAGCGGGCGGAGAGATCGTCCCCGTTGACACCCCAGGTGAAGGCCGTCTCGTCGCCACATACGATGATGCCTCCCTGGCGCGCGTATTGCTCGAGTTTGTCCAGCACCGCCGCATCCTGATAGGTCGCGAGGGCGATATAGATGGCTTTGTATTCGGTCAGGTCTCGCGTCCCGCGCGCGATCTGGCGATCGCTGACAAAGCTGAACCAACTGCCGGCACCGGGGCCGAGCGCCGCGTAGGCGG
>CAZKUN010000460.1:557-3861 GCA_964555935.1 uncultured Armatimonadia bacterium | reverse complement strand
CGAGGGTCCGCGCCCGAATCCGGTGTCTCTGGGCGGATCGGGCTACTTCGCGACCGCGGATGGCGAGCCGTATGTTCCGCTGGGCGGGTTCTACATCAACTGGGTTGGGCTGCCGGATGCGGAGACAGGCGAGGAAGGCCGGATTCTGCGCTCGTTCACCGACTGCACCGAGGACGAGATCCTGCATTGGCTCGACTTCCTCAGGCGGCAGGGCGTCAACACGTTGCGTTTCATGCTGCGGACGCACGTGGACGGCGATCTGGAAGGGATGGACGTGGGCGGGCGCGTCAACCGGCCGCTATTCGCGAAGTCGCTGCGGCTGATGGACCTTGCGAGGCGGTTCGACATCCGCTTCCTGCTCGTGATCCACGATGACTACGACAAGCCCGTCTACTGCAACCGCGACAAGCTCCGGAAGTTCGGGCTACCCCGATTTGCCGGAGAGGACCTCGACGCGCTGCCACCCCATCAGCGCCGTTTCGTCCGTGACCGCAAGTTCGTGCGGCCGGCGTCGGCGAAATACACGGACCCCGATGCAATTGCCTGCCAGGACGACTACGCCCGCGAGATCGTCTCCTACTTCCGCGGCAACCCTCAGGTCTTCGCGTATGAGCTTGAGAACGAGATGGTCGGTTGCCCGCGCGAATGGGCCGAACACGCCGTTGAGGTCATCCGCGAGACCGACCCCGAGACCACCATCTGCGCCAGCCACGGCGGAGGGGGAATCCATACGGCCGATCCCCTCTGGTGGACAAACAACACGCCGATTGATTTCTACACCTATCACCTCTATCCGATTGGCTCCACGGACGAGGTGACCGACTACGGCGCCGCGGTGTCGCGCCTGGCTCGCTATGGGCGCATGGCTGGCAACTGCTTCCTCGGCGAGTCCTCGGGCGACGAGTTCACCCGCTACCCCGCGGAGCGCGACGCGGAGCGGCGCTACATCATGCGCGACATCATCTGGATGAGCCTGATCAGCGGGAACGCGGGTTGCATGTTCTGGAACGCGCGAGGCTACGAGATCGAGCAGTTCCGGCTGGCGCGCGACATCATGGCGCGAATCGATTGGACACGGTGGGAACGCGAGAAGCCCGGTGTCGCGGTCGTGATCGACCACGCCATCGCGGACGACGTGTATTACCGGACCCCGGAAGGCGGCGCGGACAGGGCGATGATGGGGCGATACGTCCAGCACTACCTGTCGGAGGGGACTGACTTCGACTTCGCGATGTCCGGCGATGGCTACGCCCACACGTCGGCCCTGGCCGAGTTCTCGCCAACCGGGCCGACGGAGCATCGATTCCGCATCAGCGAGAACTACCAACTCTCATCGCTCACCCGTGGGGGCGCGAGGGAGGGGTTGCTGTACATCCGCAACTTCGCCGGCGTGAGGAAGTGGACCGTCGAGGACCGGGGGACGATGTACCTGCGGCAACGGGCGGAGACGCCGCTCACGATCGGCATTGGCCTACCGGAAGGCGAGGTCAGAGCGACGTGCTGGGATCTCGACACGGGTGAATCGCGCGAGGTGAGTGGCGCGGACATTGACCTCGGGACGACCGACCACGATTGGGTCGTGCATTGGTCGACTGAGTAGCCGCGCGGGCGTCAGTCCTGTTGGGTGAAGGCTTCGACGGCGGCGACGGCGTTCTCAGTCGGCGTCTCCGGTTGCAGGGCCTTCGCGGGCGAGAGGATGAACCCGCCGCCCTTCCCCATCTCGCTGCACAAGCGCCTCACCTCGGCGCGGATCTCGGCCGGCGTCCCGAAGGCGAGCGTGCTCTGACTGCCGAGGCATCCCCAGAAGGTGATCTTGTCTCCCCACTTGGCTTTCAGCTCGTACGGGTTCATGCCCTCGGCCTCGGGCTGCACGCTCTCCAGCACGTCGAGCCCAATCTCGACGAGGTCGGGCATGATGCTCGCGATGCTCCCGCAACAGTGGCTCATGACGATCTTCCCCTGCGCGTGGGTGGCCTCGTAGATACTGGCCCATCGCGGCTTGAGAAATCGGCGCCAGCGCTCCGGCCCGATCATCACGCCACGCTGGTCGCCCCAGTCATCGCCAAACATGATCGCATCCGCCTCAACGTCCCTGCACTGAGCGACGTGGGCGATGAACAGGTCGGTGATCCGGTCGAGGAGTTCCTCGAAGAAGTCCGGATTCGCGACGCAGTCCATCATCGCGTTCTCGAAGCCACGAATCCCCCAGCAGTGCTCCCATAGCCCCCAGCCGCAGCCGATCGATGTGAAGCTATCGGGATTGGCGGCGATGACGGCGTCTGCATTCTCTTTGAGGTTCGCAGCGGCGAACGCATCGGGGGGCGGGAAGTCATAGTGATCGAAGGAGGCCTCGGGCATCGCCGGCTCCTCGAGGTGGAAGGGCCGCCGATCCGATCGCCAGATCGACCCGAACATGTCGCGCTCGAGCCCGTCTGATATCGGCTCTTTCGTCATCGTGGGGATGCCGCCGACGCTTGCCATGTAAGGCGTGAGCTTCTGGCGCCAATCGTGGTTTCCGTAGTGCGCGTCGACGCGCTCGCCGACGTCGCCCTCAAACCAGAGCGTGTAGGGCACGGGCTTGGTTTCCTGGTGGTTGATCTGGGCCAGAACGGCCTCGCGTGGGGTCATTGTGGCTCTCCTCTCTCCGAGTCGATGGTCAGATCATCACACGCCTCGACGCGCGTGGCGGACGCAAAGCCACGGGTGAGATTTCCACCTATGAGGCCGCCGTGGAGGGCCTCAACGCTGATCGCGGGCGCTTGTCCAAGCGCGTTGGGCGCGGCGGAGATGATATTGCCCGTGATGCTGACCTCGGAATTGGTGAATACGTCCGCGTAGGGCCTCACCCGGATGCCCTCGCTCTGGCAGCCTGTGATGATGTTCCCGCTGATGCCGACCGCCGCCAGATGAACGAGGTCGATCCCCTGCTCGCCAGGTGATCGGACGATGTTGCCATCGAACAGACAACGCCTGAGGTAGTGTCCCTCGATCCCAATCCGCCCGCCGAGGAACGTGTTGGCCTGGACGATGCAATCGTCGGCCGTGTAGGTCGTGTCGCCATAAACCAGGAACGCGGCGTGGGTCTGATTCTCGCCCATGTCCACCACGTTGCCCGTCACCGTGATCTCCCTGACGGCGGCTCGCGCGGGCTTGTTGTTGAGCTGGATCCCGCCAAATCTCGGGGCGCTGATTCGGTTGTTCGTAATGGCGCCCCGGCGCGCGGCTTGCTCTACGAGAATCCCAGCATGGTCGCCGGAGTCCTCGATGACGTCCCAGACCTGTTCCTCGGGCCAGCCGAAGATCG
>CAZKUN010000460.1:0-547 GCA_964555935.1 uncultured Armatimonadia bacterium | reverse complement strand
CCAGCCTGTCGTGCGGACGAAGCAGTCCCGCACGAGGACATCGCGGCACCGAGGGAAGATGGTTCCTGAGCGCCCGATGCGCTCGAAGCGGCAAGCCTCGACGCGATAGTCCCGCACGAAGTATCCGAGCACGCCGTGCAGGCCTAGATCGGCGAACCGACAGTCGCGGATCGCGACGCCCTCGGCCACTGCCTGGCCGGGACCGGCGCCCGTGCCGGTCGCGGCGATGCCACTCGACTGGAAACCCGAGACAGCAACACGTTCGACGGTCAAGTTGACGGACACAACGCCCTCGCCCCGAGTCAACCTGACCGCGATCGCGCCGTTCTCCTCGGCCGCCTTGTCCGAATTGGTCCCGGCGAGTCCCAGGTCAGCTATACGAATGTCATGGACGTCGGTGCCCATCAGCAAGGCATCATCGCCGCCGACGAAACGCAACACGGTGGCCGACGCGCCGGCGCCGACGAGCGAGACGGACGATGCGAGGGCGATGGGCTTCCCAACCACATAGGTGCCCGGATCGAAGAAGACGGTCGTGCCCGGCTGG
>CAZKUN010000459.1:0-3861 GCA_964555935.1 uncultured Armatimonadia bacterium | reverse complement strand
ATCTCGGGCATGGTGAAGCGCTTCTCGTCAAACACCGCCTGCTTGAGGGCGAGGAGCGAGTCACACGCGTTGGCGAGGCCCGCGCCCGTGCAGCCGACAGCGTTGTAGTGAGCCCCGCCCTGGCCGATATCCCTGCCGGCCGCGATGCAGTCATCGATGGTGCCGGCGATGAATGGCGATGGGTGCATCATCGGCCAATGCCGCTCATGGGCGTTGACGCAACGGGCGGTGTGGCCGATAAGGAAATCCAACTGTGCCGTGTAGGCGGCGTAGAACTGCCCAAAGGTGGTGAAGC
Organism: uncultured Armatimonadia bacterium; assembly: GCA_964555935.1. Taxonomy (GTDB): domain Bacteria; phylum Armatimonadota; class Zipacnadia; order Zipacnadales; family VGFC01; genus CAZKUN01. The sequence goes on along the minus strand of CAZKUN010000459.1, from coordinate 3,566 downwards.
TCGCTGCATCGCCCGTGTGCGGGCCGAGTTGTTGCCCCGTGAGCGGATCGATGCCGTCATGGAGCGCGAGCTCTACGGGCTTCGCGAGGTTGACGACGATGTTCATCGTGCACGCGGCCTCTTTGCCATCGACAGCCGGCTCGTAGCAGCCGATGGGGAGGTGCGCGCGAGCATCCTCGAGGGTCTTACCACGCTTGACCAGGGCGGCCACAGCCGGCTCGTCGTTCATCAGGACGAAGGAGTTGTGGCCGCGACGGATGAGATCGGCAACGCGGCGATGGAGCGCGTCGGGCGTCTGTGGCGTGAAGCGGATGGAGAGCTTCGGGTCGGGAGTGTTGAGTTCTTCGTATGCCTCGAGGGCGACATAAGTAAGCTCATTCGTGACGGCGTTGCCATCGCGATCCTGGCCGGCGAAAACGAAGTTCTTGCCGTTCGCTGAGCCGCGCGTCCGGGCGTGGAACCTGATCCAGAGAAACTTGATGAGCTCCTTGGCTTGCTCCCGCGTTAGACGTCCAGCGTCGACGTCCGCGCGGTAGTATGGGAAGAGCATTCGGTCGAAGTGGCCCATTGAGCGCACCATCTCACCCTCCATCTCTATCAGCTCATGCATGAGCCAACATGCCTGGAGGGCTTCGTGGAAGGTGCGTGGCGCATGGGCGGGTACGCGGCGGCAAGCGGCCGCTACCGTTTGCATCCGGGCCGCATGCTCCGGGTACTGAACGGCCAGCTTGTCGGCTAGATCAGCGAAGCGCTCAGATAGCGCGATGGCGCCGCGGTAGACGATCTCGACTGCTTCGTAGAATGCGAGTTGTCCGGCCGTGGCGTTCGTGCCGAGTTGCTCCCTGCTACGCTCAACCCGAGCGATCAGCGCCGTGAGGCCGCCTGCGAAGACGTTCTCCCAGCCGGGGGAGATGTGACCTGTGTCGAGCAGACCGTGTACGGCGCCGAGGCGTTCTGCATTGGCCAACCAGTCGGCTTCCTGCTTGAGTGGGCCCGCCTGCGTCTCGGCATACCAGGTGTGCGACAGCCTCTGGACGATGCCTCCGTGGACGATGCCGCCATTGACGCCCCCATGATCGAGCTTGTCGGCAAACCAATCGTGAGGATCGACGGCGATGCGTCCGCGCATCACGACGATTCGGAAGGCATGGGCTTTCTGCAGGACCCGCGGGAGATCGGTGTGGGCCTCAATGAAGCGGTGGACCTCGCACTGCAATTGATTGGCGTCAAGGCCTGTCTCATCATCGAATGGGGCGTTCTGGAACTGGTCGAAGAGTCGCTCGCGAACGGCGTCGAACGTGCCCCAAGGGGGCCCGAGGCCAGCCATGCCGGATGAGTCGCCCATGGTGTCATCGCCTCACGTCAGGCCCGGCGTTCGGGCGAGCCGGCCGCTCTGCTGACTGTCGGTGGACCTGGCGCCGTTGCCAATGGCCACGAACAACGCTGCCGGCCGCCTGCACACGCTCTCACAGGTTCTCCTCTAGAAACCTGAACCCCTTGACGCCGTGGAACCAACGCTCATCGTCGAGTATTTCGGAGGAGACCTGCCCGGGAGCGCCCAAAGCTCACGCCGTTGGTGGCGGGGCCAAGTGGTAACTGGGGTGCGACCCCTGAATCGGCCAGAATCATACCCAGAAGCGGCGAGCTCGCACTGCTATGAGCCTTGCGCTACTCCCAGAAGCAAGATACGCCTATCAGGCCCGTAGCGGCCATTTTGAGCGGTGCTAGTTCGCACAAGGCCCGAGACTTGCGAGGCTAGTCTCGGGCCTTGTGCGTGTGTGGGGGGGTTCTCCGCGACACCAGAGAGAACCTCCTCGGTGAGAGGCCAGTTGGTAGCCGCTGTCGCCTGCATTCTGCAAGGTCCCAGAGCCCAGCGTGGATGGAGTTTTTCGGAGATACAGCAGGCTGACGGCGGAGACGAGGGTCTGTGCAAGGGCTCTCACGTCGGAAGATCACACACGGAGTCGTGGGTTGGGGACGGATGCTGCCCCTTCCCGGCGAGTCCCGGGTGTACCTCTAAGGCCAACAAACCCCGTGATTTCAGGCGACGCGGGTATTCGGGAAGGACAGGGCGTGCCACTCCGGGTAGCCGTACCCCGCCAGGATGTGGAGCTTGCGGGCCCTGAAGCGAGGGTACTCCTGGTCGAGCTGAGCCCGCACGGCGTTGGCGTATCGAAGCATGCGATCGGCGGGAACCGCCTCATCGCCGTGGGCGGCGATGCAGATCTCGCACTGACAGAGCTCGCGCACGCCGTCGTTGGGAGTGAGCGAGAAGCCCGGCTGGCCACTCTCGAACGCCTCCGCCGCAGCGTCCACGAAATGGTCCACCGCCTCTGGATGAGTCTCGCAGATCGTGTACCCGAGCCTGGTGGGGCCGGGATCATCTCGCTCACCGTCGATGAGGGCGAACAGATGCGGGCGCCCAGCGAAGAGGTCCCTGGCAATGACCCTCCACCAGTTGTGGGCCTTTGAGACGCCGACCCCACCGGCGCTTGACCAGGGCGGCTCCAGCGCCCCGGATGGCGCGCGGCTCAGGAAGGCGGGCTGAACGCGGATGTCGAGGTCTTTCGCTACGGTCAGCTGCGGCGTGGCGGGCAGGGACATGATGGGGCGATGGCGGACGCCGTAGCACTCCGCGCCTAGATGGCGCAGGAACGCCGCCACGGCGTGCTCGGTGGTCTGACCGTCGAGGACCGGGCCGCCGGTGAGGACGATCTTCCCGTCTGCGTGCTTGGCCACCGCGTCTTGCCCGCCAGGGGCGTAGGGGTCGCCAGGCAGTCCGTCGCTGACCTCCGCGGTTAGGTCGCTCGGGCCGACACATATCAGCAGCCCCGGGAGCTCCGCGTCGCCCTCCCGGACCGAAGCGTCGTCGGCGAGCGGCAGCGCGACAGTCGTCATCTGCTCGATGCACCGGCGCAACTCCTCCGCGGCGCGGAGGACGGCCTCGGAGGCGTCCTCGGCCACGACGATGGCCGCTTGGGCTACGCCCTCCGCGACGATCACTGCCGCGTCGGGCTCATCCGCCGGAACCGCTGGACCTGCGGCGGCCGAGGTGGACACCACCATGCCGGCCAGCAGGCCCACGATCCCGAGGCATCTCACGTTCTGGAAGTCTGCGCGCATGGGCTGCTCGCCCATCTGGTCGGGGTCCCACAGACGGAACGGGGCGCTCCGGCAGTAGCTGAACGACCAGCGGCTCAGGGCAGTGCTTCACCAGCCTGCTTCTGCAGACCTGCGCATCTGGTCGTGCGACCCGGAAACCGAACGTGTTCCCGCCGGTAGAAACAGTCTGCGGGCTTCGCTCTCGTCGGCAAGTTGGCTGGCGGGCGTTGCGCCTCGCCGCCCGTCCGACCGGCGCCCTAGTCACGCCTGACCGCAACCAGCCCACACGTGTGGTCAAGAGACCCACACGGGGCTCACCCACGCCATCTCACCGTCGGCCTGCGTTATGCGGAGGTAGTAGAACAGGAATGGCGTCGGCCAGTGCGGCCCAGGCGGAAGCGCCACCAGATCGAATGGGGCGACATCTTCCACCGAAGTCGCCTCATCGCATGACGTGCCCTCAT
>CAZKUN010000458.1:0-3861 GCA_964555935.1 uncultured Armatimonadia bacterium | reverse complement strand
CCATGGTCGACGACATTAGCTTAGCCGGCTGTCCAGTTTTTGGGGTCCACTATAAACGTCCGGCAGCTCTCGCCACTGGTCGCGCTGCCACGCGCGGGTCGCCTGATGCCCGCAACTGGGGCAGGCCCGTGATTTACAGGTATGGTAGACGATCCGCTCTTCACCCCCATCAGAGGCGAAGACCTCCGCGCCGAGGGCCTCGGTGCCGCAGTCAATGACCTTGGCGAACTCCTTCTGCACCGCGGGACGGGTGTCGTCGCGATCCCATTCGTCCCGGTGCATCGCCAGGACGTCTTTGAGCAGTCGAGCGCGAGCCGCAGTCATCGGGTGTGCTTCTCCTGCAGTTCGTCGTAGCACGCGCGCGTCACCACGACGGCTCGTCCTGGAACGTCCACAACCGCCACGGTGAGGTCGGCCGGGTCGTACGTCGCGAGTCCCCCAAGCACGGTGACTGCCACGTCGGCGGGTTGAGCCGGAGCACCGGGGTCGGCGTGCGCCCGGACCAACCGACCGACCGTTTTCTTGATGCCTCCCTGATGCACATGCGTCCAGAGCGCATCACGCTGCCCCCTGGGGCTCAGCTTGCGCCACCGCCAGGCTCGATGGATGCTGACCTCTCCCCGCAGGAGTCGCTCCCGCACCTCTGGAAGCGCGGTGTCCAGGAGCTGCTTGACCTTGGTGACGTTGCCGGTTGAGACGCCCGCCTCCTCGGCGATGTCCTTCCGCACGTCGCGGTGCTTGTGGTTTGTCAACTTTGACGAGGGTCTCAGGTGGCCGGGTGATACGGTCGGTCGACGCCGTTCCCTGAAGTACGACTCCAGGCCCAGGGCCAACACGATCCGCCCGTAATCGTTCAGCCCCTCGGATCGCCGGTGTCGTCGGATGATGACCTTGAGCGCCTCGTCGTCGGTCACGTCATACTCGAAGCAGGGCAGCGTCGGCTGCTGGCGCTCGACCGCCACCTGCCACCGCGCGTGTCCGTCCAGAATCGTGCCCTCGACGGTCGTCAGCAACGGTTCCTGGATGGGTCCGGTCTGCCGCTTGGCGCGCTGGACCCGCGTCGCCGCGATCCCCCCACGGAGCTCCAGATAGCGCGGGTGCGGGCGCAGTGTAGTCGTGGGGCGATACACCACGCGGTCCCGAGACGGACCGTCCGGGCACTCGGGTGCCCCGGGATCGGCGTCAACGGCCGTTGCTTCGTCGGTCGGGCGTCGGTCGGCGTGGGCTGGGCCACGCGCTGCGCGAGGGGTCATGGCTGAGGGGACCGTCCCGCTGGCGCCTGCTCCCGCCGCTTCTCGATCTGAGCCGTGAGCCAACCGTTCACTTCGGCTTCGATCCAGCCGACGGCTCGCCCGCCCAGAGAGACCGGGGCCGGAAAGGCGCCTTGGGAGACGCGGAGATAGATGGTGCTGCGGGACAACCCGGTGCGGGCTTTTACGGCCGGAAGTCTCAGTACCATGTGTGGCATCGTCGTACCTCATGCAGAGAACGCGGACTTCCTCCACGGTAGCTGGGCGATTTGGGCGCTGAAAGAGGGGACCTGCGATGCCGTGTGCCAAGAAACGGCAATGAATACGGACTCCGGGAGGAGGGACGCGCAGCGACCTCACGGAAGGAGGTCGATCGGTCTCGCTGGCAACCCCTCTGGAATCAGAGGGATAGAGAGGGAACAGTTGGGCGCAAACTTTCCGCCCAACTATTTACGCCTTCATGTGTTTTCGGATGGTGTCGGCTGTGAAGCCGGCAGCGACCTCCTGCCCGGCAATCTTCCGTGCGTACCAGGCGTCGGACATCATCGGATGGCGCTTCTTCACCGTGCGGTATACCGCCCGCCAGCTCTCGTATCTCGCTTGCGTGTCGAGCTTGCGCGCCTCGCGCCGTGCCGTGCTCGGTGTGTAGCGCGGGTCAGCGGTCCTAGTCGAATCGATGAGCTGTCGGACGGCGTTGGCGTCGTTCACGTAGTCGCCGCGATCGAAGTCGACCAGATCAGCCAGTGGCAGGGTTGCATCCCCGGCCATCAGCGCCACGTCCTCATGTGGGCGGAGGCAGAGCATCTGGCGCTGCGTGTCACCGGCGGCGAGACCGATCTCCAGCATGCCGGGCCGATTAGCTTGCCGGCCGCCAAAGCGAAGGCCCAGGCGTCGTGCGACAAATCGGGCGATCTCCGCAGCGTCACACTTCCATTGGTTGACGCGCTCCGAGGGGAGCGCGACGCGGTTGATGTCGCTCCGCCTGTCACAGATGATAAACGGCGCCGACCCTCGCGGCCCCGCGGGCATCGTCTGCACGGGCATGACGCAGTCCTCTTCGCAGCCGGGACAGACCACGGCGGCCGCGGGACGCGCCCGCACGAGGAGCCGATGCGAACGCATGGCGGTCACGGCTTCCGCTGGCCACTGGAGGAGTTCTTCCTCGCTGATCAGCACCGTCGCGTCGTGTCGCGCGCCGACACGTTCGAGCAGGTCGATCAGGGCGTCCCGCGGCGTCACCCCTCGGCCCCACGCACGGCGTCTGCGGTCTCGGTCGGCTCGGCGGGCGCCTTCGGTTCGATCCCGGAGGCGTGCAGCATGTCGCGCAGCGTCAGGTCCTGCTCGTCGTACTTCAAGGAGCACGAGTTGGGGTGGGTGATGCGGATCGTCACCTTCTTGGGGGGCTTGCTGGCCTCGGTCATCACCGACGCCGACAGCTCGACCTGCGTCACGTTGTAGAGGTGGAGTGGTACCGCCTTGCCCAGTTGCGCGAGCAGCTCGTAGACCGCCTTCGGATTGCTGGCCGTATCGGCTTCGAGCGTGATCCGGTCGCCCTTCGTGACGCGCGATGAGAGGCGGAGTTTCTTCACGACCACGTCCTGAATACCACTGTCGCCCTCGTAGACGAACTCGAACCCCGGCTGGCGCAGCAGGTTCAGGTCGTAGACTCGTTCGTCCTTCGGGTCGGGAGGCAGCTCCGGCAGCTTGAGGATCGTCGTGGCGAACATCCATTGCAGTGGCTCGACGGCCTTCCGCCCGCCGCGAAAATTCAGGTCGAGCGAGCCGTCCTGCTGCGAGTAGACGTAAATCACCTCGAATGCCGGGTTGTGCGGTCTCCGGGCGAACTCGCCGTTCACCCATTCGACGCTTTGCTGCGAGTAGTCCTCCGGGTAGGCAAAGAGGTAGTCCAGTGCGCCGCGGCGGAACGGCTCGACGATGCAGTTCTTGCCCCGACCCTCGGTGCGGTGGAAGAAGGTGCTGATGCTGGAGGCGAGGGCGTGCAGGCTCGCTTCGTCTACCGCGGCGGGTACGAGCGGCAGATGGGTGCGTTTCCGCCAGTACGACAGAGAGTCTGCGTGATAGAAGAGCGCGGCGCCCTTCCAGAAGTCGTGATGGTCGAGGAACGTCGTCATCGCCCGCTCGACATGATTCGGCAGGGCCGCGAGCCGCTCGACGAAGGCGGCATGCTCGTCCGGGTCGCGGAGATGCCAGGCGGCCTCGTCGTTGATGGCCCGCCAGCCCTTCTCGCAGCTCAACTCGGCGATGTCCCGAAACTCGGTATCCATCGTGTGGCGCAGTTCATCCGGCAACTGAAGCCACGCGGCGAACAGCGCGTCGGGCCTGGTGTCCGGCATCGACGCGAAGTCGAAATCCTCGAAGTCGCCGCGAGCGTGGAAATAGCGGGCCAGCAGACGGTTCGGCATCTGCCGGAAGAAGTCGCGGGTGGAATAGTGCCGAGCCATCAAATGCCGGCCTGCGTCGGTCGTGCGCCCTATGCTCGCCGGAACAGGGGAACGATGTCAGCGTCGCCTCTCAGCCCATCCAGATAATCAGCCCATGCCTGCATCATCTTGCGACGTTCCGCGAGATGCTCCGCGAAGTTGTAGGCGGC
>CAZKUN010000457.1:1403-3877 GCA_964555935.1 uncultured Armatimonadia bacterium | reverse complement strand
CGCCCACCGCCTCGCCCGCGAATGGGACGCCGCGCACCCGCGTGAGCCGCATTGAACCCCCGGCCCGCCAGCGGTAGGATGAGCGTCTACACCCGCGTCGTCGTGGTCATCTGAGGACAACCCATGACCGCTCACCACGCCCGTCTCACGACTGCCGAGGGACCATGAGGCTCCGGAGGGCCTTGGTGTCACTCACCGCAGCATGTCTGATGGGGAGCGCGAGTCCCGTTGCGGCACAGACGTGGCGGGGGCTTCGGGTGGTCCCCGAATCGCGCTGCAGCCCCTACCGGGCCTCGGATTATTCCTACCCGCAGTCGATTGAAGGGCGGATTGTCGAGAGCCTCGGGGGAATCTGGAGCCCGTATACGGGACGCACGTTTGCGAGCAGGCGGGAGACCGACATCGAGCACATCGTGGCGCGGTCGGAAGCGCATGACAGCGGGCTGTGTGCCGCCACGGCCGAGACGCGCCGGCGTTTCGCCACGGACCTCCTGAATCTGACCCTGGCCAGTCCGGGGGTGAACCGTGGGCAGAAAGGCGCCCGTGACGCCGCCGAATGGCGGCCCGACCGGAACCAGTGCTGGTTCGCGGACCGCGTCGTTGACGTTCGCCAGAAGTACCGCCTGACCATTGACCGCCGTGAGGCCAACGCCCTGGACCGAGTGCTGGCCTCCTGCGCGTCGACGGCCCTTGTTCGTGGTGGCGCTCGCGTGACGGCGCGCGTCGATCCTGGCGGGCGTTCCAGCGAGTTGCCTGCTGAGGTCGTACAGTGGGACGACAACGGCAACGGTCGGATCACCTGCGCGGAGGCCCGCACGCACGGCATCGCTCCGGTGCGACGTGGCCATCCGGCGTATCGCTACATGCGAGACGGCGATGGCGATGGCGATGGCATCGTATGTGAGACCGGCGGCGGAGGCTAGATGTGTCGATATTTGTTCCTCCCGTCTACAGAACGTTTCCATCGAGGGAAACAATGTCTCAAGGAGTGGGCTTCGTCTAAGGCGTGAATGATGTCTCTTGACCTTGTTTTCCCTGCGCTCGGCAAGACACTTCCCACCGACCACGCGTACGCCCTGTATGCCGCGCTGTCTCGGGTCATCCCGAAGTTTCACGATAAGGACTCTCTGCTGCGGTTCGCCCCGATCACGGGTCGCGCCACGCCCGACGGCTTCCTGCACATCACAGAACACTCGTGCCTGCGCGTGCGCCTGCCTAATGACGCCGTTCCGGTGGCCCTCCCCTTGGCGGGAAAGCGACTGACCATTGGCGATGTGTTCGTTCGGCTCGGCGTACCGTCGATCAGTTTGCTGGTTGCCGCACCAACCCTGATCGCCCGCCTCGTCACATTCAAGAACGCGGACACCCCCGAGCAGTTCCTGACGACGACCCGCGCGAAACTCTCTGACCTTAGCGTCACCGGGGAACCGCGACTACCTCTTCATCTCGATGGGGAACGAGCTGGCACGCCGCAGCGGCGCGTGGTGCGAGTGAAGGGCGTGACCATCCCCGGTTACGCGCTGACCGTGGCGGAACTCTCCGCTGTCGACTCGGTGACCCTTCAAGAATCTGGCCTAGGTGGTCGCACACGATTGGGCTGCGGCTTCTTCATGCCAATCAAGAGCGCGACGTGATGGGCCTTGATCCGACGCGCCTTTGGGCCAAGAGCCAGTGGCATGACGAACCCCTACGCCCATCGATGTACTTACTCGGTCATCTGCAAGACGTTACCGAGTCGGCGACGCGGATCGTCGAGGCGACGGCTGATGCCCAATTATCCGCGTTGGGTCTCAATCCGAACGACTACCGCGAGCAGTTCCGGCGATGTGTGTTGCTCGCGGCGGCTATCCACGACATTGGCAAGGCGAACGACCACTTTCAAGGAATGATCGTCGGCACCAGGAATGTTCAGGAGCACCCCCAAGGGCTGCGGCACGAGTGGGTCGCGGTGTTGTTGTTGACGGAGTTGAGGTCGTGGCTGTTGCCAGCGGTCGGCGGCAGCGAGACCGACTTCGCGATCTCCGAATGGGGGATCGCTGGGCATCACCCCGCCCACAATCATGACAGCCCACCCAGGAGTTGCCCGCTTGGCGCCGGGGTAGAGATGCGTGTCCATACCGACCACGCGGACTTCGCCGCCATTCTCGATTGGTTGAAGGAGCGATTTAGTTTGGCGGGGACGACGCCGTTGCCATCCGACCCCGTCCGACCGTTGGTTGGGACCGGCGACACGTTCTCGGCGTTGGCTGCGTGGTCAAGAGCGGCCCAACGGACCTGGGAGGAGAAGCTCAAGAAGTCAGCCGACCGTCGATTGGTTGCGGCGGTGAAAAGTTGCCTGATCGCCGCTGATGTGGCTGGTTCGGCTCTCCCACGGGAGATCCCCGACGAGTCGAAACGCTGGGCCAGTATCGGCCAGGTCTTCGATCGGATTCCGACATCAGACGATTTGCAGTTCCTAGCGGAGTACGGGCTGG
>CAZKUN010000457.1:0-1393 GCA_964555935.1 uncultured Armatimonadia bacterium | reverse complement strand
CTCCCCGTGAATTCCAGACGGCCGTGGCGAATCACCCTGATAGCGTGGTGTTCGTGAAGGCCGGATGCGGGACAGGTAAGACCGTGGCTGCCTACCTTCGTGCGGCCAAGCAGTACGTTGGACGTCGGTTGTACTTTTGCTACCCCACGACGGGTACCGCGACGGAAGGCTACAAGGACTATCTCTTCCCCGAAACCCCCACGGTCGGGGTACGCCAGAGTCAACAGGACGTAGCGGATCGACAACGCCTCGCGGACGTCTCCGCCAACCTGTTTCATTCTCGTCGCGACATCGATTTCGAGATCATTCTCGGAACCAGACACGATTCCACCACTGCGGATGCCGATGCGTTCGCGAAGGCAGACGCACTTGAATCGTGGGCCACGCCCGTTGTGGCGTGTACCGTCGATGCGGTCCTGGGTCTTGTGCAGAACAACAGGCGCGGCTTATTTGCGTGGCCCGCGCTCGCGCAGTCGGCCTTCGTGTTCGACGAAATCCACGCCTACGACGACCGCCTGTTTGGGGCCTTGCTCCGGTTCCTCCGCGACCTCCCGGGTCTGCCCGCAATCTTAATGACAGCAAGCCTGCCGGTTTCGCGTGTCGAGGCTCTCCGCAAAGTCCTACGCAAGTATCGCGACATCGACCTCTCACCGATCACTGGACCCGAAGCCTTTGAGACACGGCCCAGGTACCACAAGGCGTCACCGGAGGACGGCGATCCGCTGCCGCTCATCGTTGAGGCGGTACGAGCGGGTGACAAAGTCCTGTGGGTAAGCAACACTGTGAAGCGGGTCATGGATGCGGCCACGCGCGCGGAGGGTCTCGGTGTGCGTCCCCTGATCTACCACAGTCGGTTCAAATACGCCGACCGTGTACGGCGACACCAAGCTGTGATCGAGGCGTTCACACCGGGACAGAAGAAGGGCGTGCTTGCCGTGACGAGCCAAGTGTGCGAAATGTCCCTCGATCTACAGGGCTGCACACTGTTGGTGACGGAGTGCGCTCCGGTTCCGACGCTGATTCAGCGACTCGGACGCCTCAATCGGCACGCCACACAGAGCGACCCGACGCGACCGTTCGTCGTATTGCCGCTGTCGCCTCAGAAGTATTTGCCGTACGCGGCTCGAGACATGGAGGCGGCTACGGCGTGGCTTGCTAAGTTGCCTGACGCTGACATCTCTCAGCGTCACCTCGCCGACGCCTGGGAGCAGGCTGGAGAGCATCCGCCCACGTCGGTGGCGAGCGCCTGGCTCGACGGAGGCCCGGTGACGACAGTCTCGAATTTGCGGGAAGCATCCCCAGGCATCACGGTAATCGTGCAAGACGATGTCGAGAGCGCGACGGGTCGACACTTGGGTAAATATACGCTCCCGATGCCCCCACCGCCGAAGAG
>CAZKUN010000456.1:0-3913 GCA_964555935.1 uncultured Armatimonadia bacterium | reverse complement strand
ACACGCTCCTACTCCACGTCCGCGCCTTCAAGACCGACCACTATGCCTCCGCCGCCACTGACCTCGTCCGGCGACTGGGCGAGTGGGTGTAGATCCCCCGGACCAAACAGTAGTGCCCGCGCCTGAGATAGGCGCGGGCACTTGGGCAGATCGCTGTATGGTTGCGTCTTACGCGGGCTTGACGTCGATCGTCGCGCCGGCTTCCTCGAGCTTCGCCTTGACTTCGTCGGCACGCTCCTTGGTGACGCTCTCCTCGACGACGGCCTCGGGGGCCGACTCCACGAGCGCCTTGGCTTCCTTCAGGCCCAAGCCACTGACGATCTCGCGGACGCTCTTGATGACCTGGATCTTCTTGTCTCCGGGCGATATGATGACCACGTTGAACTCGCTGGCCTCTTCCTCCGCCTCGCCACCACCGGGCCCGGCGGCCGCGCCGGCCATCACCGGCATCGCCGCGGATACGCCAAACTCTTCCTGCAAGGCGTCGACGAGCTCTTTCAGCTCGAGAACGGTCATGCCCTTGATAGCGTCAATCATCTCTTCCTTCGTCATTGCGTTGCGCTCCTCTTCAGTATTCCTCTACGCGGACGCTCCGTGGCGCCGCGGGATTATGCTGCGTCTTCCTGCTTGTCGGCCACGGCTTGCACCGTGTAAACGAAATCCGAGATGATCCCACGCAAGGTGAACACCAGCCCGGTGATCGGCGAATTCAGGGCGCCGACGGCCATGCTCAGCAACTCCGGCTTCGACGGGATGTCCGCCAGAGCCTCGGTCTGTTTCTGGTCGTAGACATTCCCCTCGAGGAAACTCCCCTGGAGCGTCAACAACCCTTCGTTCTCCTTGGCGAAATCCGCTAGGACCTTCACCGCGGGCGGCACGTCGCCACTGCAGAACAGGAGAGCCTTCGGTCCCGTCAGGATCTCATTGAGTCCCTCGGCGTCCGTACCGGCTAGAGCCAGCTTCGTCAGGCGATTCTTGACGACCGTCAGGCGGGCGTCCGCCTTGCGCAGGTCGCTGCGTAGCTGCGTCGCCATGGGGACCGTAAGCCCCGTCTGGTTGATGACAACGAGGCCGGTCGATGCTTCCAGCTTCTCTTTTACCGCTGCAACTGCTGCTTCTTTCTTTGGAGTGGGCACTAACTCACCTCCCTCGCCCTCCATGGCATTCGCGCGTTTGTCACTGCTGCACACACATGCAAAACGGGAGCCCAGAGACTGGGCTCCCGCTGATGAACGTGATCAGTTGACCCTGATACGGGTCACGGTTGCCAGCCTCGGCGGGTAGGCCATTGACTTTTCAGCTCCGCTCGGAGCCCCCGCTGTCTTAAGCCGAATTCAGTTGTGATGCGACGCACGCTATCCAGGCCCCTCCGACTGGCTGGCTCGGCCGAGCGCGTCCTGCAGGTCAAGCTTGACGCCTGGGCCCTGCGAGGATGAGATGGCGATGGCGGTGATGTAGCGACCCTTGGCGCTCGCCGGACGAGCGCGGACCACGGCGCCTACGAGATGGTCGAGGTTCTCCAAGAGTTGATCCGCCCCGAACGACGCCTTGCCCACCGCAACGTGCAGGATCGCCGCGCGGTCCTGTTTGAACTCAACGCGACCAGCCTTCAGTTCCTTGATGATGCCGCCGAGTTCGTCGGCCGATGAGGCCAGCGTCCCCGCCTTCTTGTTGGGCATGCGGGGCCCGAGCTTCTTGCCGAGCCGCCCGACATTGCGCATCATCTCAGCCATGGCGACGAGGATGTCGAACTCGTCCCAGCCGCCATCAATCTCAGCCACGAGGTCTTCCGCGCCGACGCGGTCGGCGCCGGCGGCCTCAGCGGCCTCGACGGCCTCGCCCTTCGCAAAGACAACAACCCGCGGCGTTTTGCCGGTGCCGTGTGGCAAGCTCAGCGTACCACGCACGGACTGGTCGCCCTTAGAGGGATCAACGCCAAGGCGGATGGCGCACTCAACCGTCGGGTCGAAATTCGCGCCGGATGTTTCCTTTACCAGGCCCACCGCTTCCGTGACAGGATACAGATGCTCCCTGTCGATCTTCTCAGCGAACTGCTTGTAACGCTTGCTGCGGCGTCCCATGTTGTACACGCCTCCGACTGGATTGTATGCGCCTGGCGACGCCGTCGTTCGCGCCGCCGGCGAGATTCTACGGCTACTGCTTATGCATCGACCTCGATGCCCATGCTCCGAGCCGTGCCGGCAATTATGTTCATCGCCATCTCGATGTCATCGGCATTCAGGTCTTCCAACTTCCGCTCGGCAATCTGCTGAAGCTGAGCGCGCGTCACGCGCCCGACCTTCTCCACGTTGGGGACGCCCGAGCCCTTCTCCAGGCCCGCGGCCTTGAGCAGCAAGCTCGCAGCCGGCGGCGTCTTCATGATGAAGGTGAATGAGCGATCCTGGTAGATAGTGATCTCTACCGGGATGATGTCGCCCATCTGGCTCTGCGTCATCGCGTTGAACGATTTGCAGAAGTCCATGATGTTCACGCCGTGCTGACCCAAAGCCGGACCGATCGGCGGGGCCGGATTGGCCTTGCCGGCGGGAACGTGCAACTTGACCATCGTCATTACTTTCTTCGCCATCTTACACCGCTCCGTTGCCCTAGAGAGAGAAAACGCCCGGGCTTGGCCCGGGCACTTGCCGCTGAGTCACGACGTCAGACCGCTGGCTACAGCTTCTCTATCTGAGTGAAATCAAGCTCCACAGGCGTCTCGCGACCGAAGATCGAGATGTTGACTTTGACCTTCTCCCGATCGCCCGAGACCTCTGTGATCTTGCCGGTAAATTCCGTAAATGGACCGCCCATTACGCGGACGCCCTCGCCAACGCTCCACAGGACTTTCGCCTTCGCAGTATCCTCGCCCACGAGCTGACTCAGCAGGTGTTTCACTTCCGAGTCTGCCAGCGGAACGGGCTTGGCAGACGAACCTACGAAGTTCGTCACGCCGGCCGTACGCCGCACGAGGTGCCGCGTCTCGTCGTTCAGTGCCATGTGCACCAACACGTAGCCCGGGAACAGTTTCTTCTTGACCACGCGCTTCTTGCCACGGGCCGTGCGGTTCTCTTCCTCAGTGGGCACGAGAACACGGTCGAGCAAGTGCAACATCTCGCGCGACTCGGTCATCTTCTCTATGCTCGACTTGACCTTGTACTCCTGGCCAGTCAAGGTATGGACCGCGAACCACCGCTTTTCCATATGAGAACCACTCTTCGCCGATCTTACGGCCTTCTAGTTGCCGTACAGCTTCAACGCGCCGACGAGCCCCGTGCAGATGTAATCAAGCGAGCCCACCCAGACGGCGACGATACCGATCGCGATGAGCACGACAGCCGTGAACGACTGCGCTTCCTCGCGCGACGGCCATACGACGCGCTTGAGTTCGAACCACACATCCTGCAAGAAGCGGGCGGCTGAGTTAAACGGTGCTTTTATCTTCGCTGCGAGTGACATCCAGCCCGTCCCCATTCTGTCGGCCGCATCGGCCTCATGTCGAAGCCGTCCGCACGTGCGCGAACGGCGCTCTCATTCCGATTATGGCAGGGCCAGGGGGACTCGAACCCCCAGCCTACGGTTTTGGAGACCGTCGCTCTGCCAATTGAGCTATGGCCCTGCACGATTGGAACCACCAGGTAGATACGCTATTTCGCCTGGATGGTCTTGTTGCGCGACTCGGTATGCTCCGTGTGGCGTCCACACGGCGGGCAGTACTTCTTGCGTGTCAGGCGGTCGCGTACGTTCTGACGATTCTTCGCCGTCACGTAGTTGTTGGCCTTGCATTTCTTGCACTGGAACACAAACTTATCATACGCGCTCTTGGGCATTTGCGGCACGACTCCTCTCGCCCGGCCGGGCGATTACTCTACTCGTGGATCTCGGTGACAACGCCGGCGCCGACCGTGCGACCACC
>CAZKUN010000455.1:0-3980 GCA_964555935.1 uncultured Armatimonadia bacterium | reverse complement strand
ATCGCGATGCCGGTTGTCGCGATGGCACAACCGGAGCTTGTTCGCCTGATGGACTTCGAGGCCGGCGATTACGTCGTCGAGCCGGATTCGCTGGCATCGATCACTGACGTGGCGGGCGAAGTGATCTCGGGGGCGCGGTCGCTGAAGGGCGATTCGACCGGCGGCGGCGCGCAATGGAACGAGTTCTTCCGCTCGCCCGATGGGCTGCTGAAGGCGAAGGAAGCGTATGCAATCACCTTCACATTCAAGATATTGGCGCGCGGAGACGACACGGGTTTCTATGCCCTCGTTCGTTCGAAGTCGGGCAAGGGGCCGAGTAACTGGCAGTGGACCGACCTGACGGACGAGTTCGGGACGGTCAGCCTGCACTTCTACACGGCAGGTGTCGGGGATCACGCCCTCATAGTCGGTATTCGCGGCAAGGGGGCGATCGCCATCGATGACATCACCATCAGCGCGGACCCGTCGATGCGAGTCGCCGATACGAAGCTCCCGGAGTTGACCCGCACGCGCACGTCGCCCGGCAACACGACCTACTATGCCGACTCCGTGGCGGGCGATGATGCGAATGCCGGAACAAGCGAGGCCGCGCCGTGGAAGAGCCTCGACCGGATCAACGAGACCACCTTTGCACCCGGTGATACCATCCTGCTGAAATCGGGCGGCGAGTGGAGCGGCGTGCTGGCGCCGGGAGGCAGCGGGACGCGGGACGCGGCGATTGTGATGAGCCGGTACGGCACGGGCCGCAAGCCAAGAATCGCCGCGCGCGACGAGGACCAAACGGCGCTTCTGATTCAGAACCAGGAGTATTGGGAGATCTCAGACCTCGAGATCACCAACACGGGCAAGGCCCCCGGCGCGAAGCGCATGGGAGTGTCCGTGCGAGCGGTCGATTTTGGCACCGCGCATCATATCCACCTAAAGCGGCTGTACGTGCATGATGTCAATGGCAGCAACGTCAAGGGCCAGGGCCAATCGGGGATCTCGTGGTATTCGGGCGGCGAGACGAAGAGTCGGTTTGATGATCTGCTCATCGAAGGATGCCGACTGGTCCGCTGCGACCGTAACGGTATCACCGGGTCATCGGGGCACTGGGCGCGGAAGGACTGGTTCCCGAGTCTGAACGTGGTCATCCGCGGAAACGTGCTGGAGGACATCGGCGGCGACGGCATCGTGCCGATTGCGTGTGATGGCGCCCTGGTCGAGCGCAACATCGTGCGTGGCGGACGCATGAGGGCGCCCGATGCGGCGGCGGGGATCTGGCCGTGGAGCTGCGACAACACGGTGGTCCAATACAATGAGGTCAGCAGGATGCGCGGCACGCGCGATGGGCAGGGGTTCGACTCGGACTGGAACTGCACCAACACGCTGATCCAGTATAACTACAGCCACGATAACGACGGCGGGTTCGTGCTGATCTGCAATGCCGGCGACAGTGGACCTGACGACAACATCGGCAACATCGGCACGGTCGTCCGATACAACGTGAGCCAGAATGACGGCGAGCGCATCATCCACATTGGCGGGCCGTGCAAGGACACGCTGATCCATAACAACACGTTCTACACCGGTCCCGATCTCGACATGCACGCGGTGCTTAGCACGAGTTGGGGCGGGTTCAGTGATGACACGCGTTTCGAGAGGAACATCTTCCATTGCGAGGGCAAGGCGCGCTTCAGTTTCAGCGAGAGCACGGGCGACGTGTTCAGCGGCAACGTGTTCTTCGGCGGGTTGGAGGACGTGCCCGACGATGCGTCAGCCATCACCGATAGTCCGCTCCTCATCGCTCCTGGATCAGCGGGCGACGGCATGCACTCGCTGGATGGCTACCGGCTCGGGCCCGAGACTCCATGCCCGCAAGCAGGTGCGTTCGTGAAGGAGGCGGATGGGTGGTGATGGCGGTCTAGTAAGAGGGGCTCTAGCCCCGACGCATCGTCACGTGGCGCAGGCATTCTTGCCTGCGGACGTCGCCGCGACGATAGGTCGGGGTTGAAACGCCTCCTACAAGGGGTACCCTATAGACACGAGCGTGTGATAGGCGAGGAGGTGATGGGCATGTCACCGCCGGTCGGAGGGCGTGTTAGTCCGTGGGTCGTGCTGGTCTACGCCGCGTGCTTGCTCGTGTCTGTCTCAGCCCCAAGTCTGTGGGTTCTGGCCGTGCCGATGGTTGCGTGGTGTGCTTGGGACTATGCCAAGCACCGGCGCGCTACGTGACCGACGCGAGCGTTCGATAGTGTCCGTGCCCAATAAGCACGCAGTGAGGCTGCCCCCGCGAGTCGGGACGCATGTGGCGCGAAGGGTGGCCTTGGCGCATCTCTACCACACGTTGCCGGCGCCCGGCGTGTAGCTTGTCCCCACGACCGAGTCGGCGATGATCGTGTCGCACTGAACGACGCCGCTGAACTTCGACATGCCCGAATCGACCTGGACGAGCGGCGCCGCCACGGTGAGCGTGGATGACGACTCGATCCTCAGACCGGCCGGCTCAAATCGGATGCTGCTGGCGCCGTTGCCGATCTCAAGCGTCAGCCCATCGGTGCGCTCGAGGAGGACATCGGGATCTGCGGCGCCCTTCAGCCGCAACACAGCGATCTCATCGCCGTCGCCATCGACGAGGCGTAGTTTCTCGCAGTCGATGACTTTCGGGAGCTTCATCGCCCTGGGCGTGAGGATCTGCGGCGCCTGCTTTGGCTTCGGACGGATCTGGCGGCGCTGGGCGACGGCCGTTGATCCCGTCAGGAATGCGTTCGACAGCGCTCCGCCTATCATGCCGGCGACGGCTAACACCGCGAGCGCGCCCACGTATTGGCTTCTGTTCATGGCGGACCCTCCAGTCATCGGTTCCACGTCTACAAGCTAGATAGCGCGGCGGCACGATGGTGTTCTCAAGGCGACGGGGGGATTGTTGCCGGGAGCAGCATGTGGCGCTAGTCATCGTGTCTGGCATGTCGTGGAAACTCGTTGAGTTTCCCTGCCAAAGTAGCTCCTACACGTCGGTCCTGCCTCACGGATTCGAGGCCGTGAGACCCGCCGCGTAGGAGCGGGTTTAGCCACGGCGGATTCAGCCTGGATGAGGGCGACCATGGGGCTCTTGGCTCGTCAGTATAGTCGTCCGAAGTCCCTCTCCTGCGCGATGACGGTCGCGCCGGGCATGTCGACGCGGGGCGTCTGGGCGAGGGCGGCAGATCCGGCTTGGATGGCCCGAAGCATCGCCTGGTAGTCGGGGTCGGTGGTATCGGCGAAGACGGGCGGCGTCTGCCCATCGCGTGGCGAGATGAGGCCCAATCCGCCGGCGGCCTCCGCGAGATGCGCGTTGAGCGCCCGGCTGTGCTCGGGCGTGGTGAGGTTGATCCAGGCATAGGTCGGCGTGGCCTGGTGGGTCGCGACGTCCGGGTCCGGGTGACACGACGCGCACTTCGCGTCATAGGTCTGGCGGAAACTCGCGTACCACGAATCCGGCAGGATCGCGCTGCGCTCGCCCGGGACCTCGGTGTGAAACCACGTGTCGCGCCCGCCCATCGTGTGGGGCCGAGACATATCCCACGTGTCGTAATATGGCACGTTCGCATCGATCCACGCGTAAACGCGGCGGCGACTCTCGTCGTCCATCTTCACGCCTTGATGCTCGGACTCGATCAGCTCTGTCAGCGGGCTGACCCATGAGCCGCTCTCCAGCGGCTGGAAGTTGCCGGTCGGCGCTTGGTTGAGGTAGTAGTGGATCGCATAGCCCCCATCGACCAGCGCGCGGTAGCTCATGTTGTAGAAGCGGGATTTGTCGCCCGTGAGGTCGATCCGCTTGGCCGGATTGCGCCCCGAGTGGCATGAGATGCAGTACCGATCGAGCACGGGCTGGACCTGGTCAACGTAGCCGACCGTGAAGCCGTCCCGTGGCGCGGGGCTTACTGGCCGCGGGGGTTGAACGGGGGTGGGCCCGCCGCCGCGGGGAGGGATGCCCCCCCCACGGGACGGCGCCACATCCC
>CAZKUN010000454.1:0-4016 GCA_964555935.1 uncultured Armatimonadia bacterium | reverse complement strand
CATGCTCGCCGCCGCGATAGGCGTCCTGCAGATGGAGCGCTTTGACGAGACGATGGCGTTGCGCCGAGCGAATGCCGAGCGCATCAGCCACGCCATGGAGAGCATCCCCGGCGTCGGCCCAACTTACGTGGCGCCCGATTGCACCCACACCTACTACGCGCAGACGCTGACGTACCATCCCGAGGAACTCGACGGCCTTCCGATGCAGCGCTTCTTCGAGGCGCTCTATGCAGAGGGTCTCGACCGACTCGGCGCGCATGGCCGGCCGATCCACGAGTTCGGCATCTTCCAGGCCCTGGAGTTCTACGGCAAGGGATGCCCCTGGACCTGTCGCCACGCGGCGTCCGAGCGCTCGTACAAGGACCTGAGCTTCCCGGCCATCGACGCCATGCGCGCCTCGTCCTTCGTGGTCGGCCTCCCCGCCGGCTACGTCACCGACGACCCCGTGCCCATCGATCAACTGATCGAGGCATTCCGCAAGGTCACATCCCACGCCGAGGAGATCCGCAAAACGTAGCCAAAGAACACCACGGGCGTCTGTTATCCATCCGAGGAAGCGCATCCAGCCCTGAATCCGGGGCTTTCTCAGCAGCGCAGATTGGCTGTGGTACCCCACGGGCTTTTCGGGTGGACAGAGGGCGCGACAGCCAGTGACCGCTGTCCCTTGGCAAGACTCCATCCAACCTGGAATCCGGGGCTTTGCGGGGCGCGCACGCTTGTTTTGGGGCCTCACGGGACCTGCTCGAAGGCCCGCCGGTGGCATGCGGAGAAGCGCCACGTAGTGCCCCCCAAGTCTCGCTAAGGAGGTGAGTGGCAGTGCGCGTCTCCCAGTTGGTCTGCGTGACGTCGGCGACGGTTCTGCTACTGGCACCGGTGGCCGTGCGGGCGGGTGACGTGCTGTTGCAGGGGGACGACCCGTTGGCGGTGGCGTCGGTGGATCCCATCCGCCCGTCCATCGCCGCGGAGGACGCCGCGACTGGCGGCCTTGACGCCGGTCTTCCCGGCGACACGAGCTACTATCGACTGTCCGTTGAGCCCGTCGGCAAGCGCTTCTACCAGACGCCCGATGCGCTGATGATCTACATCGACACAACCGACGTGCAGGGCGATCTCCACATCGAGCTTGGCATCTACCGAAGCCGGTACGGCTCGAGGAATGGTGAGGTGTGCTGGGACGGCACCAAGATCCTCGACGTGGACGCCTATGGCGGGGAGGACCTGCGCGTCGAGACGCTGACCCACACGCTGACTCCCGGAGCGGGCATCCACGAGTTGCGCGTGGCCGATCTCCCGGGCGAGCCCACCTACCTGCTCATTGACGCGATCCGGCTGAGCGCTGACGGAGACATCACGCTGGTCGACGCAGACGGCCTGCCAATCGCGCTGGAATCACCGTCCCTCGATCCGACAATGGCGGAGCGTGTCGGCGCTGAGTTGGATGCTCTGCCGGACCTTGCCTCATTCGGCGGGAAGACACGATGGCAGGCCTCCGAGACATTTCCTGTCAGGCAGTTCTCCGCCCCGGCCGCCTTCGATGGTGACGCCGAGGACGGCGACTACTGGGCCGGGGGGACCCCCGCGCCACACGCGATAGTGGCGGAATACCCCGAGGCGATCACCTTCGACGCGTGCCGCGTCCAGTGGCTCGGCGACAACCGGGCAGTGAGGTATGGGCTCGAGGCCTGGAACGGAGAGCGCTGGGACCTCGTCTATCACGATCCTCACAACCTGAGAGAGCATCCAATCTACGTCTTCCCGCCAGTGACCACAGATCGGATCCGATTTACCATGTACGAGTTGACAGGTCAGAATCGCATCCTCCTGCGCGCCTTCCAGCTCTACCTTAGGGAGGGCGATGCGCCATGACCCGCGCCGCGCTGTGGTCTCTGGTCCTCTTTGCCGCCACGCCCGCTTCTGCCGATGGGCTTCCGCGGCCGTGGGTGGCCGACGCCTCCGCCAACTCCGTGGAAGCAGGCCTCGCCATCGACGGCGATCGACTGACCGCGTGGCGCTCCGAGGGCCCGCAGACGGCGGGCGACTGGCTCGACATCGACCTGGGATCCCAGCGGGTCGTGCAGGCGGTGCGAGTCGACGTCGGCCCACGCTACGCGACCGACTTCGCTCGGGGGTTCGCTGTCGAGGTCTCGGACGACGGCGGGGACTTCCTCGAAGTGACTCGAGTCGCCGCGCTCAACCAGCCAGCCCTGCGTCTCACATTCAACCCCGTCGCCGGGCGTTACGTGCGGCTGAAGCTGACCGAATCGAGCGGGTACAGATGGGCCGTCGCGGAGGTCGAGATCGAAGGCTCCGCCGACCCAGGCGCCATCAACCCTCACGACTGTGTCGTCGTCGCCGATGGCGCGCCGCCGCTGGTGAGGCTGGCGGCGCGGGACCTGCGCGATTACCTCTCCCGGGCCACTGGGCGATACCTCTCTCTCGCGACGGAGGACGATGCCCAGCGCCGCCGTGGCATCAAGTACGCCGTCGGCGAGAGCAGCCTCACGGAAGGCCACCTTAACAGCCTGTCGGGCTTTGACGACGAGGCCATCCTGATGCGGAAGGTCGGCAGCACGGTCGTGCTCGCCGGAAACACGCCGCGAGGCACGGCCTTCGCCGTGTATCGCTTCCTGCACCGACAAGGCGTCCGTTGGTACCACCCCGGTGAGTGGGGCGAGCACGTGCCCGAGTTGCGGAAGGTAGACCTTAAGGGTCTCGACATCGTGCGCGAGCCGTCGATCCCGATCCGGTGGCTCATGGCGTTCGTGGACCTGGAGAATCTCGAACGCGACTGTCTCTGGGCTCTCCGCAACTGCGTGAGCTACACGGGGCAGCAATCATCGCACTACTTCCGCGCGAGGACCGGCGCGTCATGGTGTCCTCCGCTGCTCGACTGGCCCTATGGCATGTACCCCCACAGCTTCCATCGCCTGGTGTCGAAGGGACTTCTCGAGCAACGTCCGGACATGATGCCGCTATTTGACGGTGAGCGACGCGTCTACGGGCAAGGCAACGAGAACTTCTGCACCAGCTCACCTGACGCTGCCGAGATCCTGGCCGACAGGGCCCTTCGGCACTTCCGCTCCAACCCCACCAGCCTGTCGTTCTCGATCTGCCCGCAGGATGGCGCCCGCTGGTGCGAGTGCGACCGCTGCCGCGCCCTGGATGAGCCGCTCGTGATGGAGAGCTTCAGCCGCCAAGACATGCGGAACGTCACGGACCGCTACTTCGCCCTCGTCAACCAGGTGGCGGAGCGCGTCGCCGGCGAGTTCCCTGGCCGCATGATTACCACTATCGCCTACGCGAACTGGCACCAGCCGCCGCGGTCGGTAATCCACCCAAACGTCAACGTGAACCTCTGTCTATACGGCTGCAGCTCCCACGCGATCGACGACACCAGATGCGAGCGTAATCGGGAGATGCACGAAAGGGTGCTCGGCTGGCGGGAGGCGGCCACGCATCTCGGGGTATACGACTACGTCCTGCTCAACGGCAAGCACCCCAGGACACCGCACCCATACGCGCGCAGCATCATGCGGGAGGTGAAGTGGCTCGCCGAGAGCGTGGGGATTCGGACGTGGTCCAGCGAGGGGCATGGGAGCTTGTGGAGGTGGAGCCCCGCGCCGGGATACCTGGCTCTGCAGATGGCGTGGGATGCGGGGCAAGATCCCGAGGATCTACTCGAGGACTTCTACGCTCATTACTACGGGCCGGGCGTGGGAGGCGCGCGGGAGTACTGGGAGATCATGGATCAGCGTGTTCGCGATGGAGGGGTGCACTACGGCAACTACAACAACGCGCCCTCGGCCGAGATGTTCACCCCCACGACCATCGAGCGGCTCGACGCAGCCCTGCGGAAGGCCGAAGCTACTGCGGGTGATAACGTCCACGCACGGCGGGTGGGGATGCTGCGGGAGTCGCTGGACTTCGTTACCGAGGCTCTCGCCCATGCTACCGATGGGTAGGCGCGGGCCGCAGGTGAGCCAATGGCCGCGTCACGAGCGCACCCGTCTGCGTGG
>CAZKUN010000453.1:0-4057 GCA_964555935.1 uncultured Armatimonadia bacterium | reverse complement strand
ACGAGTTTCCCTGGCGTCCGCGCTCCAGTGTCCGCCAACCACCCGCCCACGGGTAAACCTCAACGCCACCCATCGCGTCTACGTACACTATGTAGTACCCGAACCATGTTCTCCTACGCCGACCCTTTCATCGCAGCCGACCATGCAGTATAATCAGGGCGGCGGAGGCCCCCATGCGTACCCGCAGATTCCAGCACAACTTCATGCGCGTCCTGCGCGTCATCAACGCCCTCGTGCTCATCGGCGTGGTTGGCGGCGCGGGGTTTGTTATGGGCGCGCTGGAGCGCATCGGCGAATCGCTTCCGCCCGCCGAGCAACTCGCCGCCTACCGCCCGTCCGTCACCACTGAGATCTACTCATCGCAGCGCCACACCGACGGCACGGTTGAGCACACGCTCCTGGCCAGGCTCTTCGACCAGGACCGCACTCCCATGGCCCTGAAAGACATCCCAGAGATCCTCCAACAGGCGACCGTCGCCATTGAGGACCGGCGATTCTCCGATCACCGCGGCATCGATCCGATCGGCTTGCTGAGAGCCGCCAAGCACAACGTGCCCGCTCTCTTAGGGAAGGGCAATTTCGGCCAAGGCGGCTCCACCCTGACGCAGCAGCTCGCGCGGACCATCTGGCTCACGCCCGAGAAGACGATCATGCGCAAGCTGAAGGAGATCCTGCTTGCCATCGAGATGGAGCGCAGGTACTCCAAGGATGAGATCCTCGAGATGTACCTCAACGAGGTGAACTACGGGCACGGCGCGTACGGCGTCGCCACAGCCGCCCGGTTCTACTTCGGGAAGCAACCACAGGACCTGACCCTCGGCGAGGCAACGCTCCTGGCGGGTCTTCCCCAGCGACCGACCTACCTTTCTCCCTACGTCGATCCAGGCGAGTCCAAGCGCAGGCGCAAGGATGTGCTGAAGTGGATGCGCTCCGAGGGCTACATCACGACCAAACAGCAGCAGCAGGCGAACGATGAGCAGATCCAATCACGCCTCGCGGGTAGGCGCCGTGATCCCGGCCTGAAGACGTTCAAGGCGCCGGACTTCACCAACACCGTGCTGCGCGAGATGGGGTCGCGCCTCGGCCAGGACATATTGTACAAAGGCGGCTTGCGCATCTACACGACGCTCGACACGCGCGTCCAGGAAGCCGCCGACAAGCATCTCGGCAACAAGATCCGCTCTCTGCGCAGCCGAGGGCAAATACGGTCGCTCGTGGCCGATGGTCGGCCGGTCGGTCAGGGCGCGCTGGCCTGCGTTGAGGTCCGCACCGGGCGCGTGCTCGCGCTGGCCGGGGGCGTTGGCCCGTATGAGACGACCCAGTACTACAACCGGGCGCATCCGGGCATGCAACATTGGGGCCGGCAACCAGGGAGTTCGTTCAAACCGTATGTCTACGCCGCGGCTCTGGAGTCTGGCTACGGCCCGAATTCGCGGGTTAGCGGCGCGCAGACCATCAGCCAGCACGGGTGGCGCCCGCGGAACTACACCGGCGGGCAAGAGGGCATGCACACCATCCGCAACGCCATCGCCTACTCGGTGAACCTCTGCGCGATCCGCGTCATCCTCGCCATCAAGCCTGAAAAGGCCATGCGCTACGCCGCGCGCATCATGGATCTCCCCGAATCCCGTTTCGACAACTTCGTCTACCCATCGCTCGCACTTGGGACGGTGAACCTCTCGCCGCTGGAGCAGGCTTCGGGATACGCCACCTTCGCCAACGGCGGGCGTCGCGCAAAGCGGACGTTCGTCGACCGGATCGAGGACTATCGCGGAAACGTCCTCTACAAGGGGAGTCCCCAACTCGAGCGCGTGATCAAGCCCGAGACCGCAGTCTCCATGATCAGCATGCTTGGAACGGTGATCCAGCGCGGCACGGGCAGAAACGCCGCGTGCGGCATCCCCGCCGGCGGCAAGACCGGCACGACCGAGCAGCGCGGTCTCGTCCGCGACGTGTGGTGGGTCGGCATCACGCCCGACCTCGCGGCGGCCGTGTGGGTGGGCAATGACGACAATACGGGCCTGCGCCACGCGAGTGGCGGCAAGTGGTGCGCGCCGGTGTGGCGCGAGTTCATCAAGGAAGCGACCAACATCCTCGGCTACCGGGGGAAATTCCCCGACGGAAGCGGCGTCAAGGGCTGGCGCCAGGGCGAGTATATCGCGACCGGCAAGGATGTCACCGTCTGCGTCGACAGCTTGAAACTCGCCACCGGGCACTGCCCAAACACGAAGCAGAAGAAGCTGAAGAAAGAGGAGAAGCCGCCTGGCAAGTGCACGCTTCACAAAGCCCCCGACACGCCGGCCGACGAGACGCCAGGCGGACGCGCGGTAACCGTCTGCGGGCAATCCGGACTGCTGGCAACCGGCAACTGCCCCAACACCGAGACGCGCGTCTACGCGTCAGGCGATGGGCCGGGCTTGGCTTGCACGATCCATGGAGGCGAGTCGGCGCCGCGGTCGGCGGATCCCCAGCCAGTGCCGCAACCCATCGTCGATCCGGAGCCCGTGCCTCAGCCGATACCTCAGCCGATTGACCCCGAGCCAGAGCCGATTCCTGAACCCGAGCCAGAGCCGGAGCCCGAGCCGGAACCAGCGCCGGCCCCGGAACCAGAACCGCCACCCGTGCCCGAGCCGGTGCCGGCCCCGGATGAGCCCGGCTAACCTACTCGCGTATGTCGTCGAGGAGTTTCGCCACGATGTCGTGAGGTGAGATGCCCTCGGCCTCGGCCGAGAAGCTGGGGATGATTCGGTGGCGCAGGACCGGCTGCGCCAGCGCCTGGATGTCTTCGATGCTCACGTTGAGGGCCCCCCGTAGCGCCGCCGCGGATTTGCCCCCTAGCGTCAGACACTGGGCCGCCCTCGGCCCCGCGCCCCATGTCACCCAGTTGCGAATGTACTCGGGCGCGTGCTCGTCATCAGGCCGCGTCGCCCGCACGAGCCGCACGGCATAGCTCAACACGTGGTCGCTGATGGGGATCTCGCGCACCAGCCGCTGGAAGCCCATGATCTCCGCGCCGCTGAGGACCGACTGAACGTCCGGCACGTAGTTACTCGTCGTCGACCGCGCGATGAGCATCTCCTCATCCTCGGCCGGATAGTCGAGGTGGATGCTCACCATGAAGCGGTCGAGTTGCGCCTCGGGCAGAGGGTACGTCCCCTCCTGCTCGATGGGATTCTGCGTCGCCAGCACGAAAAACGGTGGCTCAAGCTCCCGCGTCGCGCCGCCGGCGGTGACCTGAAGCTCTTGCATCGCCTGGAGCAGCGCGCTCTGCGTCTTCGGCGGAGTGCGGTTGATCTCATCGGCCAGAATCACGTTCGCGAACACGGGCCCCGGCACGAAGCGATACTCCCTCTCTCCCGTCTCGGGATTCTCGCCCACCAGCTCCGTGCCCGTGATATCAGATGGCATCAGATCCGGCGTGAACTGAATCCGCGAGAAATCGAGGTCAAGCGCCTGGGCGACCGTGCGCACGAGCAGCGTCTTCGCCAATCCGGGTACGCCGATGAACAGGCAGTGCCCCTGCGCGAAAAGCGCCACGAGGAGTTGCTCGACGACTTCCGATTGGCCGATAATCACCTTCGCAACCTCGGCCAGCAGGCGTTCGCGAGCCTCCGCCAGCGCGGCGGGACTCGGCAACTCCTCGGTTGTGGTTAGGTCAGCCGTTTGGGTCATGTAGGTTTACAGAATCCCCATCGCATCTCGACAACGATCAACCGTCTCAATCGCCACCGCGCGCGCCTTCTTGCCGCCCTCGCGCAGAACATCCATCACCGTGTCCGGCGAGTTCGCCAGTTCCGCGCGCTTCTCCCGCGCCTCGGCGAAGTGCTCCACCACGAGCGCCAGCAATGCCTTCTTCGCGTCGCCGTAGCCCAGGCCTCCCTTGCGATAACGCTCAGCCATTGCCTCGCGTTCGGCATCGCTCGCGAAAAGCCGGTACAACGCGAACACCGCGCACTTCTCCGGGTCCTTTGGATCTTCGACGGGCGTCGAGTCCGTTTTGATCCTCATCAGTTTTCGCTTCAGCTCTGATGGCTCGTCGAAGATCAGGATCGTGTTG
>CAZKUN010000452.1:3263-4160 GCA_964555935.1 uncultured Armatimonadia bacterium | reverse complement strand
AGTTTCTTGGCACCTCTACCGAAAACCTCCCTGCTCATATGGGCAATGCGGGTGAGTAGGTCGTTTCGGCGGGGGCGTCCCGTTTGCCAATGGCGGTGAAAACTGCTATAGTCGTTCATTACACGTCTGGACATGAACCCATGCGTGCGGGGCCGCTCGGGCCCTTCACGCGCGATATGAGGTAGCCAGATGACGTCGAGATTCACGCTCCGTCTCATCGCAGCCGCGACATTCGGCACACTCCTCGTCAGCGGCGCGCTCGCAGCAGATCTGCCGCCCCAGTTCGATCCCTCGACCATGATCCCCGTCAGCGAAGTGAAGGTGGGGATGAAGGGCGTCAGCAAATCCGTCTTCCGCGGCGTTGAGATCCACGAGTTTGGCGTGGAAGTGGTGGGGATCTTGCCGAAGGAAGACCTCGGCGGCGACCTCGTGCTGATCAAGGTGCTCGATGGTCCGGTTGTTGACCGGGATTGCGGGATTATCGGCGGAATGAGCGGAAGCCCCGTCTACTTCGATGGGCGGCTTCTCGGCGCGGTGGCTTACACGTTTTCCTTTGAGAAAGAGCCTATCGGCGGCGTTACGCCGATGGCATCGATGCTCCACGCGTATGTCGATCCCACTGCCAAGCAGGAAGAGACGGCCCGCCACGAGCCGGTCGAGTTGCATGGGAGGCGCTTGACCAGCGCCCGAATCGCCCCTATGAGCGAGACGGAGCCGTTCGCGGACGCCGACACGATCAACATGAAGCCCGTGGGGCTCATGAGCGTGAGCGGAATGACGCGGCGGGGACTGCGCGACTTCGGCGAGCTTCTCGAGCCATACGGGATCCGGCCGGTTGCCGGCCCGGGCACGATGGAGGAGGCGGTCGATGCGGACCTGGTGCCGGGAGCGGGGATC
>CAZKUN010000452.1:0-3253 GCA_964555935.1 uncultured Armatimonadia bacterium | reverse complement strand
GGTAACGTGGCGCGAGGGCGACACGCTGCTGGCGTTTGGCCACCCGTTCATGCAGCTTGGCGCGGTGGACATGCCCATGGCGACGGCTTTCATCCACGATTTTGTGCCCTCTTACGATCGCACCGATAAGTTCGGGTCCGGCATGGAGATGGTGGGCTCGCTCCGACGCGATGGCACGTGGGCGGTCGGCGGACTCATGGGCCCCGTGCCCGATATGGTGCCGGTCGATATCACCGTCATGGATGAGACCACGGGCAAGCGGCGCGCGTTTCACGTCGAAGTTGCGAAGGAGCCGCTCCTGACGCAGCAGCTTATATCCAGCGCTGTTGCCAACGCCGTCGATTCGAGTTTCAAACCGATCGGCGAGGGCATGGCGAAGGTAAAGTTCACGATTGAGGGCGAGCGCGGGGCGAAGGTTGAGCGCGAGAATATCTACTGGAACCGGATGTCGATCGCGGGGGCCTGCACGCGCGAAGTCGGGAGCACGATCTACGTGCTTCGCCGGAACCCGTTCGACCCGCAGGAGCCGGCGCGCGTTTCGATGGAAGTGACGCTGTCGGACAAGAACATCTCCGCCGCGATCGAGGAAGTCTACACGGATGAGACCGTGGCGAAGGCGGGGGAGAAGCTCACCGTTCACGTTGTGTTGCGCCCCTGGGACGGCGACACGTTCGAGAAGGTCATTGTGTTGGACCTTCCCGAGGACTTGAAGCGCGGAACGATGCGCATCGGCGTTGGCGGTGGGGAGGGCGCGTACAGCATGCGGTCGCGTCTTGGGCTGTTGCAGCCGGACTTCCACGATCTGCCCTCGATCATCGAGGACATGGAGAACGTGGAGAACAACGATCAGCTCTTCGTGGGCGCCGCGTTGCCCAACACGGGGATCGGCATTGCCGAGTACCTCCTGCACAAGCTCCCGTCGTCCATCCTGAAGGTCATGAGTTCGTCGCGGACGACCGACGTGCGGGGGGGACGTGAGGAGATCTCCGTCCTGCTGGACACCGACTTTGTCATCCTCGGGGCGAGCTACCTGACGCTCGGGACTGAGGACAAGACCGGCGCCCGCGCATCGACCCCGCCGCCGACGTCGGGCGCGACGCCGCCGCCCGCGCCGCCTCCAGCCCGCGTGTCGGTGGCCGGGAGCTTTGGGCCGGAGACGCGGGTCAACCCGCTGACCGCGCCGCCGCTGGAATGGGCGACCGCCCGTCTCTCTCGCACGTGGCCGGGAACGACGCTATCGAATGCGCTGGCGACGCAAGGCCCGCCCGGCAAGAACGGGAAGAAGGGCAAGAAGCCTGTCAAGCCGCCCGCGCCGACCTCGGATGATGACGACGACGAAGACGACGATGACGACGATGGGGCCCTGACCCGGAAGCTCGCGGAATGGCGCCAGACGAGCGGCAAAGACTTCGCCGAGGGGGAAGCGAAGGGGATCGCCATCCGCAGCGATGGCACGCTCTACGTCGCCGAGAAGAAGGTGCGCGACTGGCAGACCCAGGAGCACCGCGAGATCTGGTCGATCGTCGCCGACGAGGACGGCACGGCCTACCTCGGCATGGGCAAGGATGGCCAGATCTACAAGGCCGTCGGCGATGCTGATCCGGAGTTGCTGCATGAGACCGGCGAACTCGCCGTCCACGCGCTGGCGCTGAGCGGCGGGAGCCTCTACGCGGGGACCATCCCCGACGGCAAGCTCATCAAGCTCGATCCCGCCAACCCCGAGGGCGCCGAAGTCGTCGCGGACTGGCCGGACCAGTACATATGGGCGCTCGCGCCCGCACCGGATGGCGGGGTGTACGCCGGCACGGGCTCGGCGGGGCGCATCTACCACGTCTCGGCCGCGGGGGAGGCCAAACTGCTCGCGGATCTGCCGGCGCAGCACGTGCTGTGCCTGGCGATGCTGGGCGATGACCTGCTCGCCGGCACCGCCGAGAACGGCGTCGTCTTTCAGGTCAGCGCCGACGGCTCGTTTGAGGCCGTCTACGATGATGAGGATCCGGCGATTACCGGCGTGGCCGTCACCGAGTCGGGCGAGGCCTACGCCTGCTCGTCGCCTAAGGGCAACATCGCGCGCATCACGCCGGGCAAGCCCAGCAATTCGGTCGTGAAGCTCGACGCCGACGGCGCTCTTTGCATGACGGCAGTCGGCGACAGCGTGTACGTCGGCACCACCGACGATGGCAAGATCATCTCGATACTCTCGCCCGAGAAATACGCGGTTATCGCCGAGACGGAAGGTTCTGAAGTAGCCTGCCTCGCGGCGGCCGGCAATCGCCTGCTCGCCGGGGCTGCCAATCCGGGCCGCCTGACTGTCTTCGATGGCGCGGTGCAGAGCAGCGGAACGTTCGAGTCGGCAGTGCTCGACGCCAAGCGCGCCTCGCGCTGGGCGACGGTCCTGTGGACCGGTGAGAAGCCTGACGGCGGAGCGATTGAGGTCCGGTCGCGCGTCGGCGCAACGGCCGATCCGGAGGACGGAACGTGGAGCGCCTGGTCGTACCCGTATGCGATGGCGAAGGCGCAGAAGATAGCGGGTGCGGACGCTCGCTACTTGCAGTATCGCGTTCAGGTCGACAAAGCCGACAACGGGGAATCGCCGCTCTTTGACGGGTTGCTCCTGAAGTACCTGCCGGCGAATCAGAAACCGACGCTCAAAGTCACAGCCCCCGAGCCAGGCGCGGCGATTTCCGGCGAGTTCAAGTTCAAGTTCGAGGGCAAGGATGAGGACGAAGACAAGCTGCGGTACTCCGTGGCGGTCCGCGCGTCCGGCGCCGATGAGTGGGAGGTGCTTAAGGAAGACATCAAGGACACCGACTACGAGTGGGACACCACCGAGGACGTTGATGAGGGCGTCTACACCGCGAGGATCATCGCGACCGACGGGCTCTCCAATCCGATGGCGCCGCTCTCAGTCGAGGAACTGATCTTCCCCGTACTCGTGGACAACACGCCGCCGGCGCTGCGCGACTCGCCCGACCCCGAGGTGGGTGAGGACAAAACGGTTCTCATCACGGGGCGCGCGTCCGATGGCGGCTCGCAGATCGTGAGCATCGAATACCGCATCGGCGACGACGGCGAATGGAAGACGATTGCCCCCAGCGACGGACTGCTGGACTCTCACGGCGAGGCGTTTGAGCTGCGCACGGCAGCGCTAGAGCCAGGGCAGAAGGTCATCACCATCCGCATTCGCGACGCGGCCGGGAACAAGGACGATACGAAAGTCACAGCCGTCATCCCCGGCGAGGAGAAGGAAGAG
>CAZKUN010000451.1:0-4165 GCA_964555935.1 uncultured Armatimonadia bacterium | reverse complement strand
GCGAGTGGGCCAAGGCGCAGGTGGAAGCGGCGAAGTCCGACGCCGCGTGGTATATCGCGATGAGTGACCAGGAGATATGGGACTTTGTCCCCCCGCCTGAGCAGCTCCGCGCAATCAACGTGCACATCGGCCACGACTGCCCGAATTGTGGGCCTGAGATCACGCGCAAGGCCGGGCATTATCCATGGATACTCGACCGAGACAAGCCGTTCAAGCTGACATGCCCATCGTGCGACCTCGTATTCCCCGAGAACGATTTCGAGCCGTGGAACACAGAGGGGCTCGACGGCACGCCCGAGACCGGCACGGCGATTATCGACAAGGGCCTCGGATGGATTGGGCCTGAGGACAGGCAGTATTACTTCGTCCCGTACTACATCTTCTGGCAGCGTTGGGTGCGCGATATTCTGGGCGGGATGAGAACGCTCGGGCGCGCCTACCTGGTCACGGGCGATCCCGAATACGGGCGCAAGTGCGCGATCATGATGGCCAAGGTGGCCAGCGAATACGAGCGCTTCGACTACGGCAAACAGGCCTACCACGAGGGCAAGTTCAACATCCCAGGCCGGATCTCAGATCGAATCTGGTCAACCGGGGACGACTCCAAGATCTGCTTGGCCTATGACGCCATCTTCCCCGCCTTCGCCGATGATGACGTGCTGCTCGCGTTCCTGGCGGACAAGGGAATCGCCGACCCGAGAGACCTCATCGAGCAGAAGATGCTGAACGTGATGGCCGAGGACGTGATGAGCGCCTTCGTTGCCGGCAACATGGGGATGCACCAGCGCACGCTGTGTCACCTGGCGATCGTGCTGGCCAACGACGATCCGGCGAACGGGCCAACTACCGAGCAGATGCGCGACTGGATAATGACCGGTCCCGGCCGCGTCGAGGACCTGCTCTGGAACGGGTTCTGGCGCGATGGTCTCGGGAGCGAAAGCTCGCCGAGTTACTCGTCCAGTTGGTGCAACAATTTCTACTCCATCGCTGACTTGCTGCCTCGGCTCGGCGTCGAGATATGGGACAACCCGAAGCTGAAGCGCATGGCCGACGTCGGGCTCGACACGACCGTCGCCGGCGCGTATTGCCCCAGCATCGGCGACAGCGGGGGGATGAAGGCATCCGGGCCGATCGCAAGGTCCGTCGGGCTCCAGGGCCGCGCTTTCACGCACTATGGCGACGCGCGCTACGCGAAGGCCCTCGCGCTGATGAACGCCACGTCGAGGGACCTGTTCGAGGACTACTTCGACGAGGACGCGGTGGCGACTGTCGTTGCAGAGGAGGGCACGGATCTCGGGCTCGCCACGCGAGACCTTGGAGGCTATGGCCTGGCCGTGCTTGAGAGCGGCGAGGGCGACCACAAGCGCGCCGCGACGATGTACTACGGGTTCGCGGGCGGCGGCCACGGACACCGCGACCGGCTGAACATCCAGATGTGGGCGTACAAGAAGGCGATGCTGACCGAGGACGGCTACCCATTCCCATTCACCCGCCCTGACTTCTGGGCGTG
This sequence comes from uncultured Armatimonadia bacterium, assembly GCA_964555935.1. Classification (GTDB taxonomy): domain Bacteria; phylum Armatimonadota; class Zipacnadia; order Zipacnadales; family VGFC01; genus CAZKUN01. The sequence goes on along the minus strand of CAZKUN010000451.1, from coordinate 2,655 downwards.
GCGCAGCACGGACACGGTCAAGCACTACTGCGTGGTCGTCGACGAGACGACTCAGCGGACGCAACACGCCGGCGATCTCAACACTCTCGCGTCCACGCCTACCGTGCAGTTCATGGACGCCTCGGCGGAGGTGGCGTATCCGGCCATGGTGTCGCTCTACCGCCGGACGACGGCGATGATCGACATCTCGGATGAGGACTCCTATCTGCTGGACATCTTCCGCGTGCGCGGCGGCTCGCAACATGATTGGTGCTTCCATGGACCGGGGCATTTCGAGCTATCGGTTGGCGGAGGCGAATTCGGCCCGACGCAAGAGCAAGGCACCCTCGCGGGCGAGAACGTCCCCTACGGCACGCGTCCTCCGCGCGGGATGACCGACGGCGTCACGCTCGACCTCCTGGCGGCGAAGGGCCTCACCACGGAGGGCGAGTACCGAGACACCTCCCGGGAGGGCTGGGCGCAGTTCGGCCAGTGCATCCTGGTCCGCAAAGAGGGCGCGTCGGTCACGCTGGACATGCCCGAGCTTCCGGCCGGCCGCATTAAGGTCGCGATGAGGATCTATGACTACAACGAGGGCAGCAACACGGTGGATGTCACGATCTCCGGCGTCACGCAGTCCATCGATTGCGAGCCCTCCGGCACGGTTGGGTACCGGTGGATATCAGGAGAGATGGACATCCCCACGCCCGCGACCGAGGTGATGCTGGGCGTCGGCAAGTTGGGACAGACATACGTGCAGATCGATGAACTATCGGTCGGCACGGGTCTCGGCCGCAGCATCGGCGACGGTACGAGCGGCTTCCACGGACTCTACAACGTGCGCCGGATGACGCCGGATGGTCTGTGGACCGCGACTTGGACGAAAGCCGACGAGGACTTGGGCTTGACGATGACGATGCCCGCCTCCGACGCCCGGGAGGTTATCGTCGCGGACGCCTCGCCCGAACTGCAGCCAGGCAACCCGGATGTCATCCAATACGTGCTGGGCCGAAACGCGCTCGCGGACGAGGCGGTTGAGGCCGGCGAACAGCTCTTCTCAAAGTATGTATCGGTCATCGAACCACACAGAGGCGCGGCCGAGATCACTGGCGTGGAGTACCTCCAGGCCGACGACGCCGAGCCCGAAACGGTCGGCCTAGCCATCCATCGAGGCGAGACGACGGACCTGATCCACAGCACGTTGACGCCGGAGCGCGAATGCATATGGACGGGCGGCGAGATGGCCTTCACGGTCACTGCGGAATTCGCACTCGTCACGCTCGACGCGGGCGGAGTGCAGCGGGCCGTGATCGTCAACGGCACCTCGTTGGAATACGGTGATTTCTCGCTTCAGGCTGAGCCCTCACCGGCGGGCGAGGTGCTCGACGTCGACTTCGCAACTAACTCCATCACCATCGACGCGGATGTCGCCGATGCGAAGGTTACGCCCGGCAGCGTGATGATTCTCGGCAACGATCTTCAGAGCACCAGCTACACGATTGAGGACATTGAGATGGTCGATGGGGAGACGCGCCTGGGCTTCGGCGACGTGCTGTGCGTCATCGGCATGGGCGCCGTCACCGACACCGATGCGGAGACCGGAACCGTCGCCTCGGACAGGGAGTTGACGGGCTATGGCCGCGTCGACGGCGGCCTGCATGTGGGCCGCTGGCTGTATAACGAAGACCGATCCCAAGGCTTCAGAATCTCGAAGATCGACGGCAGTTCCTTCACGCTCGAATCGGGCGAGCGCGACCTTGATGCCGTCTTCACCGACGCGGATGGCGACGGCAGACGAGTCTACTGGATCAGCGACATCGGACCGGGCGACACCTACCGGATTCCAACCGCGACGCATCACGAGCGTTAGAGCTGGCTCCAAGACCCCGCGGGTCAGAGCTTCAGGCGGGCCCTGAGGGATTTGCCGAGCAGTTCGTGGGGGAGAGCGCGTGGTCGGGGAGAGTCCGACGTCGATCCGGTACCCAGCCCTTCCCGTGGCTGTTTCGTGGTGCTTGTCGATTCGCTCGCCCCTGCCGGAGGTCCTCCGGTAGGGGCGAGCGCCATCGCGATGCCCTAGTTCCTCGAGGGGAACACGCCTTGAAGCGCGATGATGAAGGTCACCCCAAGGAAGGGCTGCATGTTCTGCTGAGGCATATCGTTGGCAACCGTCTGCGTCTGTGGCTGCCCGCTCGGGATCCCAGTCGTCCGACCGGGACCCCTTCGGTTGCCGCCGCCGGGGCCGCCCGGCTTCGGAGTGGTGGCCGATGTAGGAGTGATGGTCTCCTCGCCGCCCTTCTCACCCAGCGTGCGATGCGTGAGGCCCGGTCCTGACCCGGGATGTACGGGCGTTCGCCCGCGCATGTCCGGCAGACCGAATGTCGTCCGGCCATCTCCCCCATAGGTCGTGCCAAGCAGGGAAAACACCGCCTCGTTCTGGTTAATGGGCAGCAGCTGCCCGTCGCAGAACGCCCAGCCTCGCGGAGCGAAGTTACCACCGAACATCTTGATTTCAGCCAAGAATGGGTCTGCCATTGTATCCGCCTCCTCGAGCGTGCTTGCTTGCCGGCCTGCTCACGGACATGGGCATCTGCGCAGCGATGCCATGTCCTAGTTCCTCGAGGGGAAGACCCCTTCGAGCGCGATGATGTAGTTCACCGCCAGGAACGGCTGCATGCT
>CAZKUN010000450.1:0-4168 GCA_964555935.1 uncultured Armatimonadia bacterium | reverse complement strand
GAACATCGACCTCATCTCAGGCAGCGTCAACCGGCTCGCCGCGTGCGGATCCAGGGCGACCGCGTAGTAGGCCTTCCGCAGGTCGCGCTCCAAGACCGCCTCGACGGCCGATTCCTGCAGGCCCACGTTCGACATGTTCAGCGCTGCGAGCTGCGGCGGAATCGGGCCGACGTGACAGGGCGAGATCCGGCCCTTGTCCACCATGCACGGCACCTCGACGCAGCAGTTCGCGGGGAGGTTCTCGATAGCCCCATCATTCATCACGCTCGCGTTGATCCGCGTCGGCGTGCCGGTCACGAGGCCTCGGATGATCTGCACCGCGTATTCCGCCGACTGATGCAGCGACACGGGCTCGTCCGCCTCAAGCTCCGCCGTCAGCCGATCCACGTACCCCTGCCAGCGTTGATCGCTCCAGCCCTCGCGTGGCTGGCGGACCTCCATGCCCAAGTCATCCACGTGCTTCGGCGACTTGTAGAAGTACGGGACATACTCCCCCATGTGCCGCGTCGACTCGGTCACGAAGTAGTCGAAGTGGCGCATCACCTCAAACCGCACCCGGTCCTTCGCATACGTCTCGTCATTGTCCATCGCCTCGCGCAGCAACGGGTAGACGTCCTCCCCATTCCGCTGCAGGCTGAGGTACCACGCCATGTGGTTGATGCCCGCGCACCAGTAGTCGAGTTCCTCGGCCGGGAAGCCCATGTACCCCGCGAGCTGTCCCGCCGTGCCCTGCACGCTATGGCACAGGCCGACCATGTTCACGCCCGTCGCGGAAATGGCGGCCCACGTGCAGATGGCCATCGGGTTGGTGTAGTTGAGCAGCCACGCGTCGGGCGCGAGGTCGACCACCGCTTGCGCGATATCGACCATCACCGGCGCGGTGCGCAGGCCCTTGAAGACCCCGCCTGGGCCGATCGTGTCGCCCACCATCTGCTCGACGCCGTGCTTCTGCGGGATGAAGATGTCGGCATGAACATCCTCTTCCGTCCCCACCGAGATCGACGCCACCGCAACATCGGCGCCTTCCATGGCGTCGCGGACGTTCGTCGCCGAGCTGACCTTCGTCGGCAGGTTGTGCTGCTTCACCACCTCCCGCGCGAAGTGGGTGATGAAGTCCACCTTCTCCCGGTCGATGTCCACCATCACGAACTCCGACTCCGCCAGCTCCGGGTCGGCGATGATGTCGATGAACAGCCGCCGCGCGAAGATAACGCTCCCGGCACCAACCATCACAATCTTGGGCATAGCCGAATCGCTTCTTTCAGTCGAGGATGCGCGAGTTCTTCTGTGCTCTAGCGCGGTAGGTGTCACGGGATTCGCGATTCTTGCACGGTGGATGTCAATGCGCACCCCTTCAGGAGGGGTCTGGGCCCCCAGTTTGCACGGTAGGTGTCAACAGCGGCATGTCAAAGTGTCAATTCTGACACGTTTGCACTATGCAGTATTACTTCAGGCGACCGCCGTTGAGGCGCTCGCCTGGGAACCGGTGATGGTCACCTGATTGCTGTTTCGGTACGCTCCTCCCGATCTCCTGCCTGCAACTGCCGACTCACATCAACGCCCGCGGGCGTCCTCGAGCGCCACACCTGGTCTCGGCCTTGACCCAAGGGGCATCACGCCACCCCCCAGCAGAAACTCAGACGCCGTCGCCCGCACGGCCTCCGGCGTCACGCCTTCATACCCGATCTCCCGCTTCACATCCGCCAATTGGTCCCAGAGACTGGCAATGAGCCTCAGGTTCCCGCCGGTGATGTCGATGATCTCCTCATACGCCTCCTTCGAGTACGTCCTCGGAAACATCTCCAACAGATCCTCCACCGTCGCCCGGTTGATCCGAAACCGAAATGCCACTCGCGTGGCGACCGGACCGCTGCGAGCCAGTATACCCTCGACCGAAGGGGTGCCGATGAAACAGACGGGCTGCCCCGATGCCATCGAGATGCTGCGCAGCACGTCGACGTAGCGGACCAGGAGCTGATCCGCTTCGTCCACCATCAGCATCCCTCCGCGTTTGCGGAGATTCACGGCGATCCGGTCTGCGATCTCCAGTCGACTCGTGTTGCCGGTAGACCGTACCGCGAGATTGGCGGCGATGATGTCCAGCAGGACTCGGACGCTCCTCTCGATTAGCGCGCGACAGGGCACCTCCACGAGCACGTGCTCCCTGCGCTCCTGGGCAAAGCGCTGCGCGCAGTAGGACTTCCCAGATCCCCCTACAGCCGAAATCACCGACAGGCTCCGGTCGCCGCCCAGTGACGCCGCGCGCTCAAACGCCGCCATCGTCTCCCGGTAGGGACGGATGTCCCAGAGCGACTTACTGCCCATGGCGGTCACCTCTAACGGCGACGGGCACAGACACACCGTGGGGCGCCGCCCCACACCCCGCTGCGGCTGCGAGCCCCAGACCGCTGGTCGACGCTCCCGCGTCTCGCTCGCAGGAACCGGACGGGCCACCAACGACGTCCGCTTCACGCGTAGGCGCGTGATCGGAGCCGACAGCAGTTGGCGGAACGGCTGGACTGCAGTTGCGCATGTGGGATGCGCTCCTCTCTACTCGTTAGCGGCGCGGCTGTTAAGCAGCGCGCTTCGGATGGCGGCGACTCTCTCAGCGTCGGGATCGTCCGGTGGCGTCCAGTCTCCCGGCTCTGTGGCCAGCGGCGTGGGCGCGTTCTTGGCCCCTTCGTGGATCCGTTCGTGGAGATCCACCACCGCATGGGGTTTGAGGAAGATGCGCTGGATCGCTTCCTTGTCGGCCTTGACCGCCGCCCGGGCTCTCCGGGCCATCTGGTCGAACTTGCGCTTGTCCGTCTCATCATCCACGATGAACGTCTCCAATAACTCCGCATCGCAGATGAACCGGCTACGGTCGTCGAAGCACCACACGCGCTTCAGGTCGTCGTAGCAGTAGCGGACCTGGATGGACATCCCCTCGTAATCACCGAGGTGCTCGTGGAAGTAGATGAGGTTGTTGTAGCGGACCGACCGTCGATCCACCCGGCGCGTGTAGCCCTCTACCGGCACCAAGAGCAACCGGAAGAGAATGTCCTCTGCAGGCTCCACGTTGAGCTCGGGATTGCGCTGGATCTCATGCTGCCACATCGACAGCGGCGCCTTGCCGATCGTGGAGTGATGCTGGCTGTGGTAGACCACCACCCACTCCCGAAGCCGGGAGTTCAGCTCATCCAGCGTCAGGAGCCTCTGGCCATCCATGCGAGGATCGACCCAAGTGCCGCTGACCCGACGGAAGACCTTGACGGGGTCGACGGCGTCTGGGCCCTTGTTATCTCCAGGACACCAGCCCGGCTGCATGCGCTCGAACTGAGCGTGGATGGTGCGGAAACCCCGTTCCACCTTCCCTTTGCCCTCGGGGTGGTAGGGACGGCAGTCACCCTCCCTGATGCCCATCGCCTCCAAGGCCCCGCGGGCCATGTCCGATTTAAAGACCTTGCCCCAGTCCCCGAGGAGCGTCTCGGGCACCCCACACATCGGCCAGACCTCGCTCTGACGGCGGCAGGCGTTGAAGATGAGCTTGGCATACGTGCCTCGATCCGCGGTGCGGACGTAGTGGGCCGCCATGTAGGATCGGGTCCGCTCATCCATCACGCACTGCAGTGGGACACGGCGAGGGCGGTCGGCAGAATCGTCGGGTTGGACGAAGAGGTCAGATAGCGAGTCATCGATCTGCCAGCGGAAGTTGAGGTGAGGGACTTCGATGCGCCAAGCAGGCTCGCGGGCCAGGCGGTACTGATCGTCAAGGCGCTTGCGCTGACGGTAGACGGCGGAATACGAAATGGCCTCATCCGGGAAACGGCTCTGGAGCTGCCGTGTCATCTCGGCGGAACTGATGCTGTGGCTGCCCGGATGGAGGTGCAGGTACTCGATCTCTTCAAGGACTTGGGGTGAGAGCTTGAGGGGACGGCCGGACGTCTGCTTGGGCTGACGGCGCGGGGTGCCGTTTGTGAAGAGGGCCTTCCGCCACCGATAGATGGTGCGCCAGTGGATCCCGAACTCCGCCGATGTTGCCTCGCAGGTGGCTCGGAGCGGCTTGCCCTGGAGGTGAGGGCTGGCTAGCCCATACTGCGTGACGATGAGATGCTTGAGTTCATCGGGCGCGGTCTCTCTCGGGAAGCGACGTCGCCGCCAACGATACACGTCACCGAGCTTCAGC
>CAZKUN010000449.1:0-4189 GCA_964555935.1 uncultured Armatimonadia bacterium | reverse complement strand
CCGCGCTGGAGATCGACAACATCGCTATCTCTGAGTAGCCGCCTACGGGAGCCACCTCAATGGACCACGCTCTGCTCGAGACGATCTGCAACACGCCCGGCGTGCCGGGTTACGAGGACGAGATACAGGCCATCGTCTCAGAGGCGCTTCGGTCCGCGTGCGACGAGGTCCGCCGCGATCGCATCGGCAACGTTATCGGGCTCAAGAAGGCCTCCGGCGGCGCCGACCGCCCGCTCCGCGTCGCTCTGGCTGCTCATGTCGACGAGATCGGCATGATGGTCAAGCACATCGACGGCGAGGGTTTCATCCGTTTCGAGCCCATCGGTGGCTTGCACCCGCAGGTCCTCGTCTCCCAACCCGTCACGATCCACGGCAAAGAGCCCGTCCAGGGCGTGATCGCGCCGGACATGCGCGACGACAAGCGCGGCAGCGTTCCGAGGCTCCAGGACATGCTCATCGACGTCGGCCGGCCCAAGGACGAGGTCGTCGGTCTCATCGAGGTGGGGGACATCATCACCCCCGCTCAGGAACTCGTCGCGCTCAACGACCGCGTCTACATGGGCCGCAACTTCGACGACCGCATCGGCACTTACTGTCTCCTGGAGGCCATGCGCCGGGTTGGGCCGACGGAGGTTGATGTCTATGCCGTCAGTTCCGTTCAGGAGGAGGTCGGCGTTCGCGGCATGCCGTCGGCGGCGTATGCCATCGAGCCCGACATCGGCGTCGCCATCGACGGCAGCATGACCGCCGGCGCGTACATCAAGGAAGCCGACTACCCCTGCACGATGGGCAAGGGCGCGGGGATCTACATCATGGACCGGCTGACCATCGGAGACCGCCGACTGGTGCGCTTCCTCTTCGATCTCTGCGAGGAGCGCGATATCCCGTACCAGAAGAACATAGGCGGCGGCACGGATGCGTCTGCCATTCAGCGTTCCCGTAGCGGCGCTCTCACCACCACTGTCGGCGCGCCTGTCCGCTACATGCACTCGACCACGCAGCTCTGCCATGTCGACGACATCGAGGCTACCATCCAGCTCCTAACCGCCTTCCTCGAAGCCGCCCACACGCTCTTGCCGTCGTGAATCGACGGGACGGTGACCACCGCCCGCGACTAGGGTAACGGATAGTCCAGACAGCTGAATGACGCAACACGCGGAGCCGAGGTGTCGCATGCCTCGGCTCCGCGTATTTATTGCATGGCGGCAGGAGATGGGTCCGCTACGGTGAAGTTGGCAACTAAGATCGCCCGAACGCCGCGGGGCGCCGCCAGCCCGGTGGCTCTTGCATTGAGGCATGGCTGAATGGGTCCCGCGAAGTCCAAGGAAAAGGGCGGCTTCCTGCGCCACGCCGTTGGCAGCCCTCCATTCATCGCGCTAATGACCGTGCTGTTCCTCGTCGTCTTCTCCCGCGCGTTCAGTTTTATCGAATGGCGCGCGTACGATGTCCTGTGGTCGCTCACCCCCACGCCCGGACTCGACGACCGGATTGCGTTGCTGGATACCGGCGTGGCTGGGGACCATTACGAGCACCTCCGTCCGACGCCGGGTGACGGCGAGGAAGAATGCGAGTGCAGCATCCCGCGGACGGCGTATGCTGACTTGGTGGATAAGCTATCCGGCTGGGGCACCAAGGTCGTCATCTTCGACATGTTCTTCAAGCGGACGTGCAAGCTTGAGGACCCGAACTTGGCGCGCGCGCTCACCGAGGCCGGCAACGTCGTAATCGCTGCAACCACCGAGATCGCCACCGACCACGTGCTGTTCGAGCCAACCGAGGGTGACGAGGCGTCCGACATCGTGAAGGCCGCCTGGGCAGTCGCGTCGCCCGTCGCGCACCGGCCCGGCCAGGACGTCCGCATGGTGCCAATGATGCTCAAGGACGCCGCGGAGCAGGAGCTGCTCGCGCTCTCGGTCCGCGGGTTCATGCGGTTCGCCGACATCGACCGCGACAACTACTCCACGGTTGGCGGGCAGACCCTCGTTGTGGGCGACCTTCGGATCCCGCTGGTCGCGAGCGAGCGCCTCTCTCTCCTCCAACGCGCCGCCAAGGAGACCGAAGACATCAGCGAACACGGCATCGAACTGGTCGGCGGGACGGCCAGCGCGAACTTCCTCAACTGGTACGCCATGCTGGTTGACTGGGGCGCCCGGGCGAGCCAAATGGAGCCATTGCTGCTATCGGACGTCTTGGACCTGAGCGATGACGAGGGATCGGCGGCTTTCGACGGAAAAGCTGTGATTCTCGGGCGCGAGGCATTTGACGAATTCCACACCACGATGGGCAAGATGCCCGGGCCGCAGATTCAAGCCAACGCCCTCCACACGCTGATAACGGGGCGATTCGTCCATCGAACTAACCAGTGGGGTTTCCTGCTGTGGATCTTCGCCCTCGGGACAGTGAGTTCGTTGGCGGTGCGGAAGATCAAGACACTGGGCGCCGTGATCGTGCTGGCGTGCGTCCTGGCTCTCGCACTGGCGGTCAGCCGCCAACTCCTGGCATCTTTCCGGATCTTCCATTACGCATTCTTCTCGGTGGCCTGCCTGGGCACGTCGTACCTCGCCACGAATGTCGCGCAGAGCCGGGCCGTTGGCAGTGTCCTGCGCCGTCTCGTGCCGAAGTTTATGACGGGCACGGGCGCGCGCGACCTGGATGAGGTGCGCACGACCGTTGCCACGGTGCTCTTCTCCGACATCCGGAACTTCACCACAATCTCTGAGAAGCTCGGCGCGGAGAACATGATCCACCTGATCCGCGAGTACCGCCACTCGGTCGAGCAGACGATCGGTGATCATGGCGGCACGATCGTCGTGACGCCGGGTGATGCCATTCTAGCCGTGTTTTGGCAGGAGCATCGCGGCACGAACCATTCGACATGCGCCCTTCGGGCCGGACGCGAGCTGCTGGCGCATCTTCCCGACTGGGCCACGTCGTGGGAGCAACAGGGCGTGCCGCTGCAGGTCGGCGTCGGTATCAACACGGGCAATCTGGCGATGGGCACGCTCGGCACCGAGGACATGCAGGTGACGGTAATCGGCGACGCCGTCAACGTCGCCGCGCGGCTTGAATCGATCACCAAGGATCTCGGGCACTCGCTGATCTTCAGCGAGACGGTGCTTGAGGAGTTGCAGGACGACATCGAGACATTCTACATCGACGAAGTGTCAGTCAAGGGTCGAGAAGAGCCGCTGAAGGTATACGGCGCGCCCGCGCTTGAAGTCAGCTCCGGAGTTGCGGAGTAAACGCGGCCACGTCCACGAGGTGAAGGCCAATGCTTTACACGAGACGGTCGAAGCGGCGCTCTGTCATTGGCGCGGTGCTACTGTGTATGGGACTTGCGGCGATCGGGCAGGTTGCCTGGGCCGCCGAGCCGACCTACCACCTGCAATCTGTCCGAGGCACGGTTCAGGTGCAGCGCAGCGGGCAGGGCGCGTGGCTGGCGGTGAAGCGCAGCAGTATCACCGCGAACGTGAACGATCGTATCCGCACGGGCGCCAACAGCTCCGTGCAGATCGTGACGTCCACCGGTCAGCGCGTTGCGATGGGCGCGAGTTCCGAGGTAATCCTCCGCGAGCCAAACAAGCCCAGCGGCTGGCGCGTGCTCGCGGGCAAGGTCCTCGCCGTCTTCACTGGCGGCAACAAGCTGGAAATTCGAGCCCCGGGCGCCGTTGCGGCTGCCGAGGGCACGATCTTCCAGATACTCGTCGCGATAGACGGGACCACGGTCTTAACGGTGCTTGAGGGCATCGTCCGGTTCCACAATGATCTCGGTAGCGTCAAGGTGGCGGAGTCCGAAGAAAGCACGGCCGTGCCGGGATCCGCGCCCACGAGGCCGGCGGTCGTCGACCCGTCAGGCACGGTGGCCTGGGAAGCCAGCCTGCAGACGCTCATCATCGAGCCTGAGTATCCGCACGTAGGCACCGATCCTGAGACGTTGTTGCGGACCCTCGAGTCGCGCGCCCAGGCGCTGCAGACGACACCGGACGCCGCGACGGCAGCGGGCGTGGTGCAGGTGCTGCTGGACCTGGGGCGCACCGACGACGCGCAGTCGCAGGTTGAGGCGGCGTTGGCAACGACGCCGGCTGACGCGACGCTCCAAGGACTGCTTGGGTTTGCGCTGCTGCAAGCGGGACGCCTGGAAGAAGCCGGGGCCGCGTGGCGAGTGGATCTGAAGGAAGAAGGTCGATCG
>CAZKUN010000448.1:0-4249 GCA_964555935.1 uncultured Armatimonadia bacterium | reverse complement strand
GTTTCTTGGCACCTCTACCGAAAACCTCCCTGCTCATATGGGCAATGCGGGGTAGGGATCCAACCAGATCGTCAGATCCGGCGCGGCGGCCTTGATGGCCCGCGCCCAGGCGATGAACATCTCCGCGTTTGCCGGGGCTTTCGCGTGGGGCTCGTCGACCGGGACGAGGCGCAGTTGGTCCAGCACTCCCCGCTCGCGGGCATGGTCTGCCCAGAACCGCACCCACTCGCCCATCTTCTTCTCAAACAGTGGATCCTCGGGACCCGTGCCCGCGATCTTGCCTTGCCAGAACGGGGCGAAGACGTAGACCGAGTAGCCGTCCGCGCCCGGCCAGCGCGCGATCCACTCGTCGAACAACTGCGTGTCGGGCGTTTGCCGGTAGCTCCCGTCTGGGCTGAACGTCCCGTGAGGCATGACCCAAGTCGAGGCCCATGTATGGCTGACGTGGCGTTCCCGGAGATGGGCGATGAATGCATCAACGTTCTCATGGGTCACGCCATACGATGTTGCCGAGGACGGGCGGTCGGAGTAATCCCAGCCGCTGAGCATCAGCGTGGCTTTCTCGGGGAAATCGAGGTCGAAGACTCGAAGCGCGAAGGGCACGCGCAGTGGCTGGTCCGATGCGCCGGACAAGATCGCCTCGCCGCCGTGAGGGCCAGGCGGGACGTTCCTGGGAGCTACTTCGAACCAGACCTGCCGCGTCATGCCCGCCGGGACGGAAATCTTCCACCCTTGCGCGTCGCGTTCGGCCGCCGGCAGCGCGGCGGCGATGGCCTCCTTGGCGAAGGTGTCTGTCCAGGCCACTTCGCGGACGGTGACGTACTCGGGCATCCTCCCGCCTGGCAAGCCCTCGAAGGTGACCGTCACCGACTGGTCCGTATCGGTGCAGTTGGTGAGATTGACGGCTCCGGCCCTGGTCTCGCCCCGCATGGCCGCCACGCTCACCTCGGGCGAGGGCGGCTCTTCGGGCAATTCCGCCGGGCCGGGCAGGGGGTCCCAGGGATTGGCGCGCCACGCGACGAGCGCGTCGCGTCCCTGCTCCGCGCGAAGCGAGCCCTGCAGCGCGTGCGTGCGGGCGTGGATCTCGTTGAGGGGGAAGACTCCGCGGAAGCCCTCGGATGTATGAAGCTCCGGCAGGGCGTCCATGGCTTCTTCAATCGCGTCGGCTTCGGATTCCAGGCGGGCGCGGACATCATCCGGCACGCCCACCTGCTCGATCGCGGAACGGGCGTCTCTCAGGTCCCGATCCAGCCGCGCCTTGAACGCCAGGCTGAACGGGTTCTCCAGCAAGGTCATCGGGTACTCGATGGCCGGTCCCGGCAGCGGGCGTTCCACCTTCCAGGCGTCGATCCCGCGATGCACCTCGATCTCGTCCGCGAAGATGAAGAGGCGTCCACCCTTGTGGACGATCAGCTTCACATAGCGCCCGTGGACCATGAGTTGGTCGGTCTGGAGCTGAAACGCCTTGTTGTACCCGACAGGTCGGGGCCGCTCGTCCATCTCCACCAGGTCGCCCGCGAGGTGGTAGTCTCTCCCGTTTACGCTCACCAACACCTCGACGCGCTCCGGCAACTGCACATCGGTTCCGGTCGCCAGAACGGTGCCTAACAGGACGCCGCTGATGGCGTAGTGCTCGCCCAGGTCGAGGGTGATCTCCGAGGTGGGGGTGGCCCAGCCGACCGTGGTCTGCTGAGTCCAGAACTGGCCCTCCTCCGTGTCCGTGTACGCGCCGTCGGTGAGCCGGGCGAGGGCGTTGGGATCGTTTCTCGTGTACTCGTAGTTGGGTTGCGGATGCAGGACGTAGGGCTTTCCGAGGGCGATGTTCTCCTGTGCGGACGCGGCCATGGCGGACAAGAGCAGCCAACCGATAGCAAGCATCCGATTCGCAGGCATGTGGTTCTCCGTCCTCGCCAAACCGGGATATCCCGCATGGGACAGGTTGCCGGCGAGTGCTACGCCAGCACGGCAATGGCTTCGACCTCCACCAACCATTCGGGCCTGACCAGCGACTCCACCGCGACGAGCGTTGCCGCCGGGTACGGGGCGGGGATGAACTCGGAGCGCACCTCGACGAAGCCGGCGTAGTCATCCATGTTGGTCAGGAACGTAGTCATTTTCACGATGTCGCCCATGCTCCCGCCGGCCTCTTCGACGATGGCCTTGATGCTCCCGAGGACCTGTCGAGTCTGAGCCCGGATGTCACCCTCCCCGACCAGCCGCCCTTCGGTATCGATCGCGACCTGTCCTGCGATGAACAGCGTTCGGCCGCCATCGACTTCGACGCCTTGCGCGTACTCGGCTACGGGCCGGGCAACGGATGCTGGTTGGATCTCCCTGCGCTTCATGGTCGGGTGTCTCCTCGTAACGGGGTTGGTCCGGGCGATTGCTGCCGCGGGCGTCAGCCGTCTTGTTTCTCAATGCTGAACGTGACCGTTCCGCCTCCGGTCACGTCACATGGGTCGAGGCACTGCACGTAAGCCTTGCCGTCTCTCTTGTCCTTGTGGGCGAGGCCCATCTGCTCGGGTTTGACGCCCTTCGCCAGGGCTATGTGGTAGGGAATGATCGACGCGAGGGAATGCATGCAGGCGTTGGTCGTCTCCTGGACATTCAGGCGAAAGCCGTCGTCAAGGACGATCAGATCACCCACCTCGTACGCGGGGCAGCGTCCGTTGATCGCCTCAACGCGAATCACAAGCCTCATGCCGATGTCTCCCTTCGGATCTGCCAGCCGCTTCTGACGTGCGGGACCTGTTCGGCGCAACAGGCCTCTGTCCCTCGCAGGACGCCCACGATAGGTACTCGACCACATGTCGTGATCCCACCGGGCGCCTTCCCAGGCACAGTCGACGCGCCACCTTCCGGCCAGACATCAGTGTCCGCAGGATTCGGCGAGGCCGCGTACGCAGACGGTGGCGAAGGCCTTGCTTTCAGAGCCGATAATCAGCGTCGACACGTGAAATCTGCCCATTAAAGAGCCGTATATGCAGGTCTTCCAGACTCACTCAACGAAGCATCGCCCCGAATGGCTGACTGGGAATCCGACGACCCACGTGTCCAGTCTCATATCGCGGATTCCAGATCGACTAGCCAGCCCCGCGCAATACCCCACTCAGTTTTCGCGGCGATGTCGGCGCATACTGCGGGAGTACGAGCGCACGAGCAGACGGCGTGCCGGAGACCAATCATTCCGAGTCAGAGGAGAGTGGAGACGATGACCACGTATTGCGGGAGGGCACCCTTAGTTGGGTCACTGTTCGTACTGGTAGCCTTGGGCATCTCGGCAGTTCACGGTCAGGTGGTGGAGCTTGTCAGCGTGAGCAAGGATGACGCGGGCGACGGCACGGCGACCGCGAGCCACGTCTCCGCGGACCCATGCATCAGCGCCGACGGGCGATATGTCGCGTTTGCCAGCTTTGCCCATGACCTGGTCGCGGGCGTGCCGAGTGGGCGTATCCACGACCTCTACGAGGACCAGTTGACGCTGCCGGCCATCTACATCCGTGATACGACGGCCAAGACGACTACGGCGATCGTCGCCGAGGACGGGAGCTGGCCGGCATATGAGTCTGTGGCGCCGTCCATTTCCAGCACTGACGACGCTATACGCGTTGCCTTCCTGTCGAGGTCCGTTTGGGAGCCCCCGACGTGGACCAAGTCGGGGATATACCAGCTGTTGCTCTACAAACAGACCCAGACATCGAACTCGATAGTGATGATAAACGACCCAAAAGGCATCCCTAAGGCTATAAGCAAGAACCGCGAGAACCCGGTCATCAGCGCGAACGGCACCCGTGTCGCGTTCACATCGGGTGGCGGTCTGTACGCGTACGACGTGGCAAAGGAGAAGACGACGGAACTCGCCCCGTGGGGCGATGAATTGGAGTACCGGAACCCCAGCCTGAGTGCGAATGGGAGGCGGCTGGCTGCGCATGAGTCCCTGAAGAACTCAACTGCGGGGGGTTTCAGGATCCGGCTGTTCGCGGTGAAGGACGACACCTGGGAGATGAGCGCGGAGACCTTCCCGACGGAGTCAGAGGGACCCCTCAGAGGCGACGCGTGCATATCAGGCGATGGCACAGTGATCGCGCTGGCCAAGGAAGATCAGGACACCGGCACCACGGTCCAGTTGGTGGGCGTGGATGTGACGACGTCTGGCACGCCCATCTTGCCGGCGGCGAGCGATTACCTACTCGACACCAGCCTCACAGGCAACGACACGCTCGTCAGTGACGTCGGGCAACGCCGACTG
>CAZKUN010000447.1:0-4311 GCA_964555935.1 uncultured Armatimonadia bacterium | reverse complement strand
GGCACGCGCTTCTCGTCGACGCCTCGCCAAGGGCATTGCGCAATTCCGGGAATGTGAGTTTAGCCCCGACGCAGTAGACGCCGGCAGAGGCAACGGCGTCGGGGCTAAAGCCCCTCTTACATGGATTGGGCGGCTGAGGGCGCATGGCGATGGAGGCGGCACGCGCTTCTCGTCGACGCCTCGCCAAGGGCATTGCGCAATTCCGGGAATGTCACTGACGACGCAACCCCGGCACGTCAACTGTTCACGCGAAGGCCCCGGAAGCCCGACTTCTAAGTCAGGTCCGCCAAGGCAACGGCCGCGCGCCGCTTCGACGACAGGTACGCCGCCTCCATGATCGCCGTCGCCTGCATTCCATCTTCGCCGGATAGCGGATTTGGCGCGCCGGCCTTGATGCTCGCCACGATGCGCGTCACGAGATCCGAGTGCGTGATGGCAGGCGGCGGCAACCGCAGGCTCTCGCTCTCGCCACCCGCGCGGATCAGCAAGTCACCCGTCCCGACATTCGTCGCCATGAGCCGGCCCTTCGTTCCCCCCACCTCAAGTTCGTCGACCGCGTCCGCCACGTTCCAGTGACACGAGACGACGGCCTGGGCGCCGCCTGCGAACTTCAGCAGCAGCGACGCGCTGTCATCGACGGCCAGGTCGGAGGAAATGGTGTCGACAAAGGCGCTCACATCGCGGACCTCGCCGAGCAAGTGCACGAGCAGGTCGAGCCGGTGGCTACCCACGTCCATCAGCCCTCCGCCACCCGACACCTCGGGCTGCAGGCGCCAGGGAATCGTGCCGTCACCGGGTGGCCCGTACATCCCCGTCAGCGTCACGCGCGCCATCGTGGGTTGTCCGATCGTGCCGCGCTCTAGCAGCTCTTTCATCAACACGATCGGCGGCCAGCAGCGCCGATAGTAAGCGATCCACAGCTCCACGCCCGCGTCGCGACAGGCCGCGACCATGGTCTCGCATTCCGCCACGGTCAGCGCCATCGGCTTCTCACACAGCACGTGCTTGCCCGCCTCTGCCGCAAGCACGGTCTGCTCGGCGTGCAGATGCGGCGGCGTCGCGACGTAGACGGCATCGACCTCATCGTCTGACAGCAGGTCCGCGACGCTCGTGTAGTGCCGTCGCGCTCCATGTCGCTGGGCGAAGTCAGCGCCCTTCTCCGCGCTACGGCTCATTACGGCCACGAGTTCCGAGCCCTCGACGCCATAAAGCGCCGGTCCACCCTTGGTCTCGGCCACGTTGCCGCAGCCGATGATTCCCCATCTCAGGTTCATTGTGCCAACCTCGCCCTCCGAATCCAGAATGCCGTCTGCGGGCCTGTCGGAAGACCCGTCAACACAGGACAGTCCCGCGCGCCGGGTGCTACGCTGGCGAGTCGAAAAATCAGGTACAGTTACCATGTTTCGCAACGACCGCGAAAATGGCTAACTGTCCCGGAGTTTTTCGCTCCGGGCAGTGCCGACCGGAAGAACGCCTTCTTCGACAGCCTCTCTGCCCTCTGCTTCCCTCCACCCACGAGCGATCCTCCCAGACGAGACAGAAGGTCTTCTGCCGCCGGCCGCCAAAGGCCAGGCACCACGAAGGAGAGTGAGCCCGTGCAAGGACTTGGGATTCTGGCCGCAATGAGCCTCAGCCTCATGCTGCTGCTGGTGGATGACGCGGACGGCGCCGTGGGCGTCGAGTGGGATGAGGTCCGGCGGTCCGTCACGCCCCACCAGGTCACGCCGAGGACCCACCCCGTCGAGGATGGCCGCGCCACAGCCATCATCGCAGTGCCCGAGGATCCGCGATACCAGACCGCCGCGGAGGCACTGCAGAGGTCGATCCAGCAGCAGACGGGCGTCCAGGTCCCGCTGGTCTCCGCCGCCGAACTCGTGACCGGCCCCGCCTTCGCGTTCAAGCCGAACGCGAGCCACCTGATCCTGCTGGGCGACCTCACCAGCAACCCCGCGATCGCCCGCCTCTACATGGACTACGTGGCGTTTGAGGACGCCGCCTATCCTGGTCAAGGCGGCCATACCGTGCGCAGCGTCGTCGATCCGCTCGGGCTGGGCTGGAATGCGGTCATTCTCGGCGGGCAGGGCCCCGATGAGGTCGCGGCCGCCGTCGACGAGTACGTGGGGCTGATCGATGCTCGCGACGGCGAGGCCTACTCCGAGTACTGCCTGCGGGTCACGCTGGGCGAGCACCCATTCCTGGCCGAGATGCAGCGCCGGACCGACGCTGCTCGCGAGTGGCTGGGGGGCTGGGACACGGACCTGCTCCCACCTGGCAGCGAGGAGTACAAGGCGAAGAACCCCGGCAAAACGCCGGTGCAATACGTGTTCGTCCTGCTGGACCGACACTTGGTGTATGACGGGCTGCATTACGGAATAACCGGCGAGCGCGAGTTCGCCGAGGCCGCGGGACGCGCCATCGACGCGCTGTACGAGAACCTCGAATGGGTCGAGGCTCACCGCAAGGCACCCTACGATGCCCACTACATGGTTGAGATATGGCTGCGGGCCTGGCAGCAGGTGGCCAATTGCCCGTACTTGACGTCCGGGCAGCGCGACCGAGGCCACGCGGTCATGGGGTTCCTCGCGGGGCAGATGGCGGCGTACCGTCCCGACCACCAAGCCTACGGAGTCACCTCGTATCGCATCCTATCCAGGCATCAGTACTCGGGCATCTTCGGGGGCGATGCTCTCTGCGGCTGGGCTCAGCGGCACTGCGAGTTGGGACCCGAGCTGTCCGACAGCATCGCGCTGACCCGGGAGCGCTTTGGCATCGTCATCGACGCGATGACGCAGACGTACACCACGGGCTTCGACCACAAATGGGGGTTCGACGGCAACTGGCACCTGCTGCAGGCGGCCGTGGAGGGGCCTCGGACGGAACACATCACCACCGGGCTGGCCCGACTGAACGCGGACTTCGCGACGATGTGCATCAACAACGCCGGGGAGTTCGTCAACTTCGGCGCCGAGAACATCGCCGCCACGGAGGCCTACGACGCGTACCAGATCCTCGGCCGAACGGAGACGCTACTGCGCGACGGCCGGTACCAGTGGTGGCTCGACGAGCGGATGAAGCGCCACCCGTACAAGATCTTCATCATGTCGATCAATTGGCTGGGGCACTGGTACCACACGAGCGTCCCGGCGCGCGAGCCCACGCATCTCATCGGCATCAACCGCATCCTGGCGCCAGCGCCGCTGCATGAGGACCTGATCAAGGGACGCGGGCGAACCCACGGGGGCAACCCGGTCGTGAACGACGTGCCCCTGGGCGAGACGTTCAACAAAATCTCGTTCAGGGACGGGCTGGGGGAGGATGACCAATACCTGCTACTCGACGGCTTGGGCGGGACGACATACAGCGGCAACGATGCCAACGGCATCTCCGAATACTCGCGCTATGGCGAGCGGCTGCTGGTGCAGTTGACGCCGAAGCATGAGCCGTTCTACCAGAACACGGTGTCGGTCTCCCGAGGTAACGCGGGCGATCCGGCGGGCACGTTCGCTCGCCTGGTCGAGATGGCCGACATCGGCCCCCTGGCCTACACGAAGTCCGTGGTGGATCCGCTCACGGGCTGCGGGAACACGCGGCACGTGTTCATGGAGAAGGGCCGACACGTCGTGTTGTTTGACGACGTAGCGCTCCACCAGGACGGCGAGCACTCGATCGCTTGCACCTTCCGGGGCCTGGGCGAGCCCGAGGTCGACCGGGCGAACGGCACGTGGCGGTTGCGCGGAGCGAAGGCCGACTTGTTCCTTCAGAACGTGTCCGCGCCGGGTTCTCCCGCGCCGCGCCTCGACGGCTCGGTCCGCGACGTGGGGGGCTCCTTCGGGGGGACAGCCTTCGACGTTCAAGTGCTAAGAGAGACAGTCGCGGGCGAGTTCAGCACCGACGAGACCTACCGATTCGCGAATCTGTTCTACGGACACCAGCCCGACGAGGAGCCAGCGCGCAAGGCCGTGCCGCTGGGGCGTGACGCCATCGCCGTGCGGGGGGACGAGACAGTGGTCTATGGCGCGCCGCTCGAAGGCACCACGCGCAAGGGGGGCCTGAGCATAACGGCGGCAGCGTTCAGACTGGCTCGGGAATCGGTCCAGTTCGTCCGGCTCAAGAACATCGAGTTCGACGGCGAACCCGTCATTGACTTTCGCGAGCCGGTCACCCTCAGCGTGGATCTGGCGAATGAGACTTGCACGTGGCAAGCGTCCGACTCCGAGTGTACCGAGACGATCGTCTGGGAGCCGACGTGGCGGATGACCAGCACCCTCGCCCAAGTCGGGGCGGGGATCGAACTGCCGACAGGCGAGACGG
>CAZKUN010000446.1:3492-4325 GCA_964555935.1 uncultured Armatimonadia bacterium | reverse complement strand
GCCGATGATCCTGGCCGCGTCCGCGAGCTTCTCTGCTGCCTCGAATTCGCCCTGGGCGGCGATGACTTTCGCCCGCCGCTCTCGCTCGGCCTCCGCCTGTTTGGCGATGGCGCGCTGCATTTCCGCCGGGAGTTCCACGTCCTTGATCTCGACCGCCGTCACCTTCACGCCCCACGGGTCGGTCGCCTCGTCGATGATCTGCTGTAGCTTCTGGTTGATCTGTTCGCGCTCCGACAGCATCTCATCGAGTTCGGCCTCACCGCACACGCTCCGGAGCGTCGTCTGCGCCATCTGCGAGGTGGCTACCCAGTACTGCTGGACCGCGACGACCGCGTTCTCTGGGTTGAAGACCTTGAAGTAGCAGACCGCGTTCACCCGGACCGTCACGTTGTCGCGGGTGATGACCTCCTGCTTCGGTACGTCCAGCGCGACGACGCGCAGATCCATCTTCCGCATCTTGTCGACGATCGGGATAATGAGGAACAGCCCCGGCCCCTTGGCGCCGACGAGCCTCCCGAGTCGGAACACGACACCTCGCTCGTACTCATTGACGATTCGAATGGCGCTGATAAGAATCAAGAACAGGAAGAAGCCGACGACGCCAACACCGCCCCACAAAGGATCCATGATCGCTCACACCGCCTTGTGGTGGTTACCGCCCGGTGAGGGGCGACGATTCTACTCTTCGTTCGGCAGCGACACCGTCAACCGAAGTCCATCCACGCCGATCACCTCGACATCCGTCCCCTCAGGGACGGGGCCGGATACGGATTCGGCGGTCCACAGCGCGCCATCCACGAACACCGTGCCTGTCGGATCAAGCGCCGTGCGGG
>CAZKUN010000446.1:315-3482 GCA_964555935.1 uncultured Armatimonadia bacterium | reverse complement strand
GCCACAAAAAGAACCCTAAGAAGTACAAGCGCCGTGCGGGCCTTGGCAGTCAGCCCGATGACCCCTTGCGTGCCGGTGACCACCTTTCGCTTCTGCGACTTCACAATGGCCCCCAGGACGAAGACAAAGAAGCCGACGGTCGACACGACCACGCCGGCGATCAGCCACCGGCTGACCTGCATTCCTTCGTCCTTGAAGAGCATCAGCGACCCGATGGTAAGCGCTATCGTGCCGCCGGCGGTCAATATGCCGAAGGTTGGGGTCACCAACTCGCCGAGAAGGAACGCCACGCCAAGCACGATCAACGCCAAACCGGCAGCGCTGACATTCAGCACAGACGCCGCGAACAACCCGAGGATCAGGCAGATGGCGCCGACGATCCCCGCGCCCCCAAAGCCCGGCGATCTGAGTTCGGCGATCAGCCCAACCGTCCCAAGCATCATCAGGATGTAGGCCACGTTTGTGTGGGCGATAACCATGAGCAGTTGCTCGCGCCAGTTGGTGGCGAGTTCGATGACCGTCGCCCCAGCGGTTTGCAGCGTCCGCTCTCCCGACGCCGTCGCGACGGTCAGCCCGTCCGCCTGGCTCAGCAGATCAGAGGTGTTCTTGGCAATCAGGTCGATGACGCCGATTTCGAGGGCCTCGTCCGCCGTGGCAACGACGCTCTCTCTCACGGCATCTTCTGCCCAGTCAGCATTCCGGCCGCGCTTGGTTGCGAGGTTGCGGATCAGCGCGACCGAGTCGTTGGTGACCTTGGCCATCGGCGCGTCGTGTTTGGCGCCTTCCTGCTCATCGTCATCCGTGCCGGGAGCTGCGCCTCCCAGCATCACCGGGTGAGCCGCGCCAATGTTCGTCTCCGGCGCCATAGCCGCAACGTGCGCGCCCATCGTGATGAATGTGCCGGCCGATCCGGCGTGCGCGCCGGATGGCCAGACATGGACGGCGATTGGGACCTCAGAGCCCAGCATATCCTCGGCGATTCTACGCGTGGTAGAGAGCAGGCCGCCCGGCGTGTTGAGCCGGATGACGACCAGTTCCGCATCGCGCTTCTCGCCCTCGCTGATCCCGCGTCGAATGTACTCTAGCAAAGCGGGAGTCACGTCGCCCTGGACGGTGAGTTCGAGCACGGGACCGCGCGCGGAGTCGGCCTCCTGGGCGGCGATCATCGTCATCGTCCCCAGAATCGCCAGCCCTAGCCAAGCCGCGATCCGGCTCGCCTTCACAACTCGTCCTCGGCGCTTAGCTGTTGTGCGTGTCATATCTCGGCCTCACGTGCCGAATACTTCGAACATGCTCGGGTCGCTGATCTCGTAATGCATCGCCCACTGCCCGAGGTGCCCGTGGATCATCTCAACCATCTCGCCCGCCGTCGTCTCGTAGTGCCAGTACGTCGGCCTGTCGAACCTCGTTGCCCCACCCTCATAGACCCACCGCGCATCCGCCCGACCGCTGGACTCCAGCGAGAACTGCTGCCCATCCGCCACGACCGTACCGTCGCCGGCCGTGCCTTCCACGTGGCATGGCTCGCCGATGTACAACCGGTCGTTCAACAGCATCATGGTCAGTCGCCGCGCCTCGATGCCCGGGTTCAGCACCGATTCGGTCCACGAGCGCGATGCGGACGTGTACGTCGCGCGGCCCTCGACCGTGTAATGCTCCAGCAGATACTCGACGACATCACCGGGCTTCAGCCCGAAAACAGCTTGCATGGCCACTCCATTCGCTACGGCACGAGCCCGAGCGCCACTTGCTCGCGGTTCTTGATCAGGTGCTCCAACTCGTCCAGCGCCGAGTTGACGTTGTCGATGGCTGGGCCCATGTCATCATCGGACAACCCAACCAGTTCCGCGACGGCCGCCTGGACGTCGCCGATGAACTGCTTCAGCGAGACATCGTACTCATAGATGCGGTCAAGCTCCTCTTCCTTGATCTTGACCGCGGCAAACCAGCCCGTATAACCCGCGTCCGCGTACCGGATCAGGTCGGCCAGCTTCTCGATGCGCTTCCCGAGGCTGTCGAGCGCGGACATCTGTTTCAGCTTCACGGCCTTGGCGAGTTTGCCGGTGGCTGTCCGGATTTGGGCTTGGGCCTCGGCCAGCAGCTCGACGAGGTGGTCTCGAACCATCCGATCCGCCTCGCGCCGCTGGTCTTGCTGGCGGTAACCCTTGAAGCCTGGGATCCAGTCCAGAAGACGCTGTACCGGAGTCTCATCGCCCTCAATCCGCTCTCTGAGATCGCCCATTATATGAACTCCTCATTCGTCGATATTCCTACGGGCGCGCCGGCAATCAACAACCTGCAAGATTCCTGCCGCGACGCCGCCTAGGGTCATTCGCCGCGGCGGCCTGTTGTCCTGCCCGTCGGTGGCCTTCGAAGACGCCTCATTCACGAAAACAGCCCCCAGTTGCAGCCGACCTCCGGTGGAGGAGACTTGGCGCGATGCGGGCAAGAACACCTCCGCAACAGCAGACTCTCCTGACCGAGGTGCCTTGTTGAAGATGCGTCGCTCGCGCTCGCTCGCGATCCTCCTAGCCACGGTCCTCATTGCGCTCACGTGCATCGGTGTCTGGTATATCGCGCGCCGTGGTCCGTCGCGCCCGCGGGATGTGCGAAACGGTCGGGAGCGCGAGCTTGTGGCGCTCTGGCACGCGCCAAGTCCCGATGGCGGCCGGTCGGGCCTCAGCCGCGTCACAATTCGCGTGGATCCTCCCCGTGGCGGCATCGCCCAGGTGGGCTTCTTTGAGTCCGAGTCCAAGGGCACGGGAGACACTTGGCGCGCGGCCGGTTGGATGGCGACGGCCGTCGCGTCGCTGACGACAGGGCGGCACCTTGAGAGCTATGTCCCGTCATTTACGGTCGCCGGTCGCATCGATGGGCCGTCTGCCGGCGCGCTGATGGCGGTGGGGCTGATCGCGGCTCTGCAGGATGACCCCATAGCTCCAAGCCGGACGATAACAGGCACGATCAACCCGGACGGCACGATCGGGCCTGTCGGCGGGCTGATTGAGAAGATCGACGCTGCCGCCGAGGCTGGTTACGGGGTTGTGCTCGTTCCCTCGGGGCAGGGGCGTGCCCGGTCGCGGGATGAGGCCGACCCCATGGCGCACGGGCACAACGTCGGCATCACCGTCCTCGAGGTAGCCACGATCGATGAAGCATACCGGCTA
>CAZKUN010000446.1:0-304 GCA_964555935.1 uncultured Armatimonadia bacterium | reverse complement strand
GGTGCCCGAGGATGTTCGGATCGTGCTCGATGAGCTGGCGGGTGAGTGGATTGCCCGCTACGAAGCGCAAACGGAGGAGACGGCCGATCTGCGGGCCCAGGACGGTCCGAAGATCGACGTGTCTGAGATGTCCGACGAAGCCCAGCTGAGCGCATCAGCGGCCAGGATGCTTCTATCCCGAGGCGACGCCGCCGGCGGGTACGACCGGGCCGTCATAGCCACGCTGCAGGCCTCCGTCATCACAGAGCTTCTGCGGGCGGTCCACGCCATGTGGGAGCCAGGGCCGGCCGGGATTGAGGAGCCG
>CAZKUN010000445.1:0-4336 GCA_964555935.1 uncultured Armatimonadia bacterium | reverse complement strand
GTGCGCTCTTACCGCACCATTTCACCCTTACCGAGGATGACATCCGCCCCGCGACCCCGCAGGATGCGGCTTGCGCCGCCTGCGTGTCCGCGAGAGCCGAGCAGTCGCCCTCGGCGGTGTATTTTCTGTTGCACTTTCCGTGGGGTCGCCCCCCCTGGCCGTTAGCCAGCGCCCTGCCCTGCGGAGTCCGGACTTTCCTCCCAGGAAGCTTGGAAACCCAGACAACGAGTTTCCGTGCGAGTCTCCCAGGCGACCGCCCGGCCCACTCTCCGCAGCCAGTATACCCACTTCGTTCCCGCCCGGCAAACGCTACACGTGGAACACGTATAGCTCGCGGTTCGCCAGCGGAAGCTCCACCCACGCGCCGCCCTGTTGGTGGCTCTCGGCAACCGCCAGGCAGATCTCGGTCGAGTGATGGGCGATGCCGATGTGGTTCAGAGGTGGCCGCCCGGTCTCGTGAGCCTCGACGAGATCCTCGAGACACGCCACGGTTGCGCTGACCTCCGCGCTGATGTCGAGTCGCTCCGGCACATAGCGCGCCCACTTCTTCGCCGGGTCCTCAGGCTTGCGGAGCGCGAAGTCCATGCCATTGTTCATGCACTCGATCATGCCGGCCGAGCCGATGATGTCTGCGTCATAGTTGCCGTATGGCACGTTGAGCGCGCGCGTGCCATCCTCGAACTCCACCTCGTAGTTCGCGCTTGGGTCGTGGTCGAGCCGATTGTCGGTGATCTTCGTGTCTGGCGGCAGGAGTTCGCCTCGGACGCGTTTCGCCCGTGGGTCGCCGAGCATGAACATCGCGAAGTCGATCGAGTGGATGTGGCTATGGAGCAGGCTGCCACCGGACTTCTGGACCACAGCCCTCGGCTCGCCGATCGCGCCGTCGGAGATCATCTTGCGGATGCAATGGTAGTGATCGCCAAACCGCCGCAATACCCCCGTGTTGACGAGCGTCCCGGCGCGGTCGACCGCCTCCTTGACCTGATCTGCCTCCACCATCGAACACGCCATGGCCTTCTCGAGGTAGACCATCGGCACGCCCGCGTCGGCAACCGCGCAGGCCAGCTCTGCATGGTTCTCGGCCTTAGTGCAGATCGCGACCATGTCGGGACGCTCCTGTTCGATCATGTCCAGGAAGTCCTCGTAGATCGCGCCGCACCCCCACTTCTCGGCGAAAGCGTCCCGTTTCTCCGGGAGCAGGTCCGCCCCACAGGCCAGCTCCAGGCGATCGCTATCAACGCAAGCACCGGCGACGGAGTAGGGGAGACGAAACGCCTCGTACCCGACGACTTCCTCGCAGATAGTGCTGCCCATCCGCCCAAGGCCGATGATCCCAACGCGGCACGGTTTCACGGTTACCCTCCGATTGACTGTCGTGGACTGCGCTGGCTTGCTGTTCGCTGTAAAATAACGCCCCACCTGTGAGGAGGCCCCCGGCGACGTCTGGCGAAGGGGCCTCCGAAACGACTATGGCCCAGGGTGAGTATGATGCTTTCGAAGCTGGCGATAGATGGTGGCGCGCGCGTTATCTCAAACGGGGCGGTCAAGCGCTGGCCTGTCCTGAATGATGCGGACCGCGCGGCTGTGCTGAAGGTCTTTGACAACGAGGCTGAGTTTGGAAACGCGCTGCATACGAATAGCGCCCCTTTCGCTCAACAGCTTCAGGATCAGTGGGCGGAGTTCTGCGGTGCGAAGCACTGCATCGTCACCAACGGCGGCACGAGCGCGTTGCACATGGCGCTGGCGGCGTCGGGTGTTCAGCCTGGGGATCAGGTGCTCACGTCGGCGTACTCGTACTGGGCTACAGCCGCGAGCATCCTGCACCAGAACGCCGTGCCGGTGTTCGTTGACAGCGATCCGGATACGGCCACGATGGACCCCGCGGCCATCGAGGAGCGCATCACCGAATACACGACGGCCATCCTCCCGGTTCACATCCACGGCATGCCCGCGGACATGGACCCCATCCTGGAGGTCGCTGAGAAGCATGGCCTCATCGTCGTGACCGACTGCTGCCAGGCCCATGGCGCCGGCTATCGCGGGCGCAAGGTGGGGAGTATCGCCAATGCCAGCGGGTTCAGCCTCAATCGCTCTAAGAATCTCACCGGGGGCGAGGGGGGGCTGGTAACGACCAACGACGAGCGGATCTATCGCCGAGCCGGAGCGATGACGCGCTTCGGAATCGTAGAGGAGGAGGGTTTCCCGGGATTCAGCGGGCTTGGCTTCAATTACAGGCCTCATGAGTTCACGAACGCCCTCATCTGCAGCCAGCTCGAGCGACTTCCCGCGAACAACGCGGGGCGGCGCGAAATGGCCCGGCACCTCAGCGCCCGCTTGAACGATATTCCTGGGGTAGAGGGGCCACCTGAGCCCGAGTACGCCGACCCGTGCTACTGGAACTACATGTACCGCGTCCGGCCCGAGCAGCTTGGTCTAGACGTGGAGCCCCGAGTGTTGCGCGCCGGCCTCTGCCGGGCGCTCGCCGCGGAGGGCATCCCCACCGGGCCCGTGCAGGCTCAGCCCGTGCCCGGCGAGGAGATCTTCCAGCGAAAGGTGGGCTTTGGCAACGGGTGCCCGTGGTGTGGCCCCGCGGGGGATGTTGAGTACAACGTCGATGAATACCCGGCCACGCAAGAGATCTGCGCCAATCGCGCCTTTATCGGCGGAGTCCATCCGCCGAATGATCTCTCGCTCATGCAGCTCTACCTCGATGGCTTCACCAAGGCCCTTGAGCAGCCTGACCGTCTGATCGAACTCGCCGCCGAGGCCTGAAGCGGAATGCTCGGCCGTCGTCGCTACTCGCCAACCACGATCCTGAACCCCACATCGTACACGCCTCGGTAGCGTGGGTATGCCGTCCGGAATGCGCTCGTCGCGCGGCCGGGCATGTCGTACCATGATCCGCCCCGCACAACCATCTCACCAGCGTCATCCGTTGACGAGCGCGTCCACTCCGCGACATTGCCGTGCATGTCATGCAGGCCCCACGCGTTCGGAGCGAAGCCTCCCACGTCCGCGGACACTCGGTGCCCATCATCGACTCCCGTCATCGCGGGTCGGTACGGCATCAGCGCTCCGCTCGGCAGGTTCCACGGGGCATAGTTTTGGATGGCGCTTAGGTTCTGGTCCGCGAGATTCGCGAACTGCGAGAAATCCGAATCGGTCCCGCCGTACCACAAGGCTGTGTCCGAACCCGCTCGACACGCGTGTTCCCACTGCGTTTCGGTGGGCAACGTCACGTTCAGCCCCGTTTGCTCGCTCAGCCATTCGCAGAACGCCGTCGCTCGGTCCCAGCTCACCCTTGCAACCGGCTGCTGTGGCCCATCGACCGGGAATCCGCGTTCGGCGATTCCAAACTGCAGGAAATCGCCGTGCTCCAGGCGGCTATCATGCGCCGAGTCGAATGCCGCGAACTGCTCGTTAGTCACCTCAACGGTGCCCATCCAGAACGGCTCGTCGACTAGTGGCTTCGCCTCTGGGATCCGCGTTAGCTCAAGCGTCACGCCCTTGCCGAGATCAACACTGCGGGTCGTCTCGCCCAGAGAAGCCTGGAGTTCTCTCGCCTCGCGAGGGGACAGCCGCTCGATGGATGAAACGGCAGACATGGTCTCGGCGCTTACAGGCTTTGGCGGCACCGGGTCGCCCAGATCTGCTGTGTCGCCCTCCAACTCCGGGTCGTCGAGGATCCCCGCGTACTTGCCCATCATGGCCATCCGCCGCTCGCGCTGGTGGTCCACCTTCGCGTTGCCGACGTTCTCGTGCCATGTCGCGTGTTCGGGCGCGTTCATGTCGATCCAGGTCGTGATGCGGTCCCACGCCTCGGTGTCCATTTCCACGCCGTGGTGGCCCGCGCGCAGCATCTGAACGAGGCGCGTGGTGTCGGCCGCGAATTCGCCCGGCGGCAGCATGTGGATATCGCTTTCGATGGTCATGCTCCGCACGTGTCGGATCAGCGCCAGGTACGACGGGCTGAAGCGCGAGCCGGTCTGGTAGCCGCCCGGCGGCCCGGGCGGATTGACGGGCTCGGAGTACCTGAGGTCGGCAATCGCGGCGCCGCTCGGCTGAACGGAGCCGTCGTGGCAGCTCACGCAGTACTTGTCCAGCACCGGCTGGACCTCGCGCTTGAAGCTGAACCCGCGCGCCGGTCCGTACCAGGGCGTGATCTCACTCGGCTCCCGCAGCGATGCCGCCGTGGCGACATCGGTCGCCGGCGCCTCGCTCTGGCTCTCGTGACAGCCGACGCAGCTCACTACTTCGCCGGGCATCGCGGTCAGCCAGCTCCGCATGAGCTGGATCGCCTGACCTTTCTCGTCCAGCGGCTGGACGGCGATCGGCG
>CAZKUN010000444.1:3065-4366 GCA_964555935.1 uncultured Armatimonadia bacterium | reverse complement strand
GTACACCCAGATACTAACACTGAACCTGGACTCGCTTTAGGGGGTAAGGCCAATGGGGCATGCAGCCTCAAGTGTGGCGGCGTAGTGGTATGCTCAGAGCACTCGCATCTCACCTACCACATGCGCGGGCCGCTCACCTGCAAAAGCCGGTTTGGTCTGGTGGGAGCGATTGCCCTGATGAGGTGGGGAGTTCGACTCTCTCACTCGGTCGCGACGCGCGCGCCGGGCGACAGCACGCCCGTCCACTGGCCGTCTGCACCGCGACGAAGCGCGGCGAATGAGGCCACCTCAACGAGATCGCCGGAGCCGTATTCGTACACGCGGAAGCCCCGCGTGCCATCGCCGTCGGCATCGCCGAAGGACTCGGTCAGGGATTCCGCCGATGGCGAGTTGCCGCCCAGTTCCCGCAAGCTCATCCGCGTGCCCGTGGGCGCGCTCCACCAGCCTCCCGCTGCGCCCGTGACGATCCAGTCCGAGCTGGCATCCTCGCTGACCAGACGCGTGCCAGTGAAGAAGGTGTCGAAGGCCCATGGGCTCGGCGCGCCGTTGCGGATGCTGCCGTTTGAGACCGCCGAGACCCACCCCTCATGGCGCAGCGCCGACGTGGTGAGCGTCAACCGCGCGCGGTCGCCATCGGCGGCGATAGTGGCGATGATATGGAGCGTGCTGCGCAGTTCGTTATGGATGCGAATGGGTCGACCGACGAGAGACTGATCTACTGGAATCCCGGAGACGACGATGCTCGCCGCGGCGTAGTCGCACGTCACGACCTCGCCCGTGATGTAGGGAGCGGCGGTGACGGTCACGCCCGGCGCCTCCACGGAGGAGAATGCGTAGGCGCGGATCTCAGACGGCGTGTCACCCTCGCTCCGCGCGAGAGCGGCTCGCCCGACGAGTCTGGCTCCGGCGGCCTCGACGGTCTGGCCGGCATCAGACGCCAACATCAGCAGGTCTGTCACATCCCCGCGAGTGATCCTCAACGCCTCGCCGCCGCCAAAGCCGCCTGCCGCGAGCCGCTCCACTGAGTCCAGCACCGGCGCCACGCAATACGGCTCGGTCACCGTCAGGTAGCGGCTCGCGAGCGGCGCCGCGCCCGAGCGCATCTGCAGACCATATCGCACCCGGTACGCGTCCGGTTGCGAGGGCGGGCTCCCGGTTCCTAGCACGAGCGCTGTGCCTGCCTCCGGGAACTGGTGCAGGCGCACGTGCGTGTCGGCCTCATCGCCTAGCGCGTAGTCGATGCGATACGGACCGGTCGGCTCGCCCCGCTCGACATCGGTCATGTGGGCGAGCGGCGTGTG
>CAZKUN010000444.1:0-3052 GCA_964555935.1 uncultured Armatimonadia bacterium | reverse complement strand
CGCCGCCGTGCCGCCGGCTTGGATCTCGAGTTCGACGCCCCCGACGACTACGGTCGCCTGCGGCCCGTGGTAGCTCAGCGTCTGCTCGGATCCGGCGCGCACGTCGAAGAGGTCAACCACGTAGAAGTCTTCGTCATCCACATCGACCATCGCGAGCAAGCGCCGCGAGACGTCGCCGGCGGCGACCTCGGCTACCTGCAGGCCGGGGATGTTGCCGAGCATCTGGAGCTGGCCCCTCACCCGACCGGCAGGGAAAGCCACGCCGTCGACGGTGATCGTATTGTGGGTGAGGGCGTTAGATTCCCAGCGCCCCGCGTGGTCCCAGGACTTCGGATATCCAAGGTCAGGAAGCAGGTCAACGCCCTTTCCCACGAGCCCAATCATCAGCTTGTCGTCGTGGGCGTGAGACAGCGTCTTCCCGTACCAGGCCCACAGCACTCGGGCCGCATCGCCTTCGCCGCTGCGCAAGAACACGAGACCATAGTCGTCCTGCACGTTCGTCCGGCGCTTGAGATTCTCCGGCGCGTCCGCCCGAGCGGCGGCGAGTTCGTCAAGCGGCAAGTCCTCCCAAAGCGACGGTGACGGCGGCTTGTCGTCGAGCCCATAGGCCACAGTCGCCAGTTTCGGCGTCTGGTACTTCGCCCACGCCGCGGCGGCGATGCCCGGGGAAACAACACTCAGCTTCTGACGCGCGACGGGCTCGGGCACGACGGGCCCGCCCGTCGTGTCGCCCACCGTCGGCAGCCAGCGGTCGAGCAGCATGTAGTCGGTGTAGTAGTCGAACTGCGCCTCAAAGCGCGGATCATCCCACATGTTCGGGTAGCGGTCGCGGGGCACCCCCGGGTGTTGGTCGAAGTAGCGCTCAAGCACGGGTGTCGCGCCGACCATGTTCAGGCGCGAGGCGTTATAGCCGGGGCTTTCGAGACTGCTCCCGTCGCGTCCGAGGAGATTCGGGAAGTACCTCAAAGCGCCGTAGATCCGGTAGTAGACGTACTCCAGCAAATCGCGGCAGTTGGGGAAGCGCGTTGACTCGTCGTCGTCAAGCGCTAGCAGCAGCCAGGCGAGGCCCTTGTGGTGGTAGCCGGCATTGCCGAGAATGGCCTCATCGCAGTAGGCCTGGGCGACCCGCCGCAGCAGATTCTCCTCGATGTACAGGCGCAAGTCATCGGGCGTCTCGATCTCCGGGATCTCCCGGCGCGCGAGTGCCAACAGCTCCTCATCGGCATCGAGGAACGGCCAGACCGCGTCGTAAGCTTGCCCATATTGGCGCCCCTCATAGCTAGACCATATGGAGTCGGTGACGCAGCCCGAGCGGTGTCCCCAGTGCTCCTTGAAGGCGCGCTCCTGGCGGTCTTCGGAGTTTGGGAATTGCTGCGCGGCGCGAAGGACCATCACGGACGCCTTGTGGGCGATCTCGGGATCCTCAGTCAGCACGACGCCCTGCGTGAGCGCGCGGAGCTTGCCCTGATAACCCGTTCGGTACGCGAAGTGCACGTACTCGCCGATGAAGTGGTAGGTATCCTCGCCCGCTGCATAGCCCGTGCCATCGTCGGGGTAATCCCCGCCCGTCAGCTCGCCCGCCGCGAAGTCGTTGCTGGGGAACACGCCTTCGCAGGATGGGCACGCCATCTTGAACGGGCGCTCGAGGGGCTTCAGGATCCACGGGTGGAAGACTTCGAATTCCTTGATCTTAAGCCCGCAGACCGGGCAGCCCCTGTTCTGGTTGACATAGTACTCGCGCTTGATCGAGGTGTCGGCCATCAGGCCCCAAAGCTGCTCATCCGTGTTGGCGGCTATCGATCTCGCCGACTCGATAATCCTGTCGGCCAGGTCGCTAAGGGATTCGTGGTCTGCGACGCGATCGCGCATCGCCGCCAGGTACTCATTCGTGTAGATCGTGCGACCGGTCTTGAGCGGCGCCGCGTCCGCGGGGAGGAACTGGCGCGACGGGTCTCGCCCGCGCGTGGCCTCGCTCGCGAGATCGTTCGTCACGTAGATTGAGTCGACGATCGCATAGCGCCCGATCTTCTCAACCACCTCGACCCACAGCCGTGTCGCGGGCTCGCCGACGGTCACGGCGCCCGTCTCCACCCAACCGTTGCGGAGCGGCGTGACTTCGGTGGCCTCGTCATCGAGTCCAACGCGAAGCGTCGAGCCGACGCTGCCCGCCTTGAGGAAGAGCTTGTAGTCGCCGGCGGGAAGCGGCGGATCGAGGATAGCGTGAATGACGCCGGACCCGTTGCTGTTGACGGCCGCGCGGAGACCTGATGAGTGCACGTCCGAGTGCCACGTCCACCCCTGGGCGACGCCAACATCCTCCCCGCCGCCATCCATCCCCTCGAATTCCTCGCACTCGTAGACGGCGTGGATCTCGCCAGCGCGAAGCTTGCGCTGAGGCGCGGGTAGAGGTAGCTGGGGGAGGGGCTCAACGACTTCCAGTTCGCCGATAGCCACGGACATAGGTTTGTCGTCGCGATCCACGTACCGCACGTGAGCCCACGCGCCGTCGACCTTGCCGTAATGGTCCACGATCAGACGGTACGTGCCCGGAGGGGCGTCCGCGGGGATCGCCAGCGCGAAGGAATAGGTCTTCTCAACTCCCGCCACCATCTGCGCCGAGAAGAGCGACTTGGCGGGGCCCTCCACGATTCTCTCGCCGTCGCCAATCGGCGCCAGCTCCATGCTCACCCGCCAGATATCGCCGAGAGGTTCGACGACCGAGAACCTGACCTCAATCGGAGCCGACGTGCCGGCCGCCACCCGCCGGGGCGCGAGCACGCGCTCCACGCGGAGCACGTCACCGGCCCATCCCGTCCCGCCAATCGGCAGTAGCATCATGACCCACCACGCTCTCATCGCGATCTCCCTGGCAATAGTTGGGCTCGTGCGGCCCGCGCGCGCCAGCACGTTCCCGGCGTCAGGCCCCCGGCCCTCTGCCGCGGACGATGATGTAAGATAAACTAGTGTCAGACACTAGTTTATCGACGTTTCTGGGGGTCGTAGCGCTGAATAATGGCATGAATAAAATAGTGTCTGACACTAATTGATGCGA